>SHYV01000094.1 GCA_009692605.1 Myxococcales bacterium
AGGTCAAAGGACAGGTGGTGTCTGGAGATGTGTGGATCGCCCAACTGTGGAACGGCGACACCGCGCAGGCCTCGAAGGACGAGCCGAAGATCGCCTACTGCCTGCCCAAGGAGGGAGCCGCCCTGTGGACGGACTCGCTCGTCATCCCGAAGGGCGCCCAGCACAAGCGCGCGGCGCATGCGTTCATGGACTTCAGGCCGTCCCGGTGCCCTTCCCCACCGAGGAGGAAATGAAGCGTCTGGAGGTCCAGAGAGACCTTGGAAAAGCGGCCCAGCTGTGGGACCAGATCTGGACCGAGATCGGCGCGACGTAGCCCTGATCGGGGCGGGCCCAACCAGCGTCGCCTCGACCGCTCGCCCCCCAACGCGACGATCTCGCCGTCGACGAGCTCGTGCTTTCCCTCGCTCGTCTGGTCATAGGTGAGGTACTCAGCGGCGGCGATCGGGGAGAGCTGCTTGACGGCGCTCATGTCCGTAGTGTCCGCTGTCAGCCCACCGTCCGCAACACCATGAGCCGGATCTCGGTGAGGTCCTCCATCGCGAACTTCACGCCTTCCCGGCCCACCCCGCTGTCCTTCACGCCGCCGTAGGGCATGTGGTCGACTCGCCAGGAAGGCACATCGCCGATCACCACGCCGCCGCACTCGATCTCGTTCCAGGCCTTGTTCGCCTTGTAGATGTCGCGCGTGAACACGCCAGCCTGTAGGCCGAAGGCGCTGTCGTTCACTTCGCGAATCGCCTCGTCAAAGTCGTCGAACGCGCCCATGATCGCGACCGGGCCGAAAACCTCCTCGCACGACAGCTTGCACGTCCGCGGCACGCCCTCGAGCAGCGTCGGCTCAAACATCGGGCCGTTACGTCCGCCACCACAGAGCAAGGTGGCGCCACGCTCAGTAGCCTCGTGGACCCACTCCGACAGCCGGATGGCCTCCCGCTCGTCGATCACCGGCCCGATGAACGTGTCTTCGCTGCGCGGGTCCCCCATCTTCAGCGCCCGAGTGGCGACGACGAGCCTGTCGCGCAGCTCGTTGTACAGCGAGCGGTGCGCGATGATCCGCTGTACCGAGATGCAGCTCTGTCCGGACTGGTAGAACGCGCCTACGACGATGCGCTTGACCACGTCGTCGAGGTCAGAGCCTTCATCCACCACGCACGCCGCGTTTCCACCGAGCTCGAGGATCACCTTCTTCTTTCCCGCCCGAGCCTTCATGTCCCAGCCGACCTGCGGAGAGCCGGTGAAGCTCAGCAGCTTCAGCCGGGGATCGGTCGTGAAGAGATCGCCGTCATCCCGGTTGCAGGGGAGGACCGAGAACGCTCCCTTCGGCAGATCGGTCTCGGCGAGGATCTCCCCGATGATCAAGCTTCCGACGGGCGTACGGGTCGCGGGCTTGAGCACCCACGGACAGCCCACCGCGATGGCGGGGGCGATCTTGTGCGCGACCAGATTGAGCGGAAAGTTGAACGGGGAAATGAACGACACCGGGCCGATCGGCACCCGCTTCCACATGCCGGAATACCCCTTTGCACGTGGGGAGATCTCGAGATCCATGATCTCCCCGTTCATCCGGGTCGACTCCTCCATCGCGACGCGAAAGGTGTCGATCAGCCGGGTGACCTCACCCCGGGCGTCCTTGATCGGCTTTCCGGCCTCGACGCAAAGCGACTCCGCGAGCTCGTCAAACCGCTCTTGAAAGCGCTGGATGCAATGCGCGAGCACGGCCGCGCGGGCATACGCGGGCATACGACGGCAAGGCGCCGCTGCCGCTGCCGCCGCCGCGATCGCCGCGTCAATGGTGGGCTTGTCGGCCAACGCGACCCGCGTGGCGACACGGCCGGTGTACTTGTCCTTCACGTCAAGCAGCGCGGCGCTGCCCGTCGCACCGTAGCTTGGTGTGTTCGCGAGGTAGTACGGGTAGGTTTCGCGGAGCGACGACATCGGGACCTCAGGCGGGCGGGATTAGCGAGCGGGGCGGCGGGGGTAACCGGAAGGCGGGCGGGATCGGGTCACGGCCCAGCGCTACCCCAGGTTCACCCAAACGCTCTTGATTTGGGTCAACTCCTCCAGGACCGCCCGCCCGTTCTCGCGACCGAATCCGGATTGCTTGTAGCCGCCGTAAGGACTCGCGGCGTCGAACCGGTTGTAGGTGTTGATCCACACGGTGCCGGCGCGGATCCGCGCGGCGAGCGCGTGAGCCTTCCCGATGTCGCGCGTCCAAATGCCAGCCGCCAGCCCGAACTCGGTCGCGTCGGCGATCTGGGCGACCTGCTCCACGTCGTCGAACGGCAGGATCGACAGCACCGGCCCGAAGATCTCCTCGCGGGCGATCGCCATCTCGGCGGTGACGCCAGAGAATACCGTGGGCTCGACGTAGTAGCCGGGGCCCACTGCGCCGCCGCCGGTGCGGCGGTCAGCACCCTCCTCGTTCCCCTTCCCGATGTACGACACCACGCGATCGCGGTGCGCAGCCGAGACCAACGGCCCCATCTGCGTCTTCGGATCAAGCGGGTCACCCAGCACCAATGCGTTGGTCCCCGCGACGACGGTCTCCACCACCTGATCAAGCACCGAGCGCTGCACCAGCAGCCGACTCCCGGCAGTGCACAGCTGCCCCTGATTGTAGAACACTGCAGACACCGCGCTCTTTGCAGCGAGATCGACGTCGGCGTCCGCAAAGACGATGTTCGGGCTCTTGCCGCCGAGCTCAAGCGACAGCTTCTTGAGCGTCCCGGCCGCGGCGCGCATGATGATCCGCCCGGTGTCGGTTCCGCCGGTAAACGAGACCTTCGCCACGTCCACGTGGTCGACCAGCGCCGCACCCGCCTCTTCACCGAGCCCGGTGACGACGTTGAGCACACCGGGCGGGAGGCCCGCTTCGGCGAGGATCTCCGCCAGCCGTAGCGACGACAAGCTCGCCTCCTCGGGCGGCTTGAGCACCACCGTATTGCCCACAGCGAGGGCCGGCGCCAGCTTGCGGGCAGCGAGCAGCAGAGGGAAGTTCCACGGAATGATCGCGGCGATCACGCCAAGCGGCTCACGGAGCGTGTAGTTGAGGATCGGGCCGCGCACCGGGATGGTGTCGCCGGTCAGCTTGGTCGCCCAGCCCGCAAAGTAGAAGAACGTATCGGCGGTGCGGGGCACGTCGATCGCGGTGGCGTTCGCGATCGGCTTGCCGGTGTCCAACGACTCCAGCCGGGCCAGCTCGGGCAGATGGGCGAGCACAAGCTCGCCGGCCCTCCAGAGGATGCGCTGGCGCTCGTTGGGGTCGAGGCGGGACCAAGCTGGGAAGGCGGATTTGGCCGACGCCACCGCGCGATCGACGTCTTCGCGCTTGCCACGAGCGAGCGTGGCCAGCCGCTCGCCCGTCGCCGGGTTCGGGGTGTCAAGGGTCTCGCCGCAGAGCGCGTCAACAGACTGGTTGTGGATCCACAGCTTAGCGTTCACGGGCTACTCCTCCGGTAAGCGTAACGCCTAGTCCGGTGCGGCTGCAGCGCTGGGATGACCCAGAATCGCCGCGATCCGTGGATGCAGGGCAGCGGCGCGCTCAACGACCAGCGGGTCGCTGGGGAGCGCGCCCGGCCGACCCTCGAGCGCGTCCGCTATCGCCAGAACCGCGTGGGCATCGGCGTCGTCGGGGCTCAGCGCCAGCGCGGCCCGCGCGTGGCTGCGCGCGAGGCCGAGCCGCCACGTTGGGTCATGCCCGCGAACGCAGGCCCATTGGAGCCACGAGCGCGCGGCTCGCACTTCGGCGAGCGAGTCAGCGGCCGGCAGCGGCACCTCCGGCACCTCGGGCAGGACCCCCGCCATCACCAGCCCCTCCAGCATAGCGAGCCCAAGCCGCCGGGCCGCCTCGGGCCGGGGGTGCACCCAATCGTAAAAGAGGTCGGTACCCGGCGCCGCCCCGCCCGCTTGCACCGCAGCCTCAGCGTCAACGAGCGTGGCGTGATGTGCGTCGGCAACCTCCCGAATGACACCGTTGACGGCGCTGGTGGCGCGCAGGGTGAGCCCGTCGTTGTCCGCGGCAGCGCGTAGCGCATCGGTAGCGGCGTCCGCGTCCGCGGCGGAGAGCACCGGCCCTGCCGCGAGCAAGCGTTGCCCCACGGCCCAAGCCAAATCGGCGGATTGGGGCGTCTCGTCCCACTGCTTTTGCAGCGCGGCGCCCGAAAGAGAAGCAACCGCGCGTGCATCACCCGATGTGGACCAGCTCGGGTCGATCCCGGACAGGTTGCTCGCCTGCGTCGCGATGACGATCGGCACGCCCGCCTCGTCCATCATGGCGTGAAGGTTGGCGCGAAAAAGGTCGAGCACGGCCTCCGTATGGACCGGGGACGGTGAAGCCGCCGGCCCTACCCAGCCGGGCGAGTCGCGGACGCCCGAGGCGAGCAGCATCGCATGCCGGTACAACGCGAACTGCCACATGCCGGCCGAGTAGTGCGCGGGCATGGTGACGAACTCGTTGTGACCGTCGTAGATGACGAGCGCCCGAGCCCCCCAGTGGCTCGCCCGGCGCAACATCCGCAGGGAGTCCACCGAGTTTCCGCCGTTGACCCCGAGGTTGACCAGCTCGTAGGCGCCGGGCCAACGTGCGTCGAGCGCACCCTGCATCGCCCCGATGAACCCGCTTCCGGGGCCCGCGACGTCGTCCGGACCGGCGGGATGGTCCGGAAACCCAAAGGTGGTGCTGCCGCCCACGGCGAGGATGCGCGTCACCCCGGCGGCGGGCTGCGGCGTGAAGCGGACCGGCGCAAAGCTCTGGCAATGCACCCGGACGGTGTCGTCGGACTCATCCACCCCATACCAGGCAGGGTCCACCGGCCAGGCCCATCGCCGCTCCCAGACCTCGATGGCGCCCAACGTGACGGGGAGCAACACGGCCATCAGCGCCAACGACCGCGCGAGTTGGACGCCGCCCGAGAGCCCGGCAACGGGCTCTACCGGCCGGTCGGCGCCCCGATCCCCGAGGTCCATCGCGATCAGCGCCGCGAGCTCCTCCGCCGGATCGGCGAGCGGTTCATCTCCACGCCACGTCCGGGGGTAGAGCGGGAAGGTGACCGCCCGCAGCAGCGGGGCCAGCAACGCGATCTCCTTCGGCCCGGATGGCAGCGCGATGAGCGGGACCGGCGCCGGGCCCTGCGCGTCGAGCGCGTGCAGGGCGTGGTCGCGGATCACATCGAGGTGGTCGGCGCGCGCATGGCAGCGGTGGACGGCCAGCGCGTGCTCCACCACATCGCGGAGGCGAGCCGGCGCGATGTGCGTGGCGGCGTCTGCGCCTACCTGCCGCAGGACGCAGAGGAACGGCAGAGGACAAGGCTCGACGTCACCGTGCTGCACCTCGTCCCTGAAATCCGGCTGCGCGAACGGCAGCACCGAGGGGGGGACCACCCGGAAGCCCGCCTTGCCGTAGGCGAGCAGGCGAATCACGGTGATCTTGTCGGCCGGGACGACCTGATCCATCTCCGCGAACAAGAGGATCTCGGGGGGGGACGCGGGGGGGGACGCGGGGGGGGACGCGGGGGCGGGCCCCGACCGGCCAGCGCGCGACCGCTCGAGCTGGAGCCGGGCCAGCGCGATCGGGACGTGGCGAAGCAGCGCCGCGACGCCGGTCCGCCGGTGCGCCGGCAGGACGAGGCTATGGGACATGAGCACGTGCGCGCGCCCTTCGGGCGGGGCCGACGCGCGCTCGTCTATGGTCACGAAGCAGTCCCGCACGCCCGCGATGGACCCGTCGGCGTCGCGCGCGAGCACCATGTGGTAGTGCGCGCGGATCCCCACCTCGACGGCAGCCGTTCCGGCCGGGGCGCCCAACGAGCCAGCAAGGAACCACCTCTCCAGCATCTCCACCGTCTCGATCTCACCAGTGGGTCCGAAGGTCTCGTTCAACAGATCGAACCCACGCCGAAACTCCTCCAGGCTCGCCGGCTCCGAGAGGTAGTAGCGCCTCGCCGCCTCGCGGACCTTCTGAAGCCCCTCGCCTGCATAGATATCCTCGTCTATCCAGTGGATTGACTCGGCGAGGCTCGGCGGGTGGACGGGCGTAGAGGGGCGCTCGTCTGTCACCCAGCCATCTCCCTCGCCACGGCGTCGAAGCAGGCCAACGCCTCTTCGACCTCAGCCACCCCGGTGATCAGGTGTGGCCGGATGCGAACCGACCGGGTGCCCGTGTAGCTGGCGAACACCCCGCGCTTCATGCAGCGCCCGAGGAAGTCGTCCCGCGAAGCCGGCGCAGGCAGGTCGAACGCCAGTAAAAATCCGAGACCTCGCGCTTCGGTGATGAGCGAGGGGTAACGCTCAGCGATGCCCTCCAGGCCGGCGAGGAAGAACCGGCCGGTCTCGCGGACGTTGGTGAGCAGGTCCTCCGCGTCGATGGTGAGGAGCGTGGTGTGGGCGAGCATCGCCCTGGCCCGGTCGCCGTTGCGGGTCTGGTACATGCGGCCAAATCGCCGGATGTCGTAATCGGAGGTGGCGAAAAAGCCGCCAAGCTGCATCTTTTTCCCGAAGGTCACCAGATCGGGCGGACGCGGCAGGTCCAGCTGCTCGTGCGCCCACATCGTGCCGGTGATCGCTACCCCGGTCTGGACCTCGTCGAGGATCAACGCGGCACCGGCGTCACCCGCGAGCCGTTGTACGCCGCGAAAGAACGCAGCGCTGGCGTGACGGTCGCCGCCTTCACTCTGCATCGGCTCCACCAACACGGCGGCCACACGCCCGGCGTATTGGTCCAGCACGCGCGAGAGCTCGGCCAGGCTGTACGCCTCTGCCTTCGCGTTCTCCTCCGCGAAGCGAGCCAACGGAAACCGGTTGGCCGGGAACGTCACCATAGGCCACGGAAACGCTGGCAGGTCGGCCTTATGCATCAACTTGGAGTGGGTGGCCGACATCGGACCGAGCCCCCGGCCGTGAAAGGCGCCCGCAAAAGACACGAGCACGGCGTCGGTGCCGGCGTTCTCCATGACCCGCGCCTTCTCAGCCTCGCCGAGCGCCAGCGGGTCCGGAGAACCTCCTGCTTTCTCCCGCCGCTTCTCACCATGGACGATGAAGGCGGCCTTGACCGCAGCCTCCACCCCTTCGCCGCCCGCGTCCACACAGAACATCCGCGCCATCCCGCGGGGCGCATACCGATGCTCCATCGCCTGCATGAAGTCGAACCAGGTCGACGTGGTCAGGAACGGCGTGGAGGTCGGGTTGATGGCCGCACGGGCGAAGGCTTCGCTGCGGGCGACCGCGACCATGGCCGGGTGGTTGTACCCCAGCGCGCCGAGCGCAAAACTCGAGAACATGTCGAGGAAGACGTTGCCGTCAACATCGACGAGCGAGCAGCCCTGGCTCGCCGCATCGTCGATCACCGCCGCTCGGTAGAAGGACTGCATGTCGAACGAGCCGGTAGCCATGACAGCGCGGGCCTTGGGGCCGGGAAGCTCGGTGTGGACGTGACGGGCAGGGGCGGGCCCGGGGGGGGAAGCGGCGGGGGGGGAAGCGGCGGGGGGGGAAGCGGCGGGGGGGGAAGCGGCTGCGGGCATGGAGACTCCCTCTGGCGTTCTAAGGTGTTGCGCGCCCGGATGCCCCCTGCCGGTGCGCCGTACCAGCCTCGACGGGCGCCAGTGGATCCGGTCTCCGGTCGATCCGGGCACCGGTTTCGGATTAGCTGGCCCCCGAGGCTCCCCATGACCACCCCGCCCCTGTTTCCCGATGAGCCAGCGGGCATCCACGTCGCCACGGCCATTCCCGGCCCGAAGTCCGAGGAACTGCGGGTCCGCCATGCCCGGGTTCAAGACGCGCGGACGGTGCACTTCTACCAGGACGCCACCCGAAGCCGGGGCAACTACATCGTCGACGTCGATGGGAACACGATCCTCGATCTCTATGGTCACATCGCATGTGTGCCGCTGGGCTACAACCACCCGGCGTTGCTGGACGCGTGGCGAGGCGGCCGATTCGATTGGGCCGCGGGCTACCGACCGGCGCTGGGCATCGCGCCCCCCGCCGAGTGGGTAGGAATCGTGGACGGGGCGCTGTCCAGGGTCGCACCGAAGGGGCTGACCCAGCTGGTCACGGTGACCACCGGAGCTGAGGCCGTTGAGAACGCCATCAAGACGGCGTTCGTGCGCCTTGCCCGGAAGCGCCGCGAAGGCGCCGCGCCCAGCGCGGAGGACCTCCGCCTGACGATGCTAAACCGGCAGCCGCACACCAACGACATGAAGGTAATCAGCTTCGAAGGAGGCTTTCACGGGCGAAGCCTCGGCTCGCTGTCCGCGACGCGGTCCAAAGCCATCCACAAGCTGGACTTCCCGGCGTTCGAGTGGCCGGTGGTCGCGTTCCCGGCCAACCGCTTCCCACTCACGGAAAACCTCGAGTACAACAACGAGATCGAAGCACGCTCGCTCGCATCCGTGCGAGACCTGCTCGACGCAGATCCGCAGATCGCCGCGCTCATCATCGAGCCGATCCAGGGCGAGGGCGGGGATCGCCACGCGAGCGCTGCATTTTTCTGCGAGCTACGCCGGATCAGCGCCGAACGGCAGGTGACGTTCATCGTGGATGAGGTGCAGACCGGAGCGGGCGGCACCGGTCGGTTCTGGGCGCACGAGGGGTGGGACCTGCCCGAGCCCCCGGACATCGTGACATTTTCAAAAAAGATGCAGCTTGGCGGATATTATTTCCGACCCGAACTGTTTCCCGCGGAGCCCTGGCGCATCTTCAATACCTTTCTGGGCGACCCCATTCGCGGCGCCCAGCTCGAGGTGATCATCGAGGTCATGGAGCGCGACGACCTGATCGGCAACGTGGCGCGCACCGGCGACCTGCTGGTGCGCGAGCTGTCCGGCCTGCAGGCGCGGTACCCAGGCCTGTTCTCGCAAGCCCGCGGCGTCGGCACCTATGCCGCCATCGACGCCCGGGATCCGGCCACGCGAGACGCCATCGTGCGCGGTCTTCAGCAGCTCGGGGTGGAGGCCGGGGGGTCGGGCGATCGCTCCATCCGGTTCCGACCCGCTCTGGTGTTTGAAGCACGGCATGTCCACGAGGCCATCGACCGATTCCATCACGTCGCGCGCGGCCTCAGCGGCCAGCCCGCCAGCGCTGGGATGGGCGCGTGAGCCCAGACTTGAAGGCCGACCTGCGCGACGGCCAGCGCGTCTACTACTCGCCCCGGTACATCGCGAGCATCGGCGACCACATCATGCCGATCCACAAGTTCGCGCTGGTTGCGGAGGGCATCGAAGCGACCCGGCTGCCGCTCCGGCTCCAGACGCCCGAGCCGATCAGCGACGCTGACCTGCTGCGCGTCCACACCCCCGAGTACCTCCAAGCGATCGCGACCGGCGAGCCGCTCGCTCTGGCGCAATCCCAGAAGTTCCCGTGGTCGCCACAGCTGGCCGATGCAGTGCGATGGACCAACGGGGGCACGGTAGATGCGGCGTTCGCCGCCCTGGAGGACGGCGTAGCCGGGAACCTCGCCAGCGGGTTTCACCATTCTCACGCCGCGTACGGCGAAGGGTTCTGCACCTTTAACGGGCTGGTCGTCGCGCTTGAGAAGCTGCGCGCCGAGGGGAGGATCCGGCGCGGCCTAATCCTCGACATGGACCTCCACTACGGAAACGGCACCGCGTCCCTGCTGGAGAGTCGGCCGTGGGCGCACCAGCTGTCGATCTACGGCAATTGGTACAAAAAGAACCTCGCGTATCGAGACGTACTCGCTGAGCGCGCGCCGGACACCGCGAACTGCGCCTCGGTGCCTGTCCCAGCGGGCGCGAAAGGGGCCGAGTACCTCGACCTCCTCCACGCTTCGCTGCCGGCGGCCATCGCCCGCGCAAAGCCGGAGATCCTGCTGTATCAGGCCGGCGCCGATCCCTACCGCGAGGATCCCTACTCGCCGCTCGACCTTGGCCACGAGGATCTGCGCGCGCGCGACGCGGCGGTCTTCGACATCGCCAAGCGCGCCGGCATCCCGGTGATGTGGGTGCTTGCAGGGGGGTACACCAAGGACACGTCCAAGGTGGTTGAGGTGCACGTCAACACGTTCCGGGCCGCACACGAGATCTTCGGGGCCGCGCCCTCGGTCTCTGGCCTGCCGCGCTCGTGAGGTTCCAGCCGGCGCGCCTGCGGCCCGCGGTCATCGGGCCCGCGGTCATCGCGTGCGCGGTCGTCGGGCTTGGGGCCGGATGCGCGCCGGGCGCTGTCCTGGGCCCGCCCACCGAGCTCGTGGGCGACGTCACGATCACCGTCGACCCCGCTGTCTCCACGGTACTTGTCGTGACGTGGACCGAGAATCAGGACGTGGACGAGGCCTGAGTGCGGTACGGCTTCGACGGCTCGTGGTACGAGACCCCGGTCCACCGCGCGCCGCGGGGGCCGCAGCGCGTTCGCGAACGTCCAGCCAGCCTCCGGGTCGGTGCCGATGTCGAGGGCTGGGTCGAAACAATCCCAGCTTGACCGCCGCTCGGACAGCCCGCTCCCGTCGTCCCCGAGCGGGAGCGAGACCAGCCTGTCGCCGCGCACCGCTGGGGTGCTCGCGTCGGCGTCGTCATCGCGAAGCTCGACCGTCAACGCGACGAGACTGCCGTCGTCGAGCTCAACAAAGTCATGCGCGAGGAACGGGACCGGCGTCTCCGATACGATGCTTCCGTCCAGCGAGACGCGCACCAGCATCGACTCTTCCGCCGCGTCCCCGGAGACGCTCGCCGCGTTGTACAGCACGCTCGCCTTGTCGTTCGACAGACGCGCCCGGTACACGTCCAGGCCTCGAGTATCCTCGTAAAACCATACAAACTCACCCTCCGGCGAGACGATCGCTGGGCCGGTCACCCCGCCGAGCAGGGTGGTCACCGTGTAGTGGTCGTGCGCGCCAGAAACCGAGAGCGAAGGGAGTGTGTTCGATAGGTTGCCGGTGGTGACCTGCTGGGACGGGCTCTCGTTTCCCTCGTCGAGCACCACCTTCCACTCCACATCGGTCCCGCCGGGCAGGCCGAGCAGCACCGCGGTGTGCTCGGTGCCGGCTTCGCCCTCCAGCGGGGTCGCAAATTCCCGCTCATCAACCTTGAACAGGACCCGACTCCGCGTGTCCGTATCCGTCGTCCAGACGACGGTGACTACGGTCGGGATCACGTCGGACACCGTGGCGGTCAGGTCGCTGAATTGGACCCCAGCGGCCGGGGGCCCGTGGCAACCGAGCAGCACGACGACGCCCGGGAGCAGGCCACGCCCGCCGCTCAACCGCCGGCTCCGGTGGCGAGCACGGTCAGGAACATTGGCGCCGGGTTGTAGCAGCGGCTGCACGTGAGCGCGAGCAGCCAGAACCCCGCGCCGGTGAAGCCCGGAAACAGGGTCGTGCCGTCCGCCGCGGATGTAGCGCCAGCCAGATCCGCGACCCTCCCGCCCGGCAACGACATCGAGTAGAGCGCGGTCGCACGGCTCTCAAGGTTGAGGAAATCCGCCTCGACCTCCGACAGCTCCTGCCCCTCGAAGTAGCCCAGCAACAGCCCGTCCACCTGATCGGGATCGAACGCGTTCCCCTGCCCGTCCACGGTCACTGCACCCCAGTCCACCGTCAACCCGCAGACCCGAGGTTCGGTCAGCGAACCCTGATCCGCGCTGAACGCGAGCACGCCGCACCCATCGTCGACGTCGACCGACACGACCTCCGACCCAGCCTGCGGCTCAAGAAATGTCAACATCCTTGTACCGACGCCGGGAGTTGTCCCACTGGCGAGCAGGAGCAGGTACGTCCCCCCGCCCTCCACGAACTCGGACTCGACGTCAACCTCGGTGCCGAAAAAGGACATCGCCGACAGCGTGGTGCACGTCGCCCCCGGATCGCCGGAGTTGTCAAACTAGACGTAGCCGGTCATTTCGGATTGCAGCAGGTCGTTTTCCGCGAGCCCCCGGCGGACCTCGTCTTGCGTCAGGTTGCCGAAGCGTACGAGCCTGATGGTGTCGACGTCGGCGGCGGGGTCGAGCGCGTGGCACTGGATGTCCTGCGTCGCCTGCTCCCAGCAGATCCCAACGTCCTTGCCCGAGGCGGTCACGGTCGCCGGCACGTCCAACGTGCCCGAGAACGCGACGTTGTTGGCGTCCGTGAGGGAGATGGTGCCCGACGCACACGCCGCGGGTTCACCGCCAGAATCGCCCGGCTCACCCGAGTCAGCGCCGAGGCAACCAACCGAGCCAAGGAAGCCGCTGACCAGACATCCCGCCGACCAACGCATCACGCTCTGGATCGGCCGATCAGTACGCACGAAAACCAACCTCCCAGGCATAGCCGGACTGGCCGGACGCATCGTCCATCTCGCCGAAGGCCACCGCCTGCCAGCCGGTGTCGAGGTAGACCATGAGCACCTGCACGTGCCCGTACTACTCCGGCGAGTAGCCGTACGAGAGCGTGGTGCCGTCCATGGTCGCCGCATCGCCAAGCGTGCCCGCACAGCCCGGGTCACTCTCGGCCACCATCGTCGCGCCACCGATCTGCAGGTCGACCGCCCACGCACAGTCGGCGCAGTCAGCGCGGGCACTCTGCGAAGCAAGCTGGTATTCGACGCGGCAAAGCTCCACACCATCCGCAGTCAACGACCACACTTCCGTGCCCGCACAGCTGCCTTCCAGAACCACGCCCGATCCCGAGCGCGTCTCTGTCGCCAGCCGATCGGCGCCGGTTTCGCTGCCAGAGCCCGAGTCGGCGCCCGAGTCCGCACCCGAGTCCGCACCCGAATTCGCATCGGGGCCCGAAACGGGGTGGGATCTAGGCTGGCCCCGGTGCAGGCAAGAAGAACCAACATCTACGGCTTCACCCTGCCCCAGTCCCCCGCCCTGCGTCCGAGCGTCGCTACGGGCATGGGGACCTCCTGCGTCTCCTCGTCTGAACGCTCCCCCTCACCCTCCGCGGGGATCGGCGTTCCATCCCAGGTGAACTGCTTGTCGCGATTCCCATAGACGTACGCGGGCCGACTGTCCAACTGTGCGGCGATCCTACCCAATTCCTCGTCGAGGTACTTCGGGTTCGCCCTGATCTTGTCCTCAATTCCGCCGTGCAGGTACTCCAGCGTCTCGGGAGCGGACTTGTAGTGGCGCTTGTACACGGTATATCGAAAGATCGGCTTGAACCTGTGTAGATCCTTCGAGCAAGTGGGCAACGGCAGCAGCTCGACGAAGTTCTTGCGCTTGGAGCGTTCTTCGAGCCGATCCAAGACGACCTGCAGGCTGTTCTCCAGGAACTCTGGCGCGCAGTGGCACTTGAAGTCGTCGTACAGGAGCCGCATCAACGCCCGGGCCTCTTCGAGGGGCAACGTGGCCTGCCGCTCGCGGCCCATGCGCCTCACCAGCACCATGAAGGGCATCGGCTGATTGCCGGTCTGCCGGATGACCTCGGGGTCTCGGAAGTCAGGCTGCCGGTAGGGAAAGTGGGCCGGGTTGATGACGTCGAAGCCGCCTCGCCCGTAGAAAAGAACGCGCTGTGCGGAGATCGGCTCCTCGGGCGTGAAATACTCCATCTCGGCGGTGAGATCGATCCGCATGCCGAAATGCCGGGCCGGCGCGTTGGGTAACGGCAGATGGATCCGCCCCAAGGCGTGAAGCTCCGCGAGGTACTTCAGCGCGATCTCGACGGGCGCGATGCGCAACCAGTACGAGAGCACGCTGCCCCGGGCCTCGGGCAGCATGTAGATGTGCGAGAGGTACACGACACACAGGTCGGGGTCGTACTTCTGGTTGATCAGGACCGAGCCATCCCGAACCCCGCGTAGATTTCCCTGTGAATCTCTGGCGATCAGCAGGAAATACCGGCAAAACGTACCGGTCTCCGTCGCCTCCTCCGAGTCGTCTTCGAGAAACCCCCGGATCGCCTCCACCCGCTCCATCTCGCCCTGCGGCCCGAATGCGTCCCAGAGCATGTTGTAGGCGCGCTCAAAGTCGGGATCGCCGGGGTGCACGATGTCCCACAGCTCGTACTTCCGCGTCTCCCGCTCGATCATCTCCACGACGTCCTGGTGGAACAGGTCTTTCATGCAGAGGCGAACGCGGGTCGACGGGACGTGGGTGAGCGCGAGAGACATGGGGAAGCTCTATCCGGGCGGGCCCCCCGGCGGCGGTTCCGGAGGGTGCGGAACAGTGGGGTTACACAGCCCCGGTGAACCCGGCCCTCCCCGCACTGCCCGCCGCCATCGACCTGAACATCGACGCGAACCGCTCCCCCTGGCTCGACGGAGCGCCCGAACCCGCGGCCGCCCGCACGCTGCCGGGGGACGTCACCGCAGACGTCGCGATCATCGGGGGCGGCTTCACCGGCGTCTCCACCGCCTACCACCTGTCCGAGCGCTTTCCTGACAAGAAAATCGTGCTGCTTGAAGCACGCCAGTTGGCCAACGGAGCCAGCGGGCGCAACGGCGGGATGATGCTCAACTGGATCAACGGCGTGGACTGCAAGGACCCGGAGGGCACCCAGCGGGTGTTCAAGGCCACGCGTGGCGGCATCGACTTGATCGAGCAGATCATCAAGAAACATAGCCTCAAGGTTCGCTACAACCGCGATGGCTGCCTGGAGGTGTGCACCGACAACCAACGCGCGGAGCACGCACACGCCAGAGCCGAGAAGCTGGCGTCGTGGGGCATTCCGGTCCGCTACCTCGGCGGCGAGGCGTTCAGGGAGCGACTCACCCTGCAGGGCGGCGTCGGCGGGATCCTCGATCCGACCGCTGGCCAGCTCAATGGGGTGGATCTGATCCGTGGGATGCGCGGCGTGCTCGAGAGCCGCGGGGTGGAGATCTACGAGCACACGCCGGTGCTCTCCATCTCGGAGGGCGCCGCTTGCTCGGTGGTCACGCCCAGCGGCACCGTCCGCGCACGCGCCATCGTGCTCGGCACCAACGGCTACACCCCGAAGCTCGGGTACTTCAAGAACAACGTGTTTCCCCTCCACTCGCACATGATCGCCACCGAGCCGCTCTCGCCGGAGGCGTGGGCGAGGATCGGCTGGAAGAACATCGCCGGCTTCTCAGACGACCTCGATCGCATCGCATACGGCAGCCTGACACCGAGCGGCTCGCTCCTGTTCGGCGGGGGGAGCAATGCAGCCTACAACTACCTTTACGGCAACAAGACCGCATACCCGGGAACACCGAATTCGGCCGAAGCGTCGTTCCAGGCGATCCGCGAGCGCCTCGGGGCCTACCTGCCCGACGCGCTGAACCTCAAGATCTCCCACCGCTGGACAGGCACGCTCGGCATCACCATGGCGCGGGTGTGCAGCATGGGCGTGCGGGGGGAGCACAAGAACGTCTACTACGCGGTCGGCTACAGCGGCCACGGGGTGACCCTCGCCAACCTCGCAGGCCAGGTGCTCTGCGACCTATATAGCGACAATCATGAGCCATGGCAGAAGCTACCGTTTTATCAACGCAACATGGCGTACATCCCACCCGAGCCGCTCCGATGGGTCGGCTACCAACTGTTCACACGCCTGACGGGACGATCGCCGCGCAAGGTAGAGTGACCCCTCCGGAGGGGATGTCGTCGGAGCTACGGCAAGACCATCGCCAAAGCGCGCGTTACCCGGTGCCACTCGGAGCGATGCATGTCGATTGAACTCTACTGGGGAAGCGGAAGCACGCCGGCGTGGCGCGTGATCCTCGCGCTCACGCTCAAGGGCTTGCCCTGGACCTCTCACCTGCTGTCGTTCGCCGCGCGCGAGACGCGCAGCCCAGAATTCCTCGCCATCAATCCGCGCGGCAAGGTGCCGACGCTCCAGGACGGTGACGTCGTCGTCAACGAGTCGATCGCGATCCTCGCATACCTCGACCGCGCCTACCCCCACCGTCCGCTGTTCGGCGCCACGCCGGCCGAGGCCGCGCAGGTCTGGAGGTTCGTCCTAGAGTACGAATCCCACGGTCACCCCGCCATCTCCGCGGTGTCGCGGCCGCTCCTCTTCGGGCCGCTGGAGCCGGGCGGCGACGCGGTGCGCCAGGCCTTGCCCGCGCTCTACGCCGAGCTGGACCTGCTCGCCGACCGGATTTCACGCAGCCCCGATGGCGCAGGCCCGCTGGTGGGCACCAGCCTCTCAGCCGCCGACCTCGTCTGGTTCTGCGGCATCCAACAGCTCGTGCGCGCTGCCACCCGGCCCGCCGCTGCCACGCTGGATCTCGGCATTTGGCCGCTGGGGGACCGGTGGCCGGCGATCGTCGCCTGGGCCGGCCAGATCGAGGCCATCGCCGGCTACGACGCCACCCGTCCGCCCCACTGGGCAGACGGCGAGCACCCAGCCCCCTCCCGGCTGCGTTGAGCCCCGCCGGTCGGGAGACCGCGCCGCTTGATTCCCCCCACAACCCCCGGTAGGCTGGTCGGAATGAACCTCGCGCTCATCTTCGTGCTCACCGGCACGCTGCCCCGCGCTGCCGCCGCCGATTCGTTCGGGGGATACTCCTTCTACTATGGAGACCCGCACGCCCACACCGGCATCTCCCACGATGGCTATTCGTCGGACATCGGGATCGGCTGCCCGGGGTCGAGCGAATGCGGCGCGTTCGCCGATGTCTTCGAAATCACAGTGGCCGACGGACTCGACTGGGTCGTGCTCTCCGACCATGTGAACGGTGACGACCGCTACGCTGCGACCCCGAGCGAGTTCCTAAGCCTCATTCAGAAGGACCTGCACCACGACCCTCCGGGCGGCGATCTGCTCGTGATCCCGGGGGCCGAGGTGTGGTTCGCCCTCAACGATCAGCCGCTGGGCCACAAGAACCTGCTCATGTTTGGCGACCCGAGCGCGATCGAGGCGGTCACGTTGGTCGATGTCGTGCCCCCCGAAGCTCCTTTGACGGACTGCTCCCAAATCGACGCGTGGATGGATGGTTTCGTCGCCACTTTTGGCGACGCCCTCTTGATCCCACACCACACGATGGTGGTGGACCCGATGCCAACGGACTGGAGCTGCCACAGTGAGTACGAGGTTGGCGTCGAGGTCTACAGCGCTTGGGGCAACAGCCTCGGCTGGGATCTCGGCTACGACGAACCGGACACGGTGGAGCCGACCGGTTCGGTCCACGCAGCGCTGGATCTCAACAGCAACGCGCTCCAAATGGGCTTTCTAGCCGGAACGGACGGACACAGCACGCAGCCCGGCCTGCTATGCAGCGAGGAGGCCACCTTCGCACACGTCGCGACCGGAGGGCTGACCATGGCGGTGATCCCGGAGGGGACCGCCTTCGACGCCGCAGCGCTCCATCGCGCGATTGTGGAGCACCGGACGCTGGCCACCACCGGCCCCCGGGTGCCGATCAACGTCACCTTCTCGGACGCCTTGGGCACGGAGTGGGGGCTGGGCGAAGCGATCACCCTGCCCTCCGGGGTGGGACTTGACGTGTCGCTCTCGATGGACGTCGGGGCCGCTCCAGCCGTCACGGCGGTCTGGCTCATCACGCCTGACGGCCACGTCGCGCTAAGCCCCAGCTCGTCTGGGACGTTCGGCGCCAGCATCCCCGCCGATGCAGTGCCAGGGTGGGGCTACGTCGCCGTACAGTTCGACAGCCGTATGCTCAGCGGGCTGTGCGAAGACGGGAACGGCAACGACGAGGAGTGGGTCTGGACCAGCCCGTCGTGGGTGACCGTGTCGGACGGTGTCGACCCCGACACCGCCACCGACACCGCGGACACCGGCAGGTCCCCGGGCCGATGCAGCTGCTCGAACAGGCAGGGCGGCGTGGCGATGTGGGGCATGGGTTGGGTGCTGGCGGCCGGCATGGTGCGCCGCCGGGGCAGCGGCCGCGGGCCCGGGGCGCCTTCGCCGCGGGCGGCAGCGCCGAGCGTCTGGTTCGTGGGGCCGCTTTGACAATTTAAGCACCCCGAACAATCGTGCCCACACACCTTGCCACCCCACCGCGAACCCCGCTACCCTGTGCGTATGGCCCCTCCCGCGTTCGCCTCCATCACGCCGCGCCCCACCGCCCTGCTCGCGGTGCCGCTGCTGCTGCTCACTGGCTGCAGCTCCGTCCTCGTCGACTTCGGCAAATCAAATCTGGACGACACCGGAATCGACACCGACACGTCCAGCGACAGCGACACGAACCCCGCCCTCGTCCCGGCCCTCGACCTGTCCGCGACCTCGGTGGACCTCGGGTTCGCGGCCCCCGATGAGCCGCTGTGGGCCTCCCTCGTCGCGACCAACGTCGGCACGGCCCCGCTCGATCTCTCCGGCCTGATCGGCGACGGCGCCGCCCACTACACCGTGGACTTCACCAGCACGAGCCTCGA
>SHYV01000095.1 GCA_009692605.1 Myxococcales bacterium
ATGTGTCGACCAGCAGCGGCAGGATGGGGTGGAAGTACGGCGAGCAGGTGATCTCGGGGAGCCCCTGATACAGCGCTCGAATGCCCCGAAGGATCTCCACCTCGATCTGCACGATACGGTCGATGTCCTGCTGAGAAAATCCAGACCCGCGGGCGATCATCCGGGCCAAATCCGGGTAGTCCGCCAGCGCCGAGTAGCCGAACCAGGACAACTCACCCCACACCACCCGGTCAAGCCGGTCCGCGGCCGAGAGCGACGCTGCAGGCTGGTCTCGCAGGCGGGCGAAGGCTTCAAACCACTCAAATCGACGCGGACTGCCGAGCAACGCGTGGTCGGCAAGCACGCACTGTTGGGCAAGACAAAGGCCGGCGAACGGCTGCTTCAGGAGTCGCAACAGCAAGTCCTCGCCGCCATTGGCGTAGTGATCAAGCTGGTCGATCAGCGAGGGCACGAGGTTCACCGTGGCCCGGCCCCCGGTGCGGGCGATCAACCACGGCACGTCGCGGTAGCCGCGCAGCGCGTGCTTACGAACCCAAGGGAGCACCGGCTCCCCGCTGACCGGGTCCCGGTAGTCCGGCTGGTGCATGTGGAGGAGGAGCGGGACCATCGCCCCAACCTACTCCGGGGCGCGGTACCGGGTCGCGACCGCCCGGGTGAGCGCCCCCGCCTGCGGCACGGTTGGCCCGGTGATCGCCAGCGCCACGGCTGAAAGAACGCGCCCCTCCTCCACCAAGCGCCGGGCCTCTGCCTGCGCGGCCTCGGGTCCATCGCAGAGCACCAGACCGGGGCCGTTCAGCCCAAGCAGGATTGCCGCCTCCGCCAGCGGGGCACCCGGGATGGTGTAGATAAAGTGCACGCGGGGCGCACGCTCCGGGCCGCTGCGGACCAGCGCGTCGAGGTACCTCCGGTCTGCCTGCGCGCAGCTCTCCTCGCTCGCCAGCACGATCGCCTCCCCCGCCTGCGCACCGATGCGGGCCAACGCGAGGATGCCCGCCCTGACGTAGCTGTCGGCACGCCCGAGGTTCAGCGGTGCGGTACCGTCCGGCAACCGGGGAAGGCCGCTCACCGGGAAGGTGTCGCCCACCACCTCGACGCTCGCCGCCCTCGCCGCAGCGTTGCCAGCGGCAGCGTTGCCAGCCGCAGCGTTGCCATCCCCGGGGCCAGACCGGTCAACAGGCCCGAACACCAGCGCAACATTCACACCGCCGAAGGCCGCGTTGACCGAGAGCCCGAAGCCACCTGTGCGTCGGCGCGCCCGCCCCCGGACACCAAGCTCCGGATCGATCTGCATCGCGCTGGGCGCCTCCGCACCAGCGAGCATCGCGATCAGCGCGACCGCCTCAACCGTCCCCGCCGCCCCCAGCGTGTGGCCAACCACCGGCTTCGCCGCATGAAGCGGCACCGCGCGATCGCCGAACAGCCGCGCCAGCGCCCGTGCCTCCATCGCATCGTTGAACGGGGTCCCGGTCCCATGCGCGCTCACCGCGTCCAGAGCGTCGCCCACGTGCGCCAGTGAAATCCCAGCGTCACCCACCGCCGCGGCCATCGCCCGGTAGAGGCCACCCCCCGTCCTGTCGGGCGCCGTCAGGTGCACGGCGTCCTGTGACAACCCCGTCCCCCGCAGCGCGCACAGCGGCCGGCGCCCCGCCCGCCTCGCGCTCGTCGGGGTCTCGAGCAGCACCGCAGCCGCGCCCTCACCGAGCATCATGCCGTCCCGACCGGCGGTGAATGGGTGGCTCGGGCCCGCCGCGAGGGCCCCGATCCCGGCGAAGCCCGCGTGGATGAACGGAGAGAGCGCGTCGACGCCCGCCACGATGACCCGTTCGCACCGACCGGTCCGCAGCCAGCCGCGCGCGACGTCAAACGCAGCAGCGCCCGAAGCGCAGGCCACCGAGACCGTAGTGTCCGGAAGGGGATCCCCCAAAGCGCCGCTGTGCGGGCCACCGGCCGCGCCCTCGAGCCGCCAGAGAGCCAGCCAGCGAGCCCGGCAGCGGGCAACGACAGCGCGGGTCGGTCGCTGGCGGTAGTCGTGTATGCCCACGCCGGGGAAGTCCCTCTCGAACTCCCCGGAGATCGACCCGGAGGTCGTCCCGACCACAAGGCCGCACGCCATTCCCGGGTCCACCGCATCGACCACAGCTTGAAGCAGCGCCTCGGCCCCCCCCCCCCGGCACCCGCCACCCACCGCCGCCCCGACGCCATGCCCGGGCACCCCGGCCCACGCCCACGGCGCCGCCGTCGCCAGCGGTCGCCCGGCGCAGAGCGCGTCCACGAGCGCTTCGACTCCAGAACCCGCCGCGGTCTCGGCGGCCAAACCAGTGACCCAGGGGTCGAGCACTCAGCCGCTCACTGGGCGGGGGTGGAGGGAGCGGGGGGGGCGGCCGGCCTGTGCGCGTCGGGATGCCCGAGGTCCCAAAGCACGCCAGCCAGCGCTGCAGCCACTTCCCCGGCAAGGTCGGTGCAGTAGGTGTGCCGTACAGGCCCCGCGAACGGCCCGAGGTCGGCAGTACGGGCGTTGCAGGAGACCTCGAGCGCACCACGCACCGCAGGGGACAAGGCCTGCCGATACCGATGGACCGCGTCGCGTAGCGCCGGGCTCACCGCACCAGTCGGATCAGGATCTCCAAAAAGCTCACCCAGCAACAACAGGCCAGCCTGAATCGCGCCGCATGGACCTTCCCCGGTGATGCCGCCCCTTCGCAGGGACTGGTAAGCCGGGGTCGCGCAGCCAAAAGTCTCGGCGAGCGCGATCCCGCAGGATCGATGCGGGGTCTCGACGCCACGGTAAAGCCGCTCCGCCTGAGCTCGCCGCAGGGCGACAAAGTCATCGCGAGGAGTCAACGACGGCCCGTCAACGGCCCGGCGGGCGGGCGGGCGCAGGAGCGCTGGCCGCAGCCGCCCCCGGAGCGGCCAAGCCACCGCCGCCGATCACCCAGTGGGGGCTGCCCGCCAGCTGCTGCTTGAGCTGGGCGACCTCCGCCGCGACCAACTCGAAGGTCTGCGGCTGACCCGACCGCTGATCGAACTGCGTGGCAAACCAACGCTCGGGCCCCGCCTTGGTCTTGTGCAGCACCAGCCCGCGGGGGTCGTCGTAGATGAGGGTCAGGTCCTTCGAGGTGAGCGGCTTGTTGGGGTCCGGCACCTCCGGCACGGGCGCCTCGACCACCGCGGGTGGGGGCGGCGCCGCAGCCTTCGGCGCCGTCGCGTCAATCACTTCCTCGATCTCCCACTGCACCTCCAGCAGTTCGCCCCGCTTGCGGGACTCCAAATGTTCGCGCACCCGCGCACCGTTCGATCCGCCAGCCAACACGATCAGCGCTTGCTTGACCGGCTCCCGCTGAGCCGGGGACGCAGCACGGAGCTGGCTGAGCAACCCGTCGACTTCTTCCATCGTGAATCCTGTGAAGGTGCGCAATCTAACCCCGCCCGCCGAACACGGGAGGCCGAAGTTGGATCCGCGGCCGGCTTCCGTGCGCGAGCTCCCGCCGCGATGGCTGGCGCAGCGTGGCACTTCTGGCGGCGTGGCACTGCTGGCAGCGTCGGATACCTTGCCGAATGGACTTCCTGCAGCGCTTCAATGATCGCGAGCGTGAACGCCTGCTGAGCGTCGCCCACGTCGTACGACTGGCGCGGGGCGAGAGCCTCTTGCGGCGCGGCGACCCGGGAGGGGACCTTTATCGGGTCGAAGATGGGGTGCTGGAGGTCTTCGACTCACGGAGTCAACCGGTGATCGTGCACCAGGTCATAACGAAAGGCGCGATGGTCGGCGAGATGGCGTTTCTGGACGAGTCCCCCCGGTCCGCCGACGTTCGAGCATCCGAAGGTGCCACCTGCCAGCGCTGGGAGCGACGCAGCCTCATCAAGCTGCTTCACGAGGAGCCCGAGCTCGGCGCACGGTTCTATGAGATGGTGGCACGAACGCTGTCCGAGCGTGTCCGGGACCTCGGGGTCATCTCCTCGAACGGCGGAAGGACCGGCGGTGAGGTGAGGGGAAGCGCGCAGGCCGCCGCGCTGGGGCGCACGCTCGGCGACACGTTGCGGACCCGATTCATGAGCGTGGAGCCGCTGCTTCGCCGCGACAAGGTGCTCGCCCGCACCGAGGCGCTCACCGCGCTCCACAATTTCCAACTGGGCCTCGCCGAAGCAGAGAGCCGGCTCTCGGACGTGGACAGGCAGGAGTTCGGAAACGCAGCGGCTCGCGAAATGCACCCCTACCTGGTGCGCTCGAAATTAGGCGGACTCGCTCTCGATCGCGCCAGCGGCCACTCGGGGGACCCCGCCACGCTGGCCCACGTCATGGCGAACAAGCCGGAGGGCGATGGCCCGCTCGGTGAGTTCATCGACGAGTGGCTGCTGGGCCTGCCGACCTCAAAGGCCCTCCAGGAACGCAGGACGCACGCGGCGCAGTCCGTCGTCGAGAGCCTGCCCGCCGACGCCGCGGTCCGCCTCCTGCTGCTCAACGCCGGTGGCAGCCCCCTGCTTCAGGACCTCCGCCCCTACATCTCAAAGTTGCGAGGCGAGATCATCTGTGTCGACAGCTCTAGCGAGGTCCTCGCTGCGATCGACCTCGAGATGGCCAAGCTCCCGCGTGACTTGCGCCTAAAACTCGTCCAGGAGGATCTCGGCGCGGTCTGCCTCGGCCATGCAAAGAGCCGGTTCCCCCCACAAGACATCTTCGTCATCGAGGGTCTGCTCGACTACCTCCCCGAGCGTCTGGGCGTGTCGCTGCTGGGCTGGACCGCCGGCCAACTGGCGCCCGCCGGGCGATTGGTGGCGACAGGGCTCGGAGAAGCGGCGGCTGACCCGGTATATCGACACCTGCTCGGCTGGCCGATGGTCTACCGGTCAAGCGCGGCGTTCGCCGGACTGATCAAAGGCGCAGGCTACGTCGACGTAAGGGTCATGGAGGCGATGTCCGCAGCGCTTGTCGCCACCGCACGCGCCCCTGTCCCTGGAGTCGGGTGATGTACTTCCTGGCCCTCGCCCCCTTCGCCTGCAGCCCCTCGCCCGACACCGCGGACGAGGAGACCGACGCCGACACCGACACCGACACCGACGCCGACGCCGACGCCGACACCGACACCGACATCCCGGACACCGCCGATGCCAACAGCGGAAAACTCTGGTATGCCGGCAACGCCTCGACCATCGACGGCGCCTTCGACGACGGGCATTTCGGATTTCAGGTCACCCACTACGGCGAGGTCGTCTGCACCTCCTGGGATCGGTGGGCGCTGACCGGGGCCGCTGCCCCCGCCTGCCCAGCGTGCGACTGGGCTTTCGACCTTGAGCTGGGACACTACCGTGAAGAAGGCGACGGATGCTCGCACGTTCCCATCTACGCCAACGTCTGGGATGGCTTCACCGCGTCGTGGGGCTTCGCCGAACAGTATGACTACACCTACGGGGGCTCGACCTACGCCCTCGACACCGTGCTGTTCTACTTTTCGGCAGACGAGGGAGAGTGGTTCCCCTTCTCCTTCAACGGGATGGGGCTGGACAAGAACGCCGGGGACGCCTCGAGCATGTCGTTCATGAAGTACTACCTCGGCATCTACTACGCCTACTGAGCTGCGCGCGCGCCCTGACCTCTACCCGGCCCGGGCATCGTCGGGACAGGAGTTTCAGATTACCCAAGGCATGTGCTGGAACCCGGAACCGTCGTCGATCGCTACCGCATCGAAGCGGTGGTCGCGTCCGGCGGGATGGCCACGGTCTACCGCGTTCGCCACACCCAGCTTGGCAGCGTCCACGCGCTGAAGGTCCTCGACCTGCCGAGCGAGGCGCTGAAGGAGCGGCTGATGCTCGAGGGGCAGCTTCAGGCCCGCCTGAACCACCCGAACCTGGTGCGTGTCACCGACGTGGTCCCGGTGGCTGGCGCCTTCGGGCTCGTGATGGAGTTCGTGGACGGGCCCACCCTCGATGCGTGGATCGAGGCGGGTCCGAAGCCCGGGGAGACTGTAGATGAGCGCATCGCAGACACCGAGCGGGTCTTTCGCGGGATCCTGTCGGCGGTGTCCTACGCGCACCGCAAAGGGTTGGTCCACCGCGACCTGAAGCCGCAAAACGTCCTCTTGGAAGATCAGGAGGGGGTCCTGAACCCCAAGGTCCTGGACTTCGGGATCGCCAAGCTGATGCAGGAGCAAAAGGCGGCGTCTTTGACGCGGACCGGTTGGGGGATGGGCACGCCGGAGTACATGGCCCCCGAGCAGCTAAAGGCTGCAAAAGACGTCGACGCGCGCGCCGACATCTGGGCGCTAGGGTGCATCCTCTATGCGATGTACGCTGGAAAATCGCCCTTCGCCAGAGAGGACCTGCTCCAGACCTTCGCGGCGCTGGGCACCGGTGAGCACGCCCCGCTCGACAGCGTCCAGCCGGCCATCCCCGCACGAATCGTCAACGCCGTCCGCGCCTGCCTCCATGTGTCCCGCGAGCTCCGCGTCGCCGACTGCTCCGCGCTCTCCATGATCCTCACAGGGACCTCCGCCGCCGCTCCGGACCCCACCACGGAAGAACGGAAGGCGTCGTACGGCTCACCACCGAAGTTGGCCGCCAACAACGCAAGCCAGTACCCCAGTGAGCCGGCTCAATCCGCAGATCGGGACGCGACCGGAGCCAGCGGCCTGAACCCCGCTCAGCCGCTCCGATGGCTAACCCCAGCGCCTCCGACTCCCGCCCCCTTGACGCGCTCTGCGCCGCCCGCGGGGCTCTACCTCAAACCGCCACCACTCGAACCCTCTGGACGCGAGCCCTCCGGACCCGAGCCCTCCGGACCCGAGCCCTCCGGACCCGAGCCCTCCGAACCCGAGCGGCCGCCCGCCCCCTCCGTCGACCCCGCGACCCTGTCCGCAGCGAAGCGCGCCGCCCCCGACACCATGGAGTACCCACCGGCCGAGGACGACACCCCAGAAGAAGCCGACCGGACCTGGATCGCCTACGGCGTGGTTCTGGCTGGCCTGCTCGGAGGGGCATGTACCCTCGTGGCCCTCGTGCTTTGGGCGCGCGCGCCAGTGACACCCGAGGCCCCCCGGCCGCTGGAGCCCGCAGCGGCGACCGCTGTCGAACCACCTGCGCCCGAGACCACGCCCGAAGCAACGGTCCCGGCCAAGCGCGGGGTGAGGCGAAGCGTGAGCGCCGAGGCGGCCCCAGCGGCGACGCTGCGTGTGGCCGCGGAGCCAGCCGCAACGGAGGCATCGGGCGGGCTGGCGGCACCCACGGACCCAGCCGGACCCGGGCTGGTGGCCGAAGGCTTGATCGACACCACCGCTGGGGCGCTCGAAGAGCCGAGCCTGCCGCAGGCCCAGCCAGAAGTACAGACCGCAGGAGCACCGCTCTCTGATCCCGCCGAGATCACGCGAATGGTGAAGCGAGTGTTCGACAAGCACACCGACCAGATCAGCGCCTGCTACCAGTCAAGCACGCCTGCCGGCCCGGGTGCCGGATCAGGTGACGCGTGGAAGATCAGCCTCGTGGTGGAGCGGGACGGGTCGCCCTCAGCGATCGCCGCACGCAGCGAGACCAGCAGCCTACCCGCCGTGGAGGGCTGCATGACCGCCGTCGTCGCGAAGTTTCGGTTCTCGCCACTCGCCGAACCGCAGCCCTACGCCCGAACCATCACCTTTGTGGAGTCGGAGCCGGCCCCGAGCGAGCCCACCGCTCCCGCGGAGTAAGCTCAGGCCACGATTCGCTTCAATCGGTCCAGGCCCCGCCCGTAGAGCCCACCGAGGCTGCGCCGGAAGAGCTTGAAGTCCTTCTGCTGATACGGAAACCACCAAAGCTCGCGCGACAGCCACGGCACGGTGTCGTAGTTGACGTGCCTCGCCTCGCACATGTGCCGAAGGCCATCCTCCGAATGCACGCTCCCGATACCCGACTGCTTGACGCCCGCCCACGGGGTCTCGGCCATGGCGTGGGTCGCCAACACATCGTTGACCATCACGGTTCCGGCGCGGATGCGCTCGGCCAGCTCCCTCCCGTGCCCGGTCCTGCGGGTGAACACGTAGGCGAGCAGGCCAAGGTGGGACCGGTTCGCCTCAGCGATCATGGCCTCCTCACCGCTCATGCGCATAACGGGGATCACCGGGCCGAAGGTCTCCGTGTTCATGATGTCCATTTCGGCCGTGCAGTTCAGCAAGACAGTGGGCTCAAAGAACAGCCCCGGACCATCCACCCGCTTGCCACCGGTCGCGACGACGGCGCCCTTTGCAACCGCGTCGTTGACCAGCCGCTCGGTGATCTCCCTCTGTCGCTCGTTCACCAGCGGGCCGACGTCAAACTCCTCGTCGGCCATCGCATCTCCCATCCGGAGCGACCTCACCCTGTCAACGAGCTTCGGAATGAACGCGTCGTAGATCGAGTCGTGCACCAGCAGCCGCTCGATGCTGGCACAAACCTGCCCCGCGTTCGCCAGCCCACCCCACGTCACCGCTTGCACGGTGCGCTCGATGGGCGCATCCGCTAGCACCAACGCTGGGGCCTTTCCTCCGAGCTCGGTGACGCATGGGATCAGCCGCTCGCCGCAAATCGCGGCGACCTTCCGACCGGTGGCAACCGAGCCAGTGAACTCGACCAGATCGACCCCTCCAGTGACGAGCGCGGCGCCAACATCACCCCTCCCGTGCACGATGTGCAGAAGCTCTGGATCCAGCCCGGCCTCAAGGTAGATCTCCCGCCCGAGATCCGCCACCAGCGGCGTGAACTCGCTGGGCTTCACCACGACGGCATTCCCGGAGACCAGCCCCATCGCGACCGCCCCGAACGGGATGGTGAACGGAAAGTTCCAGGGGGCGACGACGCCGAGCACGCCGCGCGGCCGGTAGTGCAGGTAACTCTGGCGGTGCACCAACAGCCGAGCAGGGATCGGCCTCGGCTCAAGGATGCGCTCCGCCTCGTCAGCAAAATAGGTGAGCAGCTCCAGATGCTCCATCACCTCGTGGATGAGCCCTTCGGTGCGCGGCTTTCCGTTCTGCCGCGCGAGGCACTCGACCACATCGTCTTGCCTCGCCAACAGCCGCTTCCGAACAGCGCGGAGCAGGTTGGCGCGCTCGGCCACGCTCGTCTTGCCCCATGCAGTCTGGGCCGCACGGGCACGCAAGACAATGGTGGCTACATCCTCCGGCGGGGTGACCGGCACGGAGCCGACGATGCGGCCGTTCGCGGGGCACTTGACTTCAATGTGCGTTTCGAGCATTGGGGGAGCCTGAGCAGACACGCACCATAGCCCGGCACAGCTACTCGAATCGGATCGCCCCGTCCTTCACGAAGTAAGCGATCAACATCCGCCCGTTCGTCACGGTAGGGACGTGCCGGCTGCCCGGCGGGAACACGACCCAGCGGTCCCGACGGCCATCAAAGGCAGGCGTGCCCTCGAGCGGCAGGCACAGATCGAACTCGCCGGTGACGTGGGTGTGCGCTGCGAGCCCCGCCGGTCCGCGGGCCGGGCCCGCCATGTCCACCACGTCGATAGAAAATCCGCCGGTCTCCGGCCCCGCACGAGCGAGCCGCCCGAACCGAACCCCTCCCCCTTCCCGGGGCGTCAGCCAACCCTCGGCGTGCCCCTCCCGCAGGGCAACCTCAAGGGCACTCAAATCCAGCGCGGACAGGCGCCGCTCGCAGGCCGGCACATCGTGCGGATCAAGGTTGGGGAGCAACCTCAGGAGCGGCGCGAGAGCGTCGTCCAGGAGCTCACGTGTCATCCATGCGCCTGATGGTGCCCGTCGCCGTGATCGCCGATGGCGTGCACGTGGATGTCCGCAGGGTTCGGGTTCATGAACGGGTCAGTGAACGGCACTGCGGGAACCTGAGACAGGAACGTGGTCACCACCGTGACGAACCCACCGATGAACCCAGCGAAGATGCCGAACTCCACCGGTCCGAGCGGCAACGAGTCCTTCATCCACACCTGCGGCATCACCAGCAAGAAGCGCTCGAAGAAGATTCCCAACGCGATGACCATCGCGACGGCAACGAGGGAGCTCGGCATCTTCTTGATGCCACGAGACAGCAAGACGGTGAACGGGAACAGGAAGCACATCGCGCCGACGAGCTTCGAGAATGACGCCCATGGGTCCACGAACATGCGCAGCAGGAGGTAGCTGGTCTCCTCCGGCATGTTGCCATACCAGATCGGCAGCACCTGCGCGAAGAACGTGTAGGTCCAGAACACGCACAGCGCGAACATCATCTTGCCGAGGTCGTGGTAGTGCTTCGGCGTGATCAGATGTTCGACGCCGAGCCAACGCCGCGAGAACACCGAGATGATGCAGATCCAGTTGATGGCGAGCCACCAACTGGACATGAAGATCCATCCGGGGAACATGTTCGAGGCCCAATGCGGAGCCAGACTCATCACCGCGTCCACCGCGACCATCGTCATGATGATCGCGTAGGAGAGGATCATCACCGGGGCCAACCGAATGTTCTTCTGGTAGGCGTCCTCCACCTCGATCGTCCGGCCGCGCCAGCCAGCGGTGACCCGTCCCCACCACGCCGGAGCCCGGCTCCCGAGCATCTCAGCGGCCACGCCAAGATCAGGGCGGAGGCTGTTCCGCACGAAGAGCATGGAGAGCGTGAACAGGATGAGGGTACCGACCAGCTGTCGGCCGATGAAGAAGCCAGACTGCAGGTAGATAGCCTTATGGGGGCTGTGGATAGGGGTCTCGTGCCAGGAGTAGATCCGAAGGCCGCCCCCGATCATGAAGGCGGCGTACATCAGCCAAAGAAACGGCAGGAACATGCCGAACGACTCGGCGATCCGCTTGAACGGACGGCCCCACCGGCCGAGCGACGCGGTCTGGGCGACGCTGAACATCACCCCGCCCTGCGCCACGCCGATGAAGTAGACAAGGCAGGTGAGAAACACGCCCAACGTGCGGTTCTGCGTGTCATGGTCGCCAAAAGCCAACCCGCCGATCAGGCAGAGCGCACCGATGGCCATCGCAGCGATGCCGGCGGCGCGTACGCCCGATGGGACCGTTCGCGGAGTGCCGGCGAGCGAGGCCTGCATGTC
Source organism: Myxococcales bacterium (assembly GCA_009692605.1). GTDB lineage: Bacteria > Myxococcota_A > UBA796 > UBA796 > SXON01 > CAIUMM01. Next base: position 11,009 of record SHYV01000095.1, read on the forward strand.
TGGGCCGGGGCCGACCACCTCGCGAGCGGCAGCAATCAGGTCAACCTGGCTCATCGCGGGGCTCCTTCAGAGGGGACTGCACTGTCAAGCGCCGGTGCGACGGGAAGCCCATCGGCCGAAGGTTCCGGAGTTACCGCCGCGCCCAACGGGACGGTGTTCGTGACGGCACCGCCGCCAAGCGTACGCATGTAGGCCACGATCGCCCAACGCTCGCGATCGGTGAGGCTGGTCCCGTACTTGGGCATCAGGCTGCCACCGTTGCGGATGGTACCGTAAAGATAACCATCCGACCGCACGGCGGTCACCGCACCGTCGCCCGACAGCATCGGCGCGGGAATGGGAACCCGGTTCACGCCCTTCGCAGGGTCGTTGTGGGTCACCGGTCCGCCGCCTGCTCCATCCTGTCCATGACACGGAGCGCAGCTGACCCGAAAGAGCTTCGCCCCGTCCTTCAGCGTGGCCTTGTCGACCGCGTAGGGATTATTCATCCCGTCGGTGGACGGGGCCATCCGGTCGATCGGCGCGATGTGGTCGTTCTGGTAGGCGCCGTTTGCTTGGGCTCGGGGGATCCCACCGGTCGGTCGCTGCACGGCACCCTCGGGGATCGGCGGCAACATCTTCCACTCGAACGCCTTGAACCCGCGGCCATCGATCATGTCGATGTCCCACGGGAAAGAGTAGGCCGCTCCGGAGACCAGCAGCCCACAGGCGAGCACCCAGCGGGGGTGAAACTTCAGCTTCTCAACCATGGTGGCTGTCTCCGTGGTTAGCGACGGCGCCGGGCGATGCCGCCACGCCTCCGGTGACCTCGATGGCTCCGGAATGTTCAAGGATATGGCGGATTTGTGCCGCGTCGTTCGCGCCTACACGTTCGAGGACGATCCCGAAGCAGTCGCTCGAGAACCGGGGGTCACACGCTTCTTCCGGCAGGTCCGTGGCAGGCAGACGGCAGTTCAGCAGCAGCCCGACCAGCGTGCCGAGCGCCGCCCAGAGGACAGTCCCTTCGAAGGTGATGACCATGAACGGAGGCACCGATACCACCGGCTTGCCGCCGGGGAGGATCATCGGCCAGTTGGCGTGCGTCAGCGACATCAGCGAGAACACCATGGTCCCGCCGAACAGGCCGCCGCAAAGCGTGAACCAGCGCACCGGGCTGGGCTCGCCTTCGTACACGGCCTCCTCGACCTCATGCCGCGGCATGGGGGTCATCACCATCAGGTCGGTAAAGCCGGCCTTCTTAAGGTTGACGATGCCGGTCATCAGGCAGTCCATGTGGGCGTACACCGCCTTCACGGGGCTCGCTGCTGCCGCGAGTTCAACGGGGACGGCGACGCTCATGATGCACGCTCCGGGTTGGCGAAAGGGTTCATTTTGCGGCGTGCTCCGGCTCGTACTTCAAGGGCGGGCGCATGGCCTCTTTCACTTCGGCGATCGCGACCGAAGGCATGATCTTCACGAACAGCAGGAACCATAGGAAGAACCACGCGAACGACATGACCAGGATGCCGCCCTCGACCCACGTCGGATAATAGTACACCCAGCCGGCGGGGTCGAAATTGTGCGCCAGAGAGCTTGCGATGATGTTGAAGCGCTCGAACCACATCCCCACGTTGATGATCAAGCTGACCACGAACAAGCCGACGTAGTTGGTACGGACCTTTTTGAACCACCACACCAACGGGGCGATGCAGTTGCAGAACACCATGACCGCAAAGACCCACCAGTACTTGCCGTACACGCGGTCCATGAACGTGCCCCACTCGTACTGGTTGTCCGAGTACCAGGCGACGTAGTACTCAGTGCCGTAGGCGTAGGTGAGGATGCCGCCGGTGAACACACAGAGCTTCGCGAGATGCTCAAAGTGCCAGACGTGGATGTAGTCCTCTAACTTGAACAGGATCGACAGCGGCAGCATCAGGGTGATGACCATCGCGCAGCCGGAGAAGATCGCGCCCGCCACGAAGTAGGGCGGGAAGATCGTGGAGTGCCACCCGGGGGTGTCCGCCATGGCGAAGTCCCAGGACACCACCGAGTGAACGGAGAGCACGAGGGGAGTAGCGATGGCCGCAAAGAAGCCGTAGGCCGCCATGTAGTGGTGCCACTGCCGGTCCGTGCCCCGCCAGCCCATCGCCATGACGCCGTAGAGCTTCTTGGTGAACCCGGTGGTGCTGTCACGAACCGAGGCGATGTCGGGGACGAGCCCGATCGCAAAGAAGATGGTCGAAACCGTGAAGTAGGTCGACACGGCGAACACGTCCCACATGAGCGGCGACTTGAAGTTCTGCCACAGCTGGCGCTGGTTCGGGTACGGGAACAACCAATAGGCGTACCAGGCCCGACCGACGTGGATCGCCGGGAAGAGCGCGGCCGTCATGACCGCGAAGATCGTCATGGCCTCGGCCGCCCGGTACACCCCTGTGCGCCAGCGGGAGCGCGTCAGGAAGAGCACGGCCGATATCAGCGTGCCGGCGTGCCCGATGCCGATCCAGAACACGAACGTGGTGATGTACACGCCCCAGAAGACCGGAGGGTGGTAACCGGCCACGCCGAGCCCGTAGACCATCTGGTACAACCAACAGAGCCCGGTGACGACCAGAACGGTGAGCGTAGCGCCCAGTACACCGAGGTAGGCGTAGTCGGGCGTGAAGAGCGGGCGAAGAACATCCTTATTGACGTCCTTGTAGGTGAGGTTTTTCATCATCCCTCCTTGTGCTCAGCAGGCGATCCGTGCCCGGACTCGGGCGCGGCAGGCAGTCCGTGTGTGGGCTCCCCGTGTGCGGGGGCCCCGTGTGCAGGGGACCCGTGTGCAGGGGACCCGTGTGCGGGGGACCCGTGTGCGGGCGCGCCACCGGCGAGGTGATGGCGAGCCTTGGCGAGGTAACGGGTACCCGGCTTGGTATTGAGCTCGCCGAACAGCGTGTAGGTACGCGGGTTGAGGAACAGCTTGGACACCGTGCCGGCCGAGTCCTTCAGGTTTCCGAAGGTGATCGACTGGGTCGGGCAGGCCGAAGCGCACGCCGTCAACTTCTCGAGCGCCTTGTCGGGCACCGTCTCGTGCACGTCGCGCCAGGAGTCCTTCACCGACCGCGTGCGCTGGACGCAGTAGGTGCACTTCTCCATGACGCCCATCTCCCGAACGCTGACGTCCGGGTTGAGCATCAGGTACATCGACTCGGGCCACGTCCACGTGTGGTAGTTGAAGCGGCGGACGGTGTACGGACAGTTGTTCGCGCAGTACCGGGTGCCCACGCACCGGTTGTAGATCATCGCGTTCAACCCGTCGAGGTTGTGGTAGGTCGCCAGCACGGGGCAGACCCCCTCGCAGGGTGCGTGCGAGCAGTGCTGGCACATCGACGGAAGGTGGCGGATATCGAGATGCTCCCCCTCCCCTTCGATAAACCTGTCCATCCGGATCCAGCTCATCCCGCGCCCCCGACGAACCTGGTCGGGGCCGACGAACGGGATGTTGTTCTCGAGCGCACACGCCGCGATGCACGCGCCGCAGCCCGTGCAACTGTTCAGGTCGATCGCCATCGCAAAGCGATACGTCGGGTGCTGCGGCTCGGGGAAGAAGTCATGGATGTTGGCGTCGTCCAGCCGCTTGTCCCACTCCGGCTCGTGCAGGTGCAACACGGATCCGGCCTTGCCTGTCGGCTGCGCCACCGCTTCGTCGGCGGAACACGCGACGGCGACCGGGCGACCGTCCATCGTCAGGTTCCCCGAGAGGGCGAAGAAGTCCGAGGTCACATCAGACCGCGTCACAGCAGCGCGCGTCGTGTAGGTAGCCAACGCGCCGGAGCCGCCGTCCACCGCGGAGCTGATGAGCGACAACGGGTTCACCCCACGCCCCGTACCGTAGCGCCCAACGTTCGTGTGACCGTTCCCGTACACGATCGCCACGGTGTCTTCACGTACACCGGGTGTGGCGAAGTATCCGAGGGTGACCTCACCCACCGCCGTCTTGACCTTGATCGAGTCGGTCTCACGCAGGCCCAGCGCCGCCACCGTCTTTGGGTGGATCTCGGCCCAACTGCCCCAGGAGCTGGTGCTGATGGGGTCCGGGAGCTCTTGCGCCCATGGGCGATTGGAGTACCGGCCGTCGCCGAAATTGCTGCTGGGGAAGATGCAAAGCGCGAGCTCTGCGCCCGCGATCGCCGCAGGCAGCGCCGGGAGCGCCGCCAGCGTCAGCGGCAGTGCGGAGGCCGCTGCGGGGTTGAAGGAGCCGCCCTTCTGTCGAACGCCTACCCACCACGTGTCGAATGTCCCGACGCCGTCCCAGACGCGCCGCTTCCAGCGCTCCTGAACGTAGACGCGGAAGGACTCATGGGCAAAGCCCATGGGTTGCTGGGCGACGGTGGAGGGGGTGTAGACCTCGGAGCCGGGAACGACGCTGCCGTCTCCGACGCTGAATTCCACGTTGGAACGGGCCGAAGGCTCCGGAAGGGCCAACAGCTTCGCGACCCCCAGGAGCACGTCGCCCACAGTGCGGCTGAGCTTGAGCGGCGTCATGCCAGGCTGCTGCAAGGTGTGGACGCCGGAGGTCACGTTCGCATCGCCCCAGCCTTCGAGAGAGCTGCCCGGAGGGAGCAGGAGCGTCGCAGGAGTGGTCGAGTCGTCCGGCTCGTTCGCGAACTGCACCACGAGTCCGACAGCGGCGAGCGCTTCGGCGGCCTTGTCTTCGGCGGGGAGGTTGTAGACCGGGTTGGCGCCGTCGATGAACAAGACCCCGACCTTGCCCGCGCGGGCGTCGTCGAGGAGCGCTTTCGCGTCGGCGTAGGCAGAGACGGTGCCGTAGCTCTGCTCCTTGCCGAAAACGACCGTCTTGCCGATGTTGCCGCAGATGTCGTTCAGCAGGTAGGTCACGGCGGCCAAATCGCTGGATGACGTGCCGGCGTTTGCGGGACCGCCGGGGAGGATCACCGAGGCTTTGTCCGTTATCCAGACAGCGACCTCGTTCAGCTTCTCCTCTGAGATGCCCGATGCCTGCGCGGCCGCCGAGACGTCAACAGCCGCAAGCAGGGCTGCGTTCGGGTACTTGACCTTGTCCGCGGCGAGCTTCGCGATCGCGAGCGCCACCGCCAGCTCGGTGCCCGGGTTGGGGGGCAAGAAGTGATCGGACTGCGCCGCAGTGACGCCCGCGCGGGGCTCGACACAGACCAGACGTGTGACGAACCCACCATTCGCAGGGTTCTTCGCCGATGACCAGCCCTTCGACATGCCCATGGCACCGTAGGCCGTCCCCAAGAAATCCATCCCGAACGACAGGATCACCTGAGCGTTGGCGAGCTCGTAGGTGGGCAACGTCGCCACCCCGAACGCGGCGCGGGACGCTGCGAGCAGGGACTCGACCCCAAAAGCCTCCCAATGTACGCGGCGTAGCCCGGTGGCCGTCCCGAACTCACCCAGCAAGGTGTCGAGGCTGCCGGTCCGGTAGTTTCCGAGCCACGCCACGGACTTGCCGGCCGCCTGCGCCGCCTTCACGGCCTCGGCGACGCGCTGCAGCGCCGTGTCCCAGTCCAAGTTGGCGCCGCCAGTTACCGGGCCCTCCACCCGCTCGGGACTGTACGCGCCCACGAGCCCGAAGTGCCCACGGGTGCACAACCCGTGCCCTTCGGTCCAGTCGGGGTTGCCCTCGACCATGACCACTCGGCCCTCTTTGGCGCGCGCGACGGCCCCGCAGCCGGAGGCGCATTCGCCGCAAGCTGTCGAGAAGTACGTCGCGGTGCCGGGGAGCTCGTCCTCCGGCATCTGCACATAGGGGAGAACGTGTTCGATCGGCGTGCGCGCGTCGATGGTACACGCCGTAGCGGTCGCGGCGGTCGCGAGGCTCGCGGATTTGAGGAAGTCGCGGCGGTTCAGATCCATCGTGCGTCCTACTTGTGGCAGGTCCAGCAGTCCTTCAGCTCCGAGCGCCGAAGTTCCTGCTGAGTTCCGTAGCTGTCATCCAGAGAATGCTGGGCGTGGCAGTCGAGGCACCAGCCCATTTGCAGGGACGCTACGCGCTGAGCGACGCCCATCTCCTGCACCTGACCGTGGCACTCCTGACATTGGACGCCGCCGAGCACGTGTCGCTTGTGAGAGAAGTAGACGTAGTCCGGCAGGTCGTGCACCTTCACCCAACGGATGGGGTCACCCTTGCCATCGGCCCAGAACGCCTTGAGCTTCTCGAGTTCCGGGCGGTCGGGGTTCCCGTCCTTCCCGTCCGACGCGATCAGGCTGTGGCAGCCCATGCACAACTGCGTGGGCGGTACCCCGGCGTGCACCTCTTTCCGGGCGCTGGAATGACAGTACTGGCAGTCCATCCCAAGATCTTTGACGTGCAGCGAGTGCGGGAACGCGATCGGCTGGGTGATCGCCTCCGCTGGTGGAGCGCCCACTGCGACCGACAAGTCCTCATTAAAGAAGGTCATCTTGTCGATCTCAAGCGGCGAGGCCGACATGGGCATGTCGACGACGGCGTTCGGCAGAAGATTCTTGCTGCCAATCGGGAAGATCGCTTCATCAGCGGGGTTTGCGATGGCGTTCGTGGCGCAGCTGCTCATGGCCCAGAGCGGAGCCGAGACCAGTACGAACACCACGGATGCTCTTGGCAGCGATCGCATGCATCCTCCTGCCGGTGCGGCGGGGAAAAGGAAGTTCTTGAACACGTTGAAACGTGAGGACGAATAAAGAGCGGCCATCGGGTCCGGTCACGAACCACCGCCAACCTGAGTCGGCGGGGGCGCAGGCTAACGCGGCAGCCGCCACGTTTCAAGCGGTCCCGGTCGGTTCCCGCTACTTCCCGACGAAGTCGTTTTCGATGTAGGCGAGGACCTGCCACGTCTCATCGGCAGTGAGGCCCGGCGGCGTCATGCCAGTGCCGGGGATGCCATTCGCGAGGATCCAGAATTTGACCCCGGCGCTCGTGAAATCCCAGCGCTCCCGGTCATGAAAGTTGGCGGGGCGCGGCTCAAGCAACCGAGCGGTAGGCGTGTCCGCCAGCCCGGTATCGCCATGGCAGGCCGCGCACCTGACCCACAACGCCTTTCCGGCGGTGATCGCAACGGCATCGCCAGACTTCGGGTTCACTCCGTTGGACCCGGCTGCTTTTGCAGCCTCGATGGCCTTGGCGGTGAACGCATCCGGCGAGTATGGGGCCTGCACAGCCGCAGGGACCGTCTGCGAGGGGGCGGGGGGCCCG
>SHYV01000096.1 GCA_009692605.1 Myxococcales bacterium
GACGCGACCGGCGCAGTGCAGGTGCTGATCGTGCTCGCGCCCACGAACGATCAGGAACGTGAAGACCTCGCATGGTACCTTGCGAAGCTCGCGGGGGCCGTCCCGCCCCCTCTGGTGCCGTTGTCGCCGCTTCCGCCCGCCCCTGTGGCTGCTCCCGCCCCGGTGGCTGCTGCGCCGCCTGCGCCTGCCCGGATCGCCGCGCCTGCCCCCGCAGCCACGCTCACCGCGAAGGCTCCTGGCTCCCCCGCCGACAAGGCTGCGATCGGGTTCTTCGCCCGGGCCGGCTTCTCGGCCGATCTGAGAGGCCAGACGGCCGTGGCCGCGTCCCCCCACCTCGACCTCGGAGTGCATGCCGGACCCATTCGGCTCGCCGCCTATGGTGGCATGCGGACCTTCACCGAGCTCGCCGATGTCGGGGACAGCAGGGGATTCGCGGCGACGGAGTTCGGGGCGGGTGCGTGGCTAATGCCGGCCTTTCCCATCGGGATCGGGCTGCTGGGCGGAGCCTCTGTTCGTGACTTTCGCTCGGGCGCAGACCCGGTGCTCACGGTGGCTGTGCCCGTAGTCGCGATCGAGGGCCTCGGGCACCTCGCGCTCGGCAAGTCCGGGGTCGGCTCCCACCTCGGGCTCGAGCCGTTGATCCGGTTCCAGTACGACCTGCGCGAGGTCCAACTCCGGGTCGACGGGGGAGCGCCGACGCCCGTCCCAGCCTGGGAGCTCCGGCTCGGCCTCGGGCTGACATGGGCGGGGTAGCTCCGCCCCTGCCGCTACGGCCGTCGTCGATCCGACTGCACCTGTACGGCGCGCTCGCCCTGGTGGTCACCACCATCCTGACCCAGCTCGGCGGGCTCATGGCGCTCGGCCTCGCCTGCCAGATCTGCCTGTTCGTGCTGGTCGGCCGGGTGATCCTCCTCCACACCGCGCGCAGAGGCCGGCTCGTCGCCATGCTCGAACCCGTGTCGAGGGCGGCAGCGGGGGAGCTGCATGTGCACGTACCGGAAGGCGCGGACGATGAAGCCGGACACGTAGCAGAAGCGGTGAACCGGCTGCTCGACACGGTCCGCGAGCAGGCTCTGGCGGCGACCGTTGAGCGTGACCTCGATCTGGCTCTGGTGCGGGAGACCCCCAACGGGCTGCTGGTGACAGACGCCCACGGACTGGTTCGACGCGCCAACCCGGCGCTCGCCCGCCTGCTCCCCGTACGTGGGGACCCCGTCGGAAAGCGACCGATCGACACCATCCCCGTAGCGGACTTCCAGGAGCTGATCGACGAGGCCCGCGACACCGGGGCGGTCTGCGAGCGCACGCTGACCCACGGCAAACACGACCTCCTGATACGGGCCCTGCCCACCGAAGACGGCGCCGGTTGCCTGGGCGTTGTGCTCGACATCACCTCGATCCGGTCGGCAGAGCGCACCCGGCGGGACTTCGTCGCCAACGTATCCCACGAAATCCGCACCCCGATCACCGCGATCGTCGGGTACGCCGAAGCGCTAGAGGGCGAGCGCGAACGCATCCCAGCCGACGCACACTTCATGCTCGACGCGGTGAAGCGGAACGCCGTCCGGCTTCAGCTCCTGATCGACGACGTGCTGCACCTGTCACGTCTGGAGTCCCGCCACAGCGACCTTGAGCTGACCCGCGAGCCGCTGCAGCCGATCATCGAGACGGTTTTGGAGCGCTTCACGGGTGTGGCCCGGCAGAAGTCCCTCCAGCTGTCGGTCAATCCTACCGAAGCAGAGGCGCTGATCAACCCGGACGGGCTGGAGCACGCGTTGTCCAACCTCGTGGACAACGCCGTGAAGTACACGGCGGAGGGCAGTGTCCTGATCGAGGTAGAGGTGGAAGGGAAGCACGTGCTCGTCCGGGTGGCCGACACCGGGATCGGCATCGACCCCGTGCACCACCCGCGAGTGTTCGAGCGTTTCTACCGAGTCGACCCGGGGCGCGCCCGCAGCGTCGGGGGGACCGGGCTCGGGCTGGCGTTGGTGAAGCACCTGTGCTCCGCGATGTCGGCAGAGATACATTTCGAGAGCCAGCCGGGAGTCGGCAGCCGGTTCACGCTCCGGCTCCCCGCATAATGGCCACCGTAGATGTAGGCGGTCAGGAACCGGTGCGTTGGCGCTCGGAGAGCGGCGCCGTGGCGCCAGCTGAAATGGTCGTGACGGCTGGACTGACGGTCGACGAGGCGATGGCGCACTTGCGTGGCGGGACCGGGATCCTTTGGAGGGGAGACTTCCACAAGGCCAAGGAGCTGCTGGGGGCGATGGGGAAGGCGATGGGGAGCGGGGGGGGCGGGCCGGGGGGCGGGCAACTGGCGCAACCCGGCGCCGAGCTGCTGATGGCGTTCGAGCGGCAACGGGCGGAGACGGCGCGGCGGGCCAGGACGCTCGGCCTGCTCCTGATGGAGTTCGAAGGCGATGGGGGAATCGGCCTACCGCGGGCGCCCGACGTGCGGGCGGCGTGCGCCCAGGCCTGGGACCTCGACGGAGCGCCGTTTGTCGCGTCGATCAGGGACCTGCTCGGAGCGATCGGCGCGTTCGAATGGCGTAAGAACGGCGTGGACGTGCCCGCGCTGCGTGGACGGGTACACCCCCATTACGGCGTGTTCGCGCCGGTGCGGGGAGAGTACGTGAGCTTGGTAGCAGAGGCCACGCTCCCCACGCCGTGCGGGGTGGCGTTCGACATCGGGACAGGTACGGGGGTGCTCGCGGCGGTGCTCTCAAAGCGCGGCGTGCGGCGGGTCGTCGCCACAGACACCGACCCGCGAGCGGTTGCCTGCGCGCGGGAGAACCTGCGGCGGCTCGGCGTGCATGACGCCGAAGTGGAAGAACGAGCACTGTTCCCCAATGGACGGGCCGACCTCGTGCTGTGCAATCCGCCCTGGCTGCCCGGGCCAGCCACCACGTCGTTGGAGCACGCCGTCTACGACCCCGCAAGCCAGATGTTGCGGGGCTTTCTCGATGGGCTGCGCAGCCATCTGACCCCCTCCGGCGAGGGCTGGCTGGTGATGTCCGACCTCGCCGAGCGCATCGGGCTGCGCCCGCCGGGAGCCCTCGACTCGTGGATCACCGCAGCCGGGCTTCGCGTCGTCGAGCGGCTCGACCGCCGGCCCAGCCACCCCCGCGCCGCGGACAGCACCGACCCGCTTCACCGCGCCCGCTCCTCCGAGATCACCTCACTCCACACCCTCCGACCCCTGACTTGACCCCGAATGGGTAGGATCCCCCCTCCGGGGATCCTACCCATTCGAGGGGGTGGACACAGCCGCCCAGCCGCGCTGGAGCTCACCGAGGTCGAGGTTTCGGCCGATCAGGAGGAGCTGGGACTCGTCGGGGGGATCCATCGGGCCCGGCCCGAGCTCCAGCCACTGGTACACGCCGTGGGCGACCACACCCCGCGAGAGCCCCTCGCAGCGCAGGATGCCCTTCAATCGCATCAGCGTCCAGGTCCGGCGGCTCGCGACAAACTGGAGGTACAACTTCAAGGCCGGCAGGTTCAGGGTGCTCGTCGTGCGCAGCACCACGTGCCGCGTGAGGCCAAGCCCATGAAGCTGGGCAGGCGCCGGGCGGATGAACGCAGTCGTCCAACGGCCCACGTCCTCCCCCCCAAGATCCAGCAGCGGTGCCGTCGCCGTCTCCCCACGGACGGCCCGGTCGATGGGCGCCCCCGGGTTGATCTCCCGGATCGCCCGCACAGCGGCGGCCACCGGGTCGTCATCCAACCCAGACGCCGGCCCGGCCCGGTCACAGTGGTTCACGATGATCCGGTCGGCGTAGGCCACCTGCTCGGCCGCCTCGGGATGACCCGCCAGCTGGGTTGGAAGATCCACCGCGCTCGCGACCACCACCACCCCGTCCACCCTCGTCTCGGCCGCGAGACGCGGGTCCAGCCGAAACGTCTGGACCACCGGCCCGGGTGAAGCGAGCCCGCTGCACTCCACGAGGATGCGATCGAACCGGAGCGGGCGAAACCAGGCCGCCCTGCGGTCGAGCAGCCGGCCCACAGCCACGCGCAGGTCCCCCCGGACGGTGCAGCAGACGCAGCCGTCACGGATCTCCACGATCTCCTCGGTCGTCCCGATGATCAGCCTGCCGTCGAGCGCGACCTCTCCCGCCTCATTCACGATCACCGCGACACGCCCCACGTTGGGGCTGGCGAGCAGCCGGTTCAGCACGGTCGTCTTCCCGGCGCCGAGGAAACCCGCCACCAAGGTGACCGGCAGTCGCGGGTCAGCCACGACCGCGCCGGCAGCGCCTACAGGTACCCCAGAGCCTTCAGCCGCTCCACGTCTTCCGGCGAGTTGGCGGCCCCCTTGAGGCCTTCGATCGCGTCAAGGAAGGTCTTGTCCTCCGGGAAGCCCCTCGCCCCCGCGTCCAGGACCGCGAGCTCCCCGTCCTTGTCGCCAGCGGTCGCGAGCTTGTCCGCCACCGCCTTGTAGAACTGGGCGGTCGCTTGCCCCGGATAGCTCGCCTTCAGCCTCTCGAGCTCGGTGGGAAGCCCAGCCCCCTTGCCCTCCTTGGCGAGCGCCTCGACCCGCACCTTCTCGAGCCGCCAGGCCACCGCCTTGTCGCTTCCGGCCGACTTCAGCCCTTCCTCCGCCGATAGTAGCGCCTTCGCTCCGTCCCCCGCGTCCAAAGCGGTCTGTGCCTCCTTCTCGTAGTCAACGGCAGACTTCCCGCAGGCCGCAGCCCCGAGGAACAGGCTGGCCAGCACGGGGATCGCAGGAAGGGTCAGGATAGATCGCAGGCACACGGTAGACTCCAGAGGGTCGAAGGGCCGCTCTAATCACCACGCGACACCCGGGCGAACGCCCCGCTGATCGGCTATACGCGCGCCATGCCAAGCAGCTCCCGTCGGGAAGCCCCTTTCTGGCCCGACGACGCCCCGTCTGCGGACGTTTCCCACGCCGAATCTGCACCTCTGATGCACCCGGGACGCCCTGCCGGCCGCTCAGCTCGCGGACTCAGACCCCGCGTAATGAAGCGTCTCTTCGGACTCGTGGTCCTCACCGTCGCGCTGCTCGCGCACCCCGCCCATGCCTACATCGGCCCCGGCGCCGGCTTCGCGTTCGCCGGATCCTTCCTCGCCCTGATCGCCGCCTTTCTGCTCGCCATCGGCACGATCCTGCTCTGGCCGCTGACCTTCGTCTGGAGGACGATCCGGGTCGGCAACCCGTTCAAGAACGCCGCCGCACGGCGCATCATCGTGCTCGGGCTCGACGGCATGGACCCCGGGCTGGCGACGAAGTTCATGCAGGAGGGCAAGCTCCCCAACTTCCGAAAACTGGCGGAGCAAGGCGTGTTTCGGACGCTGGACACGTCGAACCCGTCGATGTCGCCCGTGGCGTGGTCGACGTTCGCGACGGGTGTGGACGCGTCGGGGCACGGCATCTTCGACTTCCTGACCCGCGACCCCTGCACCTACGCGCCGCTGCTGTCCTCGACCGACATCGGGCAGGCCACCCGCGTGGTGAACATTGGCAAGTACATCATCCCGCTGGGCAGCCCGAAGATCACGCTGCTGCAGCGGGGGCAGGCGTTCTGGAAGGTGCTGGGTGAGAAGCACATCTTCTCGATCATCCAGCGCGTACCGATCACCTTTCCGCCCGTGAAGTTCCGGGGCCTGCTGCTCTCGGGGATGTGTGTGCCCGACCTTCGCGGCAGCCAAGGGACCTTCGCGTTCTTCTCGACGCAGACAGACGCCGGCGTGCCCGCGTTCACCGGCGGTGAGCAGACCGTGCTCCGCCGTCAGGGCAACCGGATCCGCTCGCGCATCGTCGGACCGGACAACGGCATGGTCCGCGGCAATCCTCGCATGATCCTTCCGCTCACGCTGACCATCGCGGACGACAAGCAGAGCGTCAAAATGGAGATCGACGGCGTCGCCGAGCCCATCACCCTGCGCTTCGAGACCTACTCCCCGTGGGTCACCCTGACCTTCCCCGCCGCCCCGACCGTCAAGGTGTCCGGGATCGCCCGGTTCTACCTGACGAGCATCGACCCGGAGGTGAGCCTATACATGACGCCGATCCACATCGACCCGGAGAACCCGGCGATGCCGATCAGCCACCCGTCGGTGTACGCGGTGTACCTGGCCAAGAAGTTCGGATCGTTCGCGACCCTTGGGCTGGCCGAGGACACGTGGGCGCTCAACGAGCGCGTGATCGACGAAAAAGCGTTCTACCAGGCGGCGATGGACATCTGCGAAGAGCGCGAACAGATGTTCTTCGACGCGGTGAGTCGCGTGAAGACCGGGTTGGTCACCACCGTGTTCGATACGACGGACCGCATCCAGCACATGTTCTACCGCTACCTAGACCCGACCCACCCCGCCAACGAGGGCAAGCCTACAGGCGGGGAGTACGCCAACGCGATCGAACGCGCGTACATCCACATGGACGGTGTGCTCGGCAAGCTGATGACGCAGGTCGGCGACGATGAGAACACCGTGGTGATGGTCATCTCCGACCATGGGTTCACGAACTTCAGGCGAGGCGTAAACCTCAACTCCTGGCTCCGCGAGAACGGCTACCTCACCCTGTTGCCGGGATCCGACACCTCGGGCGACTGGTTCGAGAAGGTGGATTGGTCGAAGACCCAAGCGTTCAGCCTCGGGCTGACCGGCCTGTTCATCAACCGGAAGGGCCGCGAGCAGAGCGGAATCGTCACCGAGGGCGACGAGTACAAGCGGCTGACCCATGAGATCGCGCGTAAGCTCGAGGCGCTCGTCGACCCCCAAACCGGCGGACGTGCCATCCGGAGGGTCGAGATCGCCCCCGAGTACTTCGACGGCCCCGCGCGCTTCGACGCCCCCGACCTGCTGGTCGGCTACGAGGGTGGGTACCGGAACAGCTGGGACTGCGCGACCGGCTCCGTCACCCGCGCCATCTTCAGCGACAATACCAAGTCCTGGTCGGGCGACCACTGCGTGGACCCGGCCATCGTCCCCGGCGTGTTCTTCTGCAATCGCGCGATCGTCACGCCACAGCCGCGGCTCATCGACATCCCGTACTCCATCCTCGCCCTGTTCGGCCACAAGCCCCCCGATTACATGCAGGGCAAGATGATCTTCGTCGGAAAGGCGGGCAGCGCGACCACGCGCGGCCTGCTGGACCCCGCCTCGCTCCCGCAGTCTGGAGCGGCGCCCGGCGCGCTCGTCTCGTCCACCCCCGCGTGGAGCGTCGACCATGTCACGGGCTGAGCTGGCCTGCGCCTTCGGCCTGCTCGCGCTCACCGCGACGGCCTGCACGACTCGCGGTCCCGACGTGCCCGGGCTGTTCATCCTCGGGGTGGACGGCATGGACCCGGTCATCAGCCAACGCCTGATGGACGAGGGCAAGCTGCCTAACCTCGCGCGGCTCGCGGCAGCTGGGGGTTTCCAGGCCTTGGCGACCATCAACCCGCCGCAGAGCCCGGTTGCCTGGTCGAGCTTCGTCACCGGACTGGACCCCGGTGGACACGGCATCTTCGACTTCGTCCACCGCGATCCCAAGACCTACGGCCCGATCAGCTCCGCCACGTCCCCGGTCACCGACCCGGCGAAGGCGATCGAGATCGGCGACCTCTACTTTCCGATCGGCGGGGGTGAGGTGGGCAACAACCGCGCTGGCGTGCCGTTCTGGGACCTGCTGGTGGAGGCTGGCGTGGACACCGAGATCTACCGCATCCCAGGCAACTACCCGGTGCCCGGCAGCAACGCGAAGACCATCTCCGGCATGGGGACCAGCGACATGCGGGGCGGCTACGGCGTGTACACCTGGTTCACCGACAAGCCGGTCCCGACGCGCCCCAGCGGCGAGCACATCAAGGGGGACATCCAGATCATCAACGTCGATGATTACGACCTCGACGGCACCCCAGACTCGGTCCACGGCGCCCTCAAGGGACCACCCGACCTGTTCCACCTAGCGCCCGACGCGATGATCACCGACAAGGACTACCTGACCGCCGGCGTGACGTTCTGGTTGAACAAGGGCCGGTCCGAGGTCTACATCCAGACCGGCTCCGGGTCCGGCCACCACGACACGGCCGTACTGAAGCAAGGCGAGTGGTCCGACTGGATGAAGGTGACCTACGATGCCCTACCCGGCGGAATGCTGCCGTTCGAGGGCATGGTCCGCTTCTACGCCAAAGAGCTTGGTCCCGGCTTCGCGGTCTACGCGTCGCCGGTGAACATCGTCCCGTCGAACCCCGCCCAGCCGATCACGACCCCCGACGACTGGTCGGCCGACCTCGCCGCCCTGCTCGGAAATTTCTACACGCAGGGCATGCCCGAGGAGACCAACGCGCTCAAGGATGGCCTGTTCGACGACGACGACTACCTCGGCCAGGTCGCGCTGGTGCGCGAGGACACCCGCTTGATGACCGAGCTCGCGCTCGCCCGGTTCCAGCGGGGCGACATGACCTTCATGTATGTCTCCGACATCGACCTGCAATGCCACATGCTCTGGCGCCACGGGGACCCCAAACACGCTGACGCCGAGGCCCATCCTGCGTGGGAAACCGGCAGCGCGGAGGAGCACCGCCTGGACATCGAGCACATGTACCGGCACGTCGACGCGCTCGCCGGCCGCGTCATCGACAACCTGCCAGCCGGGAGTACGTTCCTGCTGATGTCCGACCACGGATTCCAGCCCTACACCCGTGAGGTGAACCTGAACACTTGGCTGCGGGACAACGGCTACCTCGTGCTGAAGGACGGCAAGACCACCGGCACGATCCCGACCGACGACGTCGACTGGTCGAAGACCCGCGCCTACAACATCGGCTTCAACGCGCTTTACCTCAACCAGATCGGTCGGGAGGGTCAGGGCATCGTCGCAGCCGCCGAGGCCGACAGCCTCATGAAGGAGATCGCCGACAAGCTCGTGGCCCAACGGGACCCCAAGAACGGCGACGCGGTCGTACGCTCCGTCGCGCGCTCCAAGGACATCTACGCAACCCAGCGCGCGTCGGAGGCTCCCGATCTGATCGTCGGGTTCGACATCGGCTACGGCAATTCCGATCAGTCCACGCTGGGCGAGATCACCGCCGAGGTCTACGCCGACAATACGTCGCGCTGGTCGGGCAATCACCTCATGGACCCCGATGTGGTCCCGGGCGTGCTCTACGCGAACCAACCGCTCCCGAACGCCGCGGGGGCGAGAGTCGGAGGGCAGTTCGGCCTGCTCGACATCACGGCTACCGTGCTCAACCACTTCCACGTCGCGCCCGCCCCGGGCATGACTGGCCAGTCCATCTACTGAACGCGTCCCCATCTCAGGACCCGGCTCGGGCCAGAGGAGTCTCCCATGTTTGGCTTCGGCAAAAATGTAAACATCAAGGTCGATAAAGATCTTCACGCACGGTTGGTCAAGATCGCGGACGTCGCCGGGTACGCCACGGTCGATGAGTTCGTGACGCAGATCCTCGAGAAGGAGATGCTCCACTTCGAGGACGTCAAGGGCGATGGCGACATCCGCAACAAGCTGAAGGGTCTAGGGTACATCTCGTAGTGAACGCGCTGATCTCCCTGCTCAACATGGTGTTCGACGTCATTTTGGCGCCGTTCGGCCACCGTTTCGCCAGCTTCGACCTGATCGTCTGGCCGGTGTTGGCGGGCGTGATCGCGCTGCTCGTCTACAAAAAGGTGTCCAACCAGAAGGGCATCGCCGCCGCCAAGAACGGGATTCAGGTCCACCTGCTCGAGATCGTGCTGTACAGGGACAACCTCGCCGGAGTGCTGGTGGCGACCGCGAACGCGATGAAGCAGAACGCGCTCTATCTGGGCAACAACATCGGCCCGATGCTGGTGATGATGCCGCCGATGACCGCGGTCCTCGTAGAGATCGTGGCAAACTACGCCTACAGTCCGCTGCCGGTGGACGCCACGCCGCTGCTGGAGGTCAAGATGGCGGAGGGCGCGAGCGTCAAATCGATGGATGTGACCCTCGACCTGCCGGCGGGCTTGAGCGTTGACGCCGGGCCGGTGGCGACGCCGGACGGCATGGTGGCGTGGCGGCTCAAGGCGGAGACCGCCGGGGACTACGTCGTCACCGTCCACGCTGGGACCGAAGCCCAGCAGAAGGGGCTCGCGTTCGGCGGAGAGCCCCGGAAGATCCCGGTGCTGCGCACCAACACCTGGGAGTCCATCTTGTACCCGGGCGAGGACGCGCTGCCCTCCGACTCGGCGTTCGAGACCATCCGCACGCACTATTCGGACCGAGACCTGCCCTATTTTCCTGACGGTGAAGGCGGAATCCTGCTGTGGTTCTTCGGGTTCTCGCTCGCGGCTGGCTTCGCGCTGAAGGGGCCGCTGGGCGTGGAACTATAGGAGGGACGAAACCCGCGCCCCGGTTAAACGGCGGCCCTGGAGCCCCAATGTCCTTCCTCACCGACCTCTTCGGTCTGAAGCCCGCGCCTCAGGGCGAGCCGATCGTTCTGGTCTCCGGGCTGCCGCGCTCGGGCACCTCGATGATGATGAAGATGCTGGAGGCCGGCGGCATCCAGGTGATGGAGGACGGCGTGCGCACCGCCGACGTCGACAACCCCAAGGGCTACTACGAGTATGAGCGGGTCAAGCACCTCGAGAAGGAGACCGACAAGTCGTACCTGAAGGACGCGCGAGGCAAGGTCATCAAGATCATCAGCTTCCTGCTCAAGGATCTTCCGCCGGACAACGACTATAGAATCGTCTTCATGCGCCGCGATCTCGATGAGGTGTTGGCCTCCCAGAACAAGATGCTCCAGCACCGGAACGAGACCGATACCAGCGACGACGCCGCGATGCGCGAGGCCTACCTCAACCACATCGCCAGCGTTCGCATCATGAGCCGTAAGAAGGCCAACTGGCAGACGGTCGAGATCCGCTACGACGACACGGTCAAGAGCCCGGCTGCCACAGCGGCCGCGCTCAACGCGTTCCTCGGCGGCAAGCTCGATGAGAAGGCGATGGTCGCGGCGGTGGACGGCGAACTGTACCGGAACCGGAAGGACAAGCTGAAGGGGACCTGACGCCTACCAGTGTGCCTTACGCACGCTCTCCATCAGCTCGCTGACCCTTTTGGCGGAGCCGAGCCAGTAGCTGCGGGAGCCGAAGCCTCTGGGCTCGGCGCACATCCGATCGGTCCAGAGCACAAGGTGGCTCGCCATGTCGTAGATCGCAGGCCAATAACAGCCTAGCTCAGCGACCTTGCTGTAGCGATCGACCACCATGCCGATGCCGAGCCCGGCGCCTCCCGGCCATATGGCCACCATGTCGCCGACAACGGTGGCCGAGAGGTCGGTCTCCTTGGCGGACCCGTTCGGGCCGAGGAAGTGGCCGCCGGTGGCCAGATCGGTCGGGCCGGTCTTGGCGGCGGCCGGCTTCAGGGTACGCTTCATGGCGTCTTGCAGGCCCTCCAGCGCGTCGGTGGTGCAAAAGGTGTTCCACATTTCGGCGAAATTCGCGAAGGCGTCAGCCTGCGTGGGGTCGGTGTGAGCTCCACCCAGTAGACACCTCGCACATCGCCATCCGGTCGCCACCCCAGCTCCTCCCACGCCGGGCTCCCCAACCACGGCACGGCGTCCTTTCCCACGTTGTTCACGCTGCGCGGCGCAGGCCCCACTGCGATGTACGTGCCGAAAGACCCGTAGTAGGCCAATTCAGCGTTGGTGATGCCCGCCAGATTTCCAGGCACCTCGTCACGCTTCGCATTCAGTTGCATCCTGACGAAGCTCGCGATCGCGACGAGCACGCCCCCGCCGAAGACCACCCCGGCGCGCAGGAAGAACCCAACTACCCCCAGCACCACCGCCAGCAGGGGTTTGTTGAACGAGCGTTCACTCCCGTTGAACCTCCGTGCATCGGCCTATCGCCTTGACGTTGCGTTAACGCACCGCCGCACCGGAGTTGAGCATGGAGACCGGCCGCGAGTCGGCGCGACTTGAGCGAGCGATGATGTCGCTCGCTGCGCTCCTTCTGGCGCTGGGGCTCGCAGGCGCCGCGGGGGTGCCGGGGGCGCCGCCCTTCGGAGAGGACTCCGCTTTCTGGGGCGCACGAGCGGTGTTCCTGGCGCACGGGGAGGTCGGTGGCGAGCACCCGCCCGTCTACCCGGCGGTCGCGGCAGCCCTCCACCTGCTGTTGGGGCTCCCCACCGTGCGGGCCGCTCAGGCGAGCTCGCTCTTCTGCTGGGTCGTCCTGCCCCCGGCGGTCGCCTACCTCGCGACACAGATCGGCGGCCGGGCGGCAGGCCGCTGGGCCGGCTGGCTCACGCTCGGGCTACCCACCCTCGCCGCGTGGGGCACGCGGGTAGAGCCGACCACGATGCTGGCGCTGGCGACGGTGGGCGTAAGCATCGCCGTCGCAGGGAGGTGGCCCCCGCTGCTGGTCGGCGCCTTGTGCGGGATGCTGGTGGGGCTCAAGGAGAGCGGAGGGCTGCTCGGGGTCGCGCTGCTCTCCGTGGCGGTCGCCCAGGCGGGCGAGCCCGGGGGTCCGTCCAGAGCAAGGGTGGCGCTCCTCGGGGGGCTCGGCTTCGGCGCGACGGCGGGCGGGCTGACCGCGATCATCGCCGTCCACATGCCGATCAGCGGAGTGGGCGGGCGGGTGACGATGCCGCTGGAACAGGCATGGGCGCTGGTGAGTCGCGGGGAGTCGATGAGCGCGATGGCTGCTCCGGACGTGCCGACCTGGAGCGTGCCGGGTTGGCTCAAGCGCGCGATCGGCGCCCCGGGCGTGTGGCCGGTCACCCGCGCGGCCGAATTCGCAGCGGTGCAGGGGTTTCGAACGTTGGCGATGGCCGGCCCTTGGGCGTTCGCGGCCGTGCCTGCCCTGCTCGCCGCGAGCAGCGCGCGGGCACAGCCGGCCGCGTTGGCGGACCCCGCCGAGCGGGCGGACCCGGCCAAACTGGGGCACCGGCTCGCGTTGGCGGACCCGGGCGCACGATCACGCTGGATCCCCGTGGCGCTCCTGGGCAGCGCCCTACCGCTCGAGCTGGTGGTCTTCCAGAGCCGGCATCTTGAGGTTCCGCTGATAGGCGCCGTGCTCGCCGTCGGCCTCGCGCTCGGGCGGCGAGCGGAGGCGCGGGCGAAGGCGCGGGCGACATCGCGGGCGGAGGTGTTTTTGGGGCGATGGAGGGCGGACCCGCTGGCCTGGGTCGCGCTCACCGTCGCGCTCGGCTGGACCGGCATACGGCTGGTCCACATCGAGATCCCCCGCGCTCAGTTCGCCGTGCGTTGCGCCAGCGAGCAGGCCGCCGCGCTTGACCGCGCCGCATCGCACATCCCGGCCGGGGCAGCGCTTTGCAGCAATGAGCCCTGGCTGCACTACCGTCACGATGAGCCGATCCGCACCTGTCAGGAGGTCCCGGGCGGCTGGCCCTTGGTCGTCGCGCCCCAAGGCCGCGGCCCCAAAGGGCCGCCGATCGCCGGGGCCATTCAGCTCGGCCGCTGCGCCTGCATCGGCGCCATCGTGCTCCTGCAGGCGCAGCAGTGACCAGCGCAGCAGTGACCAGCGCACGTCCCACCTGGGCCATCGTATGCGCGCTGGCCGCGCTCACCTGGGTCGGCTGGAACGTCCGGTTGGGGCTGCTCTGGCGCTGCAACCAACTACCGGCCTATGACTTCGGTATCTTCGCGCAGGTGTCGTGGCTCCTGACCCACGCGCCGATGACCCTTGGAGCTGTTCCGCTGCTCAACGGCGTCCACTGGCTCGGCGACCACTTTCAGCCGATCCTCGCGTTGACCGCGCCGGCCTCCTGGGTGTTCGGCCCGTACGGGCTCGTGCTGGTGGAGACGACTGCGGTGGCCGCCGGGGTGGTGCCCCTGACCCGCATCGCGCTGCGGCACGCCTCGCCGGCGATCGCCGTGACCCTGGCGGCCGCATGGCTGCTCCATCCGGCGACCTGGTACGCGGTGATGTTCCCGGTGCACCCCACCACCCTCATCGCGCCGCTGCTGCTCGCCCTGCTGGACGCCGCGGACCTGCGACGCTGGGGCTGGGTGACCGCATGGGCGACGCTGGCGCTGCTCTGCAAGGAGGATGTGGGGTTCTTCCTCGCGGGCATCGGCCTGTGGCTCGCTGTGGTGGACCTCCCGGCCCGCGGGGGGACGACGGGCGGAGCGCGTCTCGCCGGCGGAGCCTTGGCGGCGAGCGGGCTGGTAGCGGGCCTGCTATGCGCCGGCGTTCTGGTGCCCGCCTTTCGCGGGTCGGCCTCGCACATGTTCGAGCTGGCCCCCGCCCTGCGAGATGGCGGCTGGGTCAACCCCGCGCGAGTGTTCGGAGTCGTCGTCGACAGCCCGGAAAAAATACGAATGATCCTAACGAACCTCGGCGGCTTCGCGTTCCTGCCTCTGCTGGACCCGCTGGCGCTGGCGCTGGCGCCGTTCTTCGCCGAGCGCCTGCTGGGCTCGAACCCGAACCACGTGCTCGGGACCTTTCATTATGGCGGGCCAGCGCTCGCAGTGCTCGCGGTGGCCACGGCCCGCGCGTCCGGCCGCCTCCGGCGGATCGCCAGCGCATCTCGCAGCGGCGGGGTCGACCTCCTCGTGCCTGTGGCGATCACCCTCGGTCTAGTCTGCAGCCACCTCGCGCTGAAGGGCACGGCCGGGCGCACCGACGCTCCCCCCTCCACCTGGGCGCTCATGACCCAAGTGACCGAAGGCCATTCCTCCGCGTTGGATGCCGCGGTCGCGCTGATCCCGGCCGACGCCAGCGTCCTTGCCCAAGACACGCTCGTGGCCCGGCTCGCCGACCGCGAGCGCGTCTCGATCCTGACACGGCAGCCCCCCGGTCGCTCGGAGTACGTCCTGGTGGACACCTCGCTACCGTGTGCAACCGGCCGAGCCGGGCTGCTCGAATCCGTCCGGCGCTACGAAAGCGCGCAGGGCTACGGGCTCATCTACAGCGACGGCACGGTGGCCCTCTGGCGGCGCGGGTCCGCGGACTTCGCGACGCTTGGCGCCGGTTGGGACGGGCTACTCCCCTCTCCGCACGATCGCAGGAGTCCACCCGAGTGAAGGTCGCCGAACGGATCGCCCTGACCGCGCTCGTGCTGCTGCGCGTCGCCCTGGACACCAGCCGGTACCTCGCCAGCCCCATCCGCTACTGGAACTGGGAGGACAACTACAACGCAGCAGTGGCCTGGTACGCCGCCCACGCCGGGCTCTGGGATCAGCTGCTCCCGCTCCAGTACAAGGCGTTCTGCGGCGGCTGCACGGTGGAGGCGCTCATCGCGGCCCCCCTGCTCGGACTGGGCGGCGACCACATCGTCCTGTGGAAGGCGGTGGCGCTGCTGTGGACCGCCGCCACGTTGGTAGTCGGCTTCCACGCGCTGTCCTCCTACGCCGGTCGGCGAGCAGGGTGGGCGTTCGCCGTGCTCTACGCCGTGCCGCCGCTGGGTCTGTCGGACCTGTCGCTGATGCTGTGGGGGAACCACAACGAGTCCATGCTGTTCGTGCTGGCCGGGCTGGGCCTGGTCGCCGGGGGCCGGCGGCCGTTCGCGGTTGGGCTGGTGCTCGGCGCCGGGCTCTGGTTTTCCCGCACCACGATCTTTGCGGCGGTGCTGCTGCTGCCGTGGGCGCTCCTCCGGCTGCGAGGGAGAATGGAGCGAAGGCCACGACGCCGGGCGCTCCGCCTGCTTTTTCTTGGGCTGGGGGTGGGCCTCTGCCCGCTGCTGCTGCCGGCGGCGCGCGGGGACTGGGGCACCTACACGATGAGCCCGATGGCGAACCTGATGCCTCATGGTCTCGCCGAGGCCTTGTCCCGAGCAGGACCGCTCTGGCAGGTCGAGCCGGTCGCCACTCGCCTGTACGTCACGCTGAACCACTGGACGTCTGCGGCAGGGGCGTGGCTGGCAGCGGTCGGCCTCGCGCTGTTCGCGACGCTTCTGGACCGCACGCGGGGGGCGTCACGCTTCATCCTGCCCGCGATGGCGCTGCTGTTCGCGGTGCTCTACGCGGTCTCGGGCTTCCCGATGACGAAGATGACCCTTCAGGGCGCGCTCATGAACATGCGGTACTACGCGCCCTGGATGCTGCTGCTGACCGCGGTGTGCGCAGCCAGCGCAGGCCGGGTGCTGTGGGGCGTGCCCGGGGCAGCCGCCGTGCTGCTGATGCTCGGGGCCAACGGCGCAGCATGGGGAGAGTCGCTCCGGACCTTAAGGTCCCTCGATCTAAAGGCCGCGGACCTCGAAGACATCTGGTCGACACGCGCGATCCACCATGGGGGGTTCGTCGGGAGCGCGCTCCTGCGGCTCTCGGACGATCGGCTCCAGACCGCCGCGTCAGCCGACGCGCGAACCGACGCCGGCTTGCGACGGATGCGAGGATACCGGCGGGCGGGGGGGAGCGCGGGGGGGAGCGCGGGGGGGCGCCGTGCAGCGATCACAGCGCTCGCGTCGGACCCGGCGGGCGGGAACATCGAGGTGGCGGCGTTCGTCCAGTCAGCGACGGACCCGGTCGGCGGGTGGTTGAACCTGCGCGCGACCAACGCGGAGCTGACTGAGCTCGCAGCGAATCCAGCGAACCCAGCCGATCCGGGGAACCAAGCGCTGGCCGTCGCCATCGGGCGCGGGATGGCCTACAATCTGCTGTACGGCGTTTCGAACGGCGCCGCGCCGCTCCCCGGCTCCCGCCCCGATGCACCGCGAGCTCAGACCGCCGCGTCGCCGGCCGCCATGGCGGAAGCGCGGGGCCGGGAGCTGCTCGCCCGGCTCCGGGCGGGCCAGGAAGACGACGTGCCCTGCTGGGCATGCGCGGCGGTCGGCCCTGCCGTCGCTGACCTCTGTCGTGACCGGAAACGCACCCACATGTCCGGTCGCGGTGCGGCGCAGACGCTCGCCAACGAGGCGTTCGGTCGCTGCCTGGAGCAAGCCCTCACCCCCCTCCCGTTCAGCACCGAGATGGCGTGGGGTGCGGGCATCGCCTGCGTCCGCCCCGGGGCATCCCCACTGGCGTGCGACACGGCGGCCGCCGCCATGGTGGACCCGGCGTTGTCCGCCGCCTTCCGGGCGGGAACCGTCGACCCGATCGCGGGGATGGACCGTCCGGTGATCGCGCCCGCGCTCTCGGGTGCCGGCCGGTAGCTCAGTGCTTGTCGCCGACGCGGTGACTACAATCGGGAGAGCGCCGAGGGAAGACTTGCGAGTCCAACCGCAACAACCCCGGCCAAATCGAACGGACAAACCTCGCGTCTGCCCGGCTCCCCTCCAGCGCCCCTTCCGCATGCCCGGGAACGCCGGCTACGACATAGTCCACGGTAGCTCTGGGGTGGCGCGCGATCCAGTCCGAGAACCGCAGCCACACCATCTCCTGTCCGGCCTTCAAGCGCTTGTCGGAAGACTGCTTGATGCGGACCACACGGTTGAACTCAAAGGCCGGCACAGGATTCACCAGCAGGTGGTTGCTCCAGACGGTAGACGTGGCGTTGTTCGCCGCCATCGTCATGGTCGGAATGTGCTTGAGACCGATGTAGGTGCACACCTCGCCGCCAAGGAAGATCAGCGGAACCACAGCGACGAACCAGGGAGTGGGCAAGACCTGAAGGCGTGGTTCGCGCGCCCTGACCATGACAGTTCCGATGCCAAGCACCACGGCGTAGAGCCCAAGACCCACGACGTAGACCGCGCGACACACCTCAAGCCGCACGATCCGGAAATCGAACGAACCCCAGCCAAAGACCAGCACCCCAAGCCCGAGGAGGCCAAGGAGCCCAACCGCCAGGCCGCGCACCGGCCGTCCGAGCAGATACGCACTTCCACCCGCGGAGAATCGAGCGATCCGGCGTAGCGGCGCGAGCAGGCCCTGAGCGAGCAGGCCCTGAGCGAGCAGGCCCTGAGCGAGCAGGCCTCGGACGGGCGCCAGCGCATCCAGCCCGGCGGCGATCCGCGCCGGCGACGCGAAAAATATCGACATTGCCAGAAACTCACCGGCGAACTCAAAAAGGTACGCCACCGGATTGAGCCCGATGACCAAGCACAGGCCGAG
>SHYV01000097.1 GCA_009692605.1 Myxococcales bacterium
CTTGGCGACTGGCTCGGCCTTGGCGATTGGCTGTTCCTTTGTCTTTTTCTGCTTCTTTGGGGCCTCGGCTACCCCGATGATCGCCGGCGCCGTCCGCAGCACTTCTTCCGGGAACACCATTCCATCGATGAGCCAGGTTCGGTCCGCGCGACGGCTGCCGACGACTGCAACTTGCAGGACGTGGGGCCGGTCGGGGCTGGCGCGCGGCTCAACCAGCGGCCTGCCGTCCAGCAGGAACGCGGATCCGGAGGGTATGTCGAGGTCTTTCCCCGGCGCCCCCTCGCCGGCCACTGGCGCGCTGGAGCGCTCCGACTCGAACGCCGCCCGCACCGGGTCTCCCAGATCCAGCTCCTGGACGTCCCACTGGTAGGTGGGGTCGAGCTCAAGGGAGCTTCGGAACCAGCGCCGTGCTGCATCCGGGTCCTTGTCGACCATGTAGTGGACCGCACCCAGATACCGGTACGCAGAGGCGAACAGCTGGGGCGGGGCCGTCATGTCGAGACACGGAAGCCCACTCTCAAGCTGCTTCCCGGAGTTTGCGAACGCGGCCTCATCGAGGTTTCGGAGCGCGGATTGCACCGAGCCCAGATCCTTGACCAGCGCGGCTCCAGTGTAGGGCGCCGGGCAATCGGCGTACGCGTTCGGCGCAACGATGGACAGCAGCCCGTGCAGCAGCGACGGGAACAGGGTCGGGAGCAGGGTAGGCAGCAACGGGATCAAGCGGAGCCTCAGGGCAGGGGGAAGATAGCACGCTCTGTCGAGCATCCGGGAAGTGGCGTCACCGCCGTGTGACGCTGTCCAGCACTCCCCTGGTCTTGCGGTAGAGGAACTCGGCTTGTTTGTGGTTGTCGCCGATGCAGACCATTCCGAGCTTTCCGAACTCCGAGAGGGCGCCGATCAGGTGGAAGACCACACCCCGCTCGGTAGTGGAGTGGAAGTGCAGCTCCTCATTGACCGCGATGTCGACCAGATCGGCGGGGCCGATGCCCCGGTAATGGTCCGAGTGTACCGAGTCCGAGGCGTAGTAGTACTTCTCCCGTCCGGATTGGCTGTGGAACAGCCCGGTCTCACTGTCATAGGTGCCGTCGGTCAGGAAGCGCAAGGTGAGGAAGGGGTGTGTCGTGCCGCCTTTTCGCAGGTTCACCTCGATGGCGTGGTGCTTCCATTGCCCTTGCTCGAAGACGGATACGAAGTCGGTGGCGAAGCGCCCGAGCACACCTCGGCTGGCCAGGACCTTCGCGACATCGAGGCCGTATTTCTGGATCTCCATCCGGTAGGCGTCGTCAGCCGGGAAGGTGCAGCCAAGGAACACCTGCCCGCTTGGCCCGCCGAGCACCTGATCGTGCGTGGAGATCGGCATGGCCTCTCCCACCGCGTTGACGCGGTTCTGCGAAGATGGGCTGCGCTTGACCTCTCCCTCGACGAAGGACTCGACTACGCCTTGCATCTCCTTGAACTTCGCGTGGAAGCGCTCCCAGTGCTCGTTCGGCGCCTCAAAGCGTAGGTTTGGCAGGCGGCTTGCGATCCAGCGGCGCATCGAGCGCCCGGTGCGGTCGCCGAGACCGTCGCCCGCGTGCGGTCCGTCGAAGTAGAACAGCGCGTTGCCCTCACCCGAAAAGCCGTGGTTGAGCTTGACCACGGCGCGGCGCATTCCGGGCTCCGACTCCTTGAGGCGCGCGAGCGCCTCTACGATGTCGCCACCATCCCGCAGGTCCTCAAAACCGTCGGGAAACAGCACCCCCGCGTCGCGAAAGACCTTACGGCAGCCCGACTTGGTGCCCAGATGGTCGAGATCCGGGTCGTTCGCGTAGAGCGGCATGCCCAACTGCACCGCCAGCGTGCGCTCGGCTGGTGACGTATTGAAGCACACGAGGTGCGCATTTTCGTAGTCGGCGACGCTGGCTCGGATGCGCTCCACCAGCCTGGGGCGGTTCAGGATCTTCTGGGTGAGCGGTAGTTTAGAGGCGTCAGAGCAGTGGAACAGAAAAAGCCGCTCGCGCGCATGGGAGCTCGGCACGCCCGTGAGCAGGTGCAGGAAGTAGTCGATGATGATCGGGTCGATCGCCTGACTGGTGACGAAGATGACGCGCGTCTTCGGTCGGCGCAGCAACATCAGCATGTAGAGCATGCGCTCTTCGTAGTGGTGTACGCCGGTGACCTTCGCGAGTTCCTGCGGGTCGAGCGAAAGGCTGGGTACGACGACGACGGTCTGCGCCTGCCGCCGGTCGGTGGTCACCCGGCGGAAAACGTCGGGCAGATGGTCTTGGAGCCGCTGGAAAGCGGCGCGCTCCTCGGGGGAATTCGGGACGGGGTGCATCCGTGGGGGCTTAACCGGGGCCGGGCCTGCACCGGGCCTCCGTGACGGCTACGACCGTGTGGTCAGCGGCCTCCGCGCCCGAAGACCACCACCGGAACGGTCCTCAGAAGCAGCTCAAGGTCAAGGAACAGGCTCCACTTATCGATATACTCCAGATCAAGCCGCATCCACGTGTCAAAGTCGACTTCGTTTCGCCCGCTGACCTGCCAGATGCACGTGATCCCCGGCTTCATCGACAGGCGTCGCATTTGCCAGCGCTCGTAGCCTTCGACCTCTCGCGGAATGGGGGGGCGCGGACCGACGAGGCTCATCTCGCCTCGCAAGACGTTCCAGAACTGCGGGAACTCGTCCAGCGACGTCTTCCTAATCCAGCGCCCGACACGGGTGATCCGCGGGTCGTTCTGCATCTTGAACACCGGCCCGCTCATCTCGTTCAGGTGCTGCAGGCCTGCCTTGCGGGACTCTGCGTCCGGCACCATGGAGCGGAACTTCAGCATCGGAAAGGTGCGCCCGTACAGGCCGCTGCGATCCTGCGAGAACAGGACCGGTCCGCCGTCCTGCAGTTTGATCACCGCCGCCACGAGGAGCAGGACCGGTGACATCGCGAACAGGATCGCCGCGCTGCCGACTACGTCGATCATCCGCTTCACCACCAGAGCGTCCACGTCCCGCGGAGTCGACGAGAACGAGAGCACCCCCCAGCCGTCGAAATCCATCAGGTCGGCCTGAGCCACGGAGAAGCCCAGAAAGTTCGCGTCCATCGAGAAGGTCACCCCGACCTCCTCGCAGATGTCGGCCACCGTCCTAAGGGTCTTCGTATCCCAGGCCCGGCCGGTCATGAAGACCTGGGAGATGCGTGAGTTCGTCAGGATGTTCGGCAGGTCGGACACGGTCCCGAGCACTCGGATGCCGCCGACCGGGGAGAGCGTCTCGGCGTCGGGCCGGACGACGCCGGCCACCCGCAAGCCCCACTCGCGGTGCTTCTCGAGGATCTCCAGAAACGGCACGACCTCGTCGCTGCTGCCGACCACTACGATGTCGTAGGTGCCTTCGCCGGGAAGGCGGACGAGCCGGGTGATGAACAGCGTGACGATCGACGTGAGCGAAAACCCAAGCAGGAAGGAGCGTGATGTGGGAATTTCGGGCTGAACCACGAACTGTACGGCGGTGAGTACAAGCACCGAAGCCAAGACCGCCCGTCCGATTCGCAGCAGGAGCACGTCTCGCTTGAGCCGCCGTAGGTCCTCGTACGTGCCGGTGGAGTGCAGGCACAGCAGCCAGATGGGGACGATCTGCACGATGAGGTGCACCTGGTTCTTCAGGGTCACGATCTGCAGCACCTCTGCGCCGGGGACAAGGTCCACCCGCCAGAGCTCGTGGATGTGCTCGCGGGCCAAGGCGACGGCGATGAACGTCAGGCACAGGGCAACCGCATCGTTGAGGCGCACCGACCAGCGCAAGGCCGCTACCTGTACTCGTTGCATCGGATTCACTATAGCGGTGTCGGAGGGGGCAAGCCGCCGCGCCGGTTACTCGGGCGGGTGCCTGCTCGTGTCCCCCCGATCATCCCCCCTGTAGACCCCTACGCCAGTTTCGCCCCGCTCCCCCGTCCGGTTTCCGTTCGTGAGCTGACGCTCGGTGATGGCAACTTGGTCGCCATTCTGGGGCCTTGCGTGATGGAGAGCGAGGAAGGCGCCAGGTTTATCGCCGACGGCATCGCCGAAGTGTGCGGGCGGCTCGGTTTACGGTGGATCTTCAAGGCGAGCTTCGACAAGGCGAACCGCACCTCTCAGGGCAGCTTTCGCGGGCCCGGGCTAGACGAAGGCTTGGAGTCCCTTGCGCGCATCGGTCGGCAGGTCGGTGTCCCGCTCACCACGGATGTCCATCTTCCGGCGCAGGCAGCGGCGTGCGCGGACGCGGTGGATCTGCTTCAGGTTCCCGCGTTCCTGTCCCGGCAGTCCGACCTGCTCGAGGCCTGCGGGTCCACGGGACGCCCGGTGAACGTCAAGAAGGGGCAGTTCTCGGCCCCCGGCGACATGGCGGCGGTGCTCGGGAAGTTGCCCGCGGGGCGCGTGATGCTCACCGAGCGCGGGGCCTGTTTTGGCTACAATACGCTCGTCGTGGACTACCGTTCCCTGCCCACCCTGCGGGGTTTCGGCGTGCCGGTGTGCTTCGACGCGACACATTCGGTTCAGGCGCCCGGTGGGGGGGCGACGTCGGGGGGAGACCGCCGGTGGGTGCCGACGCTCGCACGAGCAGCGGCGGCTGTCGGGATCGACGCATTGTTCGCGGAGGTTCACGATCGGCCCGAGGACGCACTCTCGGACGGCCCGAACATGGTGCGCCTGTCGGATCTAGAGGCGCTGCTGGCCGGCGTCCTGGCCGTCCGGGGAGCGTAGCGGGGGCTGTCGGGGACGATTCCGCGTGTTGCGGGCCAACACGTTAGCCGCGCGCCGCGCCCCTTTGGCGGCCGGAGCCCGCAGTGCCCACCCAGTCCAGCCACTTTCTCACCGACAAGAGCCTCTCCCTCGAAAGCCAATTCGGCGGTTGGGGGCTCGCGCGTCGCCGGACCTTCGCCGAGCCAGGCGTGGAGCCACATTATGCGCCTGACCGCGCCTTCCAGATCGAGCACATCGGGCTGGAGTTGGACATCGATCCGGTCGCGAAGGGCTTCCGCGGCCTCGCCCGCATCCGCTTCACCGCCATGGCGGGGAGCCGGCCCCGGACCTGGTCCCTCGACCTCGACGAGGTGACCGTGGAGTCGGTCACGGACCGGTCGGGAGTCCCGGTCGTGTGGAAGCACGCGGACGGCAAGCTCCTCGTTCCGGCGATCGACGAGGTGGTCGTGCGCTGGCACGGGTCTCCCCGTCGCGGGCTGTACTTTGTCGGGCCGACGCCCGCGGAGCCCGCCCGGATCCCCGAGGTGTGGAGCCAGTGCCAGGACGAAGACGCCCACTACATCTTCCCCTGCTTCGACCATCCGTCGATGAAGCACGCGTTCACCACCACCGTCAACGTCCCGCCCGGCTACACCTGCGTCGGGAACGGTAGGCTGAAATCGCGGGAGGGGGACCGTTGGGTGTGGGATCAGGCCGAGCCCATGCCGGCTTACCTGTGGACGGTGGTGGTGATGAGGGCGACCACCGTGAGCGAGGAGTGGGAGGGCGTTCCGCTCGGCTATGTAGTGCCGGAGGGCCAGCCCGAGGCGCTGGTGAAGAAGGCGTTCGGCCGAACGCCGGCGATGATCGAGTTCCTGTCGGGCCTGTACGGGCGCTATCCGTGGCCGCGGTACGATCAGGTGGTCGTTCACGACTTCATCTTCGGGGGCATGGAGAACACTGCCGCGACCACGCTGCTCGACCTCGTCCTCACCGACGTCGCCGAGCTGGAGTGGGACCCGGACGAGCTGATAGTCCACGAGATGGCCCACCAGTGGTTCGGTGATCTGGTGACCTGCCAGGACTGGTCGCAGGGGTGGTTGAACGAGGGCTGGGCCACCTACACCGAGTACCTGTGGAACACCCACCATCAGGGCAAGGACCACGCGGCCTATGCGCTCTGGGAGCAGCTTGGCATCTACCTCTCCGAGGACGGCGGCCGATATCGTCGTCCGATCGTGAGCTATCTGTTCCGCGAGCCCATTGACGTCTTCGACCGGCACCTCTACGAGAAGGGCGCGCTTGTCCTCCACACCTTACGCGCCGAGCTCGGGGACTCCGCGTTCTGGGCTGGCGTGACCTTGTACTTGTCGCGGCACCGGTACCAGACGGTGCACACCCGTCATTTCCAGCGCGCCATGGAGGATGCGACGGGGCGTACGCTCGACCGGTTCTTCGAGCAGTGGGTCTTCAGCCCCGGCCACCCCACGCTCAAGGTGGCGTTGTCACACGCGGACGGGCTCGTGCAGGTGCACGTGAAGCAGACTCAGGAGGGCGAGGGTGTACCGAAGGCGTACTCCTTCCCCCTGCAGATCGGGTTCGGCGATCGCGCATACACGGTCACGGTGGACCAACGCGAACGGGGCTTTTCGTTCCCAGCCGACGAGGCCCCCGATTTCGTCCGCGTGGACGGCGACTTCGCCGTTCTGGCCGAGATCAACTTGAAGGCTCCTCGTAGCTGGCTCATCGCGCAGCTCGAGGGCGACCCGGGGGTGATCGGTCGGATCAGGGCAGCCAAGGCGCTCGACGAAGAGGGTTCCCTCGAGGCGGTCGAGTCACTCGCCGTTGCCCTCGGGCGGTCGCCTTTCTGGGGGGTGCGGGCCGAGATCGCCGAGCTTCTGGGTGAGCGAGGTGGCGTGCGCGCTACGGCAGCGTTGATCGTCGCCCTGGCTGACCCCAGCGCCCGCGTGCGAAGGGGTGTCGCTGCGGCGCTCGCCGGAATCCGAAGGCCGGAGGCGGCGGCGGCGCTGGTGGCTCGCTCGTCGGACCCAAGCTTCCTTGTCGAAGGCGAGATCGCGAGGTCGCTCGGAAAGCTGAGGGCGCCGGAAGCGCGGGCCCGGTGCGAGAGCCTGCTGACGCGGGAAAGTTGGAGCGAGGTCCTCCGCTGTCGGGCGATCGAGGGCATCAGCTTCCTGCGGGACGCTTCGGTGCTGCCTCTGGTCCTTGGCTGGACGCAGGTGGACAAGCCGTCGCGCGCCCGGGCCGCCTGCTGTGGAGCGCTCGCCCGGCTTGGCGACGAGGTGGAGGCCACCCGTACGAGCGCCGTCGAGCGGCTGATCGAGCTCGCCGAGGACGATAACTTTCGCGTGCAGGTCGCGGCGATCAACGCGCTCGGTACGCTCCGCGATGTGCGCGCTACAGCGGTGTTGGAGCGCGCTCACAGCAGCGCCGGTGACGGAAGGTGTCGTCGCCTGGCGTTCGAGGCGCTGGCCAACATTCGCGAAGGCCGAACCTCCACCGAGGGGCTCGCGACGCTCCGGGGCCAGGTCGACTCGCTCGCAGACGACAGCCGCACGCTTCGGGACCGGCTGGAGAAGGTGGAGGGGCCGCGTCCAACGGCCGGATCCGTTGGCGAGAGTGCGAAGTAACACATGTATAACCTTGTGATTGCACTGGTGACGAGCGTGGTCCTGTTCCTCCTTGGCCTGGCCCTCGACGGGTGGGTCGCGGGCATCATCCCGGCGACACTGGCGCTCGGAATCGTCTACGTCCTGCTGGCGCGCCGCACGGGCAAGCAGGTCGAGGCGATCTTCCTTCGAGCGATGGGGATGCTTCAGGCGGGCGATGTCGAAGGTGGCCGGACAGCCTTCAAGTCGGCGCTGGGCCTAGGGAAGTGGCAGTTTCTGGTGTCCGAGCAGGTGCATGGCCAGCTCGGCCAGCTCGACTACCAGCAGGCATGTGGGAGCTTGATCGAGTACAAGTATACGCGGGACACCGGCAAGCGCGCGCTCGGCGAGGCCAAGCTGCGGGAGGCGATCGAGGGGCTCGAGAAGTCGTGGTCGCGGGACTGGCGCTCGCAGGCGGTGCGGGCGATTTGCCTCCACCGGCTGAACCGGTTCGACGAAGTCCCGAAGGTGCTGCGGAAGGCGGAGGGCGGTGGGGCGAGTGAGCCGCTGTTCTGGGGCACGTGGGCGTGGCTGCTCAATGAGCAGAAGAAGCGGGATGAAGCCTTGCAGGTCGTCGGTCGGGGCCTGTCGGCGATCGCGCAGTCAAAGCCCCTGCTCGCCCTCCGGGAGGCGTTCTCCAACAAGCGCAGGCCGGACATGACGGTGTTCGGCGAAGCGTGGTACGCGTTGATGCCAGATGAGATCCCGAAGGAGCGGCTCATGGAAATGGCTCAAAAGCAGCAACGGCAGGGGGCGAACAACGCGCCTGCGGCAGGCGCGCCTGCCGGTCCCCAGTCGCGAGCGCAACGTCGGGGAACGCCGCCGAAGCCCTGGCAGCGCTGACCGTTTGAGAGAAATCCGTGATCGGTGGCCCGTTGGCGACCGATTACGGCACGTACCGGTTGACAGTCGGGTCGCGACGGTAGAGACTTCGCGCGCATGCCTACCCGCACCGTCCTCGTCATCGATACCAACCCGTCCACGGCTCAGCGGGTGGCGGACGCTCTCGCGGCGACGTCGTTCAGCGTGCGGTCGGCGACCTCGCTTTCGGCGGCTGAGGCGATCATCGACGGCACCGAGCTCACTGCGGTGATCTCGGCGTTGACCTTCCCCAGTGGGAACGGGTACGACCTCGCCAAGTCGGTGAAGGCGAAGCAGCCGGCAGCGGCAGTGTTCTTGATCACCGGGGGCTTCGAGGTCTATCAGGCTGCCCGCGCCGAAGCGTGCGGGGTGGATGGTCGGTTGTGTCGGCCGCTCCAGCCGGATGCTGTACGGACGCAGCTGGAGGGTGCTCTGGGTCCCATCTCGACCGACCCCACGGATCTCGTGGAGCCGGCTGATGACCCGGAGCCGTTGGCGATCCCGGGAGACGCCATGGAGGCGGTCGATCCGTCCGGTGATGTGGCCGCTCCTTTTCGGGCGGCGACGGCCGTCGCGGACGAGCGCATCGGCAGCTTCATTCCTCGGGATTGGAACCAGCTGCCGCTCGTCCGGGTCGACCCCAACATCGTCGGCCCCGCGGTCGAACGCGCGATCCTGGAGCTGTTGCCGGAGGTCGTAGAGGCGGTGCTTCGCAAGGCCTTGTCCAGCTCGCGTAGCTTCCGCGACCTTGTCGAGGTGGCGGTGGACGACGCCGTTCGCGATCAGCTGCCGGACATCGCCCGCCGGGTGATTCGGGAGCGGCTGGCCGAGTTCGACGCAGCCCGGTCGGGCGACGGCTGACTGCAGCCTCTGCGACGGCCTACACGGCCGCCAGAGCGCCCCGCAGGCTCGCGCGCTTGTCGATCTCACCCGCAAGCTCGGCCCGCGACTTGTCCAGCAGGTGGGGTGGCGCCTTCGCCACGAACGCTTCGTTGCCGAGGCGCGCTTCCAGGAACTGGATCGACTTGTCAAGTCGTTCGATCTCGCGCGTCAGGCGCTCCCGCTCCTTTGAGGTGTCGAGCACCCCGGCGAGATCGATCCACAGCTCCTCTCCCGCGACCACCACGACCGCCGCCTGAGCTGGACGCTCGCCGGTCGCCACCACCACGTTCGCGAGGTCCCTCAGCGCTGCGGCCTGGGAGGCGAACGCCGCTGTCAGCGCCCCACCGTTGAACGCGGTGAGGCCGATCTTCGGCGACAGGTTCTTCTCCGACCGGATGCGCCGGACCGCGATGATGGCATCCTGGACCCGGGCGATCTCCGCAAGCGCGACAGGGTCCTCCGGGAAGTCGTCTCCGCGAGGGTAGGCCGCCAACATCACGGTGCCCGCTCCGCTGTCCGGCGCCTCGTGCCCCGGGAGGTTTCGCCAGAGCTCCTCCCCAAAGAAAGGTGCGATAGGGTGGATGAGCCGGGACAGCGCGTGAAACACGGTCCAGAGCGTGTGGCGCGCGGCCCGTTTGGCTTCGCCCTGGGCGCCATCGTCGGGCCCATACAGGGCTGGCTTCGAAAACTCGAGATACCAGTCGCACAGCTCATACCAGGTGAACTGGTATATTTCGGCGGTGGCCAGATCAAAGCGGTAACCATCCAACGCGGCCCGGACGTTTCTCACACAGGTGCCGAGTCGCGCGAGGATCCACCGGTCGTACGGTCCTGGCACCGCGGGCGCGGGCTTTTCGGCCACGTGCATGTGGAGGAACCGGTAGGCGTTCCAGATCTTGTTCTGGAACTTTGACCACGCTTCCACTTGCTTTTCGCTCCACAGGATGTCGCGACCCAGCCCCGCCAACGCGGTCAGGGTCATGCGGAACGCGTCCACGCCGACGCGGTCGATCGTCTGCACCGGGTCAACCACGTTGCCCTTTGTCTTGGACATCTTGTCCCCGTGCTCGTCGCGCACCAGGCCATGAATGTAGACGTCCTTGAACGGGACCTGCCCCATGTGGTGCAGGCCCATGAACATCATCCGGGCGACCCAGAAAAAGATGATGTCGAACCCAGTCAGCAGCACAGCGGTTGGGTAGTACTTCGCGAGATCCGCTGTCTTCTCCGGCCAACCAAGTGTGGAGAAGGGCCAGAGCGCCGAACTGAACCAGGTGTCGAGCACGTCCTCGTCCTGGCCGAGGTCGGTGCTTCCACACTTTGCGCACTCGGTTGGGTCCGTGCGCCCCACGGTGACGTGCTGGCAGCTCCCACAGTGCCATGCCGGGATCCGGTGTCCCCACCACAATTGGCGAGAGATGCACCATTCCTTGACGTCTTTGAGCCAGGCGAAGTAAGTGTTCTTCCATTGGTCCGGCCAGAACGTGGTGAAACCGTGCTCGACTGCTCCCACCGCGGGCGTCGCGAGCGGCTTCATTCGCATGAACCACTGCGTCGAGATCATCGGCTCTACGACCGCGCCAGAGCGCTGGCTCTTGGGTAGGGTCATGACGTGGTCTTGCCGCCCGCGGAACAGGCCGAGCGCCTCAAGGTCAGCCTTCACCCGGGCGCGCGCCTCAAACCGGTCAAGTCCGGCGTATGCGCCGCCGTTGGCGTTCACCTTGCCGTCCGGCGTGAAGATCGAGATCATCGGCAGGTTGTGTCGGATCCCGACCTCGTGGTCGTTGAAGTCGTGCGCGGGGGTCACCTTGACCGCGCCCGAGCCGAACGCGGGGTCTACGAGGATGGCGTCGCCGATAATGGGGATCTCCCGGTCGACGAACGGGTGCCTGACCGTCCGGCCGATCAGGTGCGCGTAGCGCGTATCGTCCGGGTGTACGGCGATCGCGGTGTCGCCGAGCATCGTCTCCGGTCGGGTGGTCGCGACGACGATCTCCTGGGCGGTCTCCCCCTCGGCCGCCCCGGCCAGCTCGGTCAGCGTGTACGCGAACGACCAGATCTCTCCTTGCACGCCCTCCTCGGTCTCGACCTCCAGATCCGACAGCGCGGTCAGCCCGACGGGGTCCCAGTTGATCAGCCGGGTCGCCCGATAGATCAACCCTTCCTCGTACAGTCGGACGAAGTTTTCGCGGACCGCCTTTGACAGGCCCTCGTCCATCGTGAAGCGTTCGCGGGACCAATCGCAGCTCACACCAAGCCGGCGAAGCTGGCGCACAATGTTGCCGCCAGACTGGTCTTTCCACTGCCAGACGCACTCGAGGAACTTCTCGCGGCCCATCTCTCGCCGCTCGATGCCCTGAGCGCGGAGCTGCCGCTCCACCACCCATTGCGTCGCGATGCCGGCGTGGTCGGTCCCGGGCAGCCACAGCACGTTGTAGCCATCCATCCGCTTGTAGCGGATCAGCACGTCCTGGAGCGTATTGTTGAGGGCGTGCCCCATGTGGAGGTTGCCGGTGACGTTCGGCGGCGGGATGACGATGCAGTAGGGCTCGCCGGGCGCGTGCGGGTCGGCTCGGAAAACGCCCGAGGCCTCCCACTCCGGGTAGTATCTCAGCGCGGCAGCGTGCGGATCGTAGTGCGGGGCGAGGGGAGTTGCCTTGCCGGCGGTGGCGGTGGCGGCTGGGGTCGCAGGGGCAGATGCATCGTCGGTGGACATGGGCGGCGGCTAACACGGGCTCGGGGGTGCGATCTGGTCCGGCTGACCGGCGTGCCCGCGGCCTTTCCGACCTGTGAGGTTCTGCCGAATGGGGGCGCGGACGACCGGAAACCGGTGATACATCCAACCCCCAGCCCCGAGTTCCCATGTCCATCCTTGTTCGCGTCCGTCTCTCCGCGCTGGCGCTGCCGCTCGCCGCCTCCACCGCCGCATGCACGGGCGCTGACGGCGACGACAGCGCTGGCGATACGCAGTCCGGCGCCGATCCTGCTGCTCTCGCGTCGCTGTCCGACGGTGATTGCCCGGAGCTCGGGGAGTCCGGCACATCCTCCTTCTCGTCGTCCGGCGAAGATCGGCAGGTCACTGTCATCCTCCCATCCGACCCGCAGCCGGGCATGGCGGTCAACTTCTTCTTCCACGGCGTGACCGATCCAGCCAGCACGAACAACCCCGGCGCCGACACCGCGACCGGCCTCGACCTCCAGGCGGCGGCCGACCAGACCAACACGGTCTGGGTCGTGCCCGATGCGCCGGTCCAGAACTTGATGGGTGTCATGGAGGTCTACCTCTGGGACCTCGCGCAGGAGTCCGACCACGACTTGGTGCTGTACGACGACCTCCGGACCTGCGTGGGGGAGGGCCTCGACGTGGACCTCTCCCGGTTGTCAGCCGTCGGGTTCTCCGGTGGGGCGCTGTGGACGACGGTGGTGCTCTCCAACCGTGCGGATACGCTGGCTACCGCCGTGGAGCTCTCCGGGGGCAGCGACGTCGAGGCCATGGGCTACGATGCTCCCATCGCCGTCTATTCGACTCCAGCCACCGATCTTCCGGTCTTGTTGACCACCGGCGCGGACGACGTCGACGTGTGGCCGGACACCTCGATGGTCATCGTCGACTTCTACGCCGCGACGGACACGCTGCAAGCGGCCCTCGCGGCGGACGGGCATTTTACCGTGCGTTGCACGGACGACGGTGGGCACGCGATGGGCCGCAAGGACTGGAACCTCGCGCAGGACTGGCTCGCGGCCCACACCTTCGGGGAGGAGTCCCCCTACGAGACGTCTGGGCTCGGCGACTCCGCCGATTGGTGCGTGACGGTCGCCGGGTAGCCTCTCGCCCGGCGGACCGCGTCGGGCCGTGTCATCCGACCCGCAGAAGTCGGGCTTTCTCTGCCCGCTTGGCCGACAGTTCGACGCCGATCGCGTCCAGCCCGCGCCGGTTGGCGACCGCGAGCATGGTCCCGTGGCCGCAGAATGGGTCGACCACCGTTCTCACCGACGTGTGAGCGATGAGGAAGGTGCAAACGGCGTCGCACGCAGCCGTCCCCATCGCGCGGGGCCAAGGCATCTCGCCCAACCCCGGCAGCACGTCGGGGCTGGACTGCGCGGCGGTCAAGCGGGCATCGCGGCTGAAGCAGAGCAGGTGCGCGAAGGCCGGGCGGCCAAAACCGGTGTTCCCCGGGGCGATCCGGCAGGCGATCTTGTGCCACAGCAGGGAGCTGCCCGCTGCCTCGGCTCCGCGCGCGACCATGTAGGCCTTGTCCACCCAGCGGCCGTCGTGCTTGATGTCGGTTTGGAAGAAGATGGCGACGGAGCCGTCCGCGACCGAGCGGCAAGCAAGCTCGGCAGCGGAGGTGAACCAGGCTCGCCAGCCATCGAAGCCGAGCTTTGGCAGCTCGCTGGCGTCGGGCAGCGAGGTGACGATCGCGTGGTCAGCGGGCAGCGTGTTGTCGCGAAGCCAGCCCAGACCGTCGGCGTGGTGGACGGTGCGGGCCGGAGCGGCCTGTACTGGCGAGGTGGGCCCGGGCGCGGTGGACACGGGGACTCAGA
This sequence comes from Myxococcales bacterium, assembly GCA_009692605.1. GTDB lineage: Bacteria > Myxococcota_A > UBA796 > UBA796 > SXON01 > CAIUMM01. The sequence goes on from SHYV01000097.1 coordinate 13,650, forward strand.
CCGCGGCCATCACCAGGACGGTTCCGGCGCGCACGGCGTCGTACACCGCGATCGCGTCGCTCCCGTCGACCTCGGCCACCGAGAGCCCCGCGGTTCGGAACAGGCCGATGGGGGACACGGGTCGGGCGAACGGGCCGGGACGGTGGTACCAGGACACCACGAACTGCACGCCGGGGACGAGGTGGGCCAGCACTTCGGCGAGGGTGCCGTACGCGACGCTGCCGGTGCCGAGGAAGCACAGGGCGGACTCGCCCGCCATCCCAAGCCCGACCGCCTGCCCAGCGCGGGCGCTCGGCGAAGGGCCGGCAGGGACCACGCGGTAGGGACGGGCGCTGTGCAGCGCTTCGGGTGCCGCGCCGCGGAGCAGCGCTGCGCCCAATTCGCGTCGACCGGGCAGGAGCCACGTCTTCTTTGACACGCCGAGGGTGGCGCCGGCGATCATGGCTTCCAGCCCGCGACCGGACACGGCGGGGCCTGCGGCGTGGAGCTCGCGCAGCCGCTCGACCGCGCCGCCAAGATCGAGGTCCGCCGCCTCCGGGGGGGGCGCGCCGGCGTGCTTCTTTCCGTTCCCGGTCATCAGCGCAGGTCCAGGAGCAGGCTCTCCGGGTTCTCGAGTACGCCCTTGAGCGCGCTCACGAACCGGGCCGCCACGGCGCCGTCGATCACCCGGTGGTCGAAGCTCGGCGAGAGGTACATCATCGGCCGGATTTCGACCTTGCCGTCGACGGCCACCGGGCGGTCGTGGATCTGGTTTACGCCGAGGATCGCCACCTCAGGGTGGTTGAGGATCGGCGTGGCGAACCGGCCGCCGATGTTGCCGACCGAGGTGATCGTGAACGTGCCGCCGGACAGTTCGTCGGCGCGCGCCTTGTTCTCCCGCGTGCGCTTCGTCAGGTCTGCGATCTCGGCGCCGATCTCGGCGAGGCTCTTTCGGTCCACGTGCTTGATCACCGGCACGTACAGGCCAGCGGGCGTGTCGGTAGCCAGACCGATGTGGATGTCCTTTCGGACTATCAGCGTGAAGTTCTCCTCGTCCATCACCGCGTTCACGGTGGGGAAATCGCGAAACACCCTCGCGCACGCCTTCATGACGAAGGGCAGGTACGACAGCTTGATGCCACGCTCGGCGCCGGCCTCGTTCAGCCGGGTGCGGAGCAGGACCAGACGGCTGCAGTCCACCTCGTCGACGTAGGTGAAGTGTGGTGCCGTTCGGTAGGCCTGAACCATCTTCTCCGCGATCTTCCGCCGAAGTCCGATGATCTTGATGTGTTCGTCACCCGCAGACGCACCGGGTGGCGCAGCGACGATGGCGGGCAACGCCACCGGGGCGGGTTGGGCGTAGAGGTCAACGTCGTCGCGGGTGACCCGACCCCCCTTGCCGGTGCCGCCGATCGCCTGAATGTCGAGCTCATTCTCCCTCGCGTAGGCCCGGACGGCGGGGGAGGCGACCGCCTTTTGGCCCGGCGGCGGGGGCAGGCGCGCGGCGACAGGAGCGGGGAGGGGCGCCGCGACAGGGGCCGGACGGGGGACGCCGGACGGAGCGGGCGCCGCAGCCGGAGCGGGCGCCGCAGCCGGAGCGGGCAGCGCAGCCGGAGCGGGCAGCGCAGCCGGAGCGGGCAGCGCAGCCGGAGCCGCAGCCGGAGCCGCAGCAGCGGCCGGTTGTGCCGTGCGGGCATGGCCGCGCGCGGGCTCCTTCAGCTCGATCTCCACCAGCGCGGAGTGGACTCGGATGACGTCTCCCGGCGACCCGTGGATCTTGACCACTCGGCCCGACTTTGGGGACGAGATCTCCACCGTCGCCTTGTCCGTCATGATCTCGCACATCGGCTGGTCGGTGGCGACGCTGTCTCCAACGTTGACGAGCCAGCGGACGATCTCGCCCTCGACCACACCTTCACCGATCTCGGGCAGGGGAAAGACGTACATTCAGGCTCCGGCTACTTGATGGATGGCTGCAAGGATTTCGCCGCTCGTCGCGCCGCTCGGCACGACCTGCCAGGGGGCCTCGAGCGACCAGAACGCGCCGCGCAGGGAGGGGAGCAGCGCGGTCTCGCCGATCGCCACCACCCGCCCGGTGCTCCGCACGGCGTCCGCCGCCGGGCCCGTGCCGCGCACTTCGACCACGGCGGCCTCCACCCCGGCGCCGCGCGCTGATTCGGCCGCGACGAGCGCCGCGCGCACGTCGCTCCCGGAGGCGAGCACGGTCAAGGTGGAGCCCCCTCGCAGCGTGACGGGCTCACCCAGCGGGGCGGGTGCGACACCGTCCGGCCCAGCGGCCCGCGCTGTGTCGTCCACAAGCACGCAGACGCCGCCGCCGTCCAGCGCCGCCGCCAGCTGCTCTGCCGCGTCCGACGGCCTGCCTGCGATGTACACCGGCACGTTGACTGACCGGATGTCGGTGCCGCCGGGCACGCGGATCACCACCGTGGGCGCGAAGGTTCCACCTGACCGCGCGGCCAGTTCGGCCAGATCGCCCAGAGCGTCGGCAGCACGGGCGAGGCCAAGAGGATCGACCAGCTCGACGACCACGCGCTTTCCGGCGATCGCGAGCCCCGTCGCGATCGCGATGGTGGCGCCTTCGGATAGCGGCGAACGCTCACAATCTACGCCGACTAACGCCCCGTGAACGCCCGCTCCTTCTCCGAGCACCACGCCTCCGGCCCCGAGGTGCGCCAGCAGCTGCTGGGTGACCAGCCCGGACACGGTGGTTTGGGTCATCGGTCCGCTGGGGGCGGGCTTTGGTTCTCCAGCGGGCAAGCGGGCTCCGGGGGCAGGGCGGGGCCTATCATCTAATCGGCCGCGTCGGGCCCTGGCACCGTTGCCGAAAGTGACAGCGATCAACGCTGACCGCCTTGACATGACAAGGGCATTCGGGTGACTATCTCGTCTTCATACGAGTTTTGCCTTGAAGACCATGGTTCGAGTTGCCGTCACCGCGTGGAGCCTGGGCGTCCTTGGTCTCGCGGCGGTCGTGGCGACTGCCCCGGCGGCACCCCATCTCTCCACCGCGTCGGCGAACGCGGCGGTAAATCGGGTCGCGGCCTTCGTCTTGCCGGCGTCGCCCGATGCCAGCCCCCCGCCGGAGCACACCGAGAGCGAGCCCTGGGCTCGGCCGATGTGGTATCCGCCGACCCCGGACCTCGAAGCCTTGCCGTTGATGGCCGAGATCGGCCCGCGCACCGGACCTGCGCTGCGTTCGCGCTCTGCGTTCGTCTACGACCTCGACGCCGGCAAGGTGCTCTACGAAAAAAACGCCGACAACGTTCGCCCAGTCGCGTCGATCACCAAGCTCGTGGGCTCCTTAGCTTTCATGTCGCTGTCGCCCAACCTCGACGACGAGATGTGCGTCACGTCGGCCCAGTACCCCTCCCGCTCGGGTGCCCGATCACGACTCTCGACGGGCGACTGCCTCCGTGGCTGGGACGTGATCGGGGCCGCCCTCGTCGCCTCCGACAACCGTGCTGCCATCGGTCTCGCCGCTGCTGCTGGCGCCGACGTTGAGGACTTCATCGCCGCGATGAACACGGTGAGCGCAGAGCTCGGCATGCACCACAGCTCCTGGGCGGACCCCTCCGGTCTCGAGGACGAGAACCTCTCCACTGCGCGTGACATCGCGCGCGCTACCGTCGCGGTCGCCAGCCATCCGGTGCTCTCCATGGTGGCCTCTGCGCCATTCTGGGACATGCACCGCGAGGGGCGGCAACCCCGCCGCCTCTTCTCGACCGACCGCATGGTGGGGCGTGAAGACCTGATGATTGAGGCGGCAAAGACCGGGTATACTGATACGGCTCGCTATTGTTTCACGACGGTGTTGCAGACCGCAGAGGGCCGCAGGCTCGTGGTCACCTTGCTCGGCGCCGATGGAAAGATGACACGGTGGGCCGACATGAACCGCGTGCTGAGCTGGGTGGGGCGGGGGTAGCCGGTGCCCTTCGACATCGACCGGCTCGCCAGAGCGCTGCCCGGTACTCCTCGCGCCCAGCTCCAGAAATGGGTCGATACCTGGGAGGCGCGAGGGGAAGACGAGCCGAACGACTTTGTATCTTGGCTCCACCACCACGAGGACATCCCGGATCGCGCTCTGCGGGACGTGGCCACCGGGACGCCCGTGCTCCTGGACTCACGCGTGGTGGGTCACGCGCTGCGCGTGCTCGGTGAGATCGGGCGGGGCGCCATGGGCGAGGTGATGCTCGCTCGGGACGAAGGCTTGCACCGCACGGTGGTCGTGAAGCGCCTGCACGCTCGGTTGGCGACGG
>SHYV01000098.1 GCA_009692605.1 Myxococcales bacterium
GGTTTCGTGCGCGGCGGGGCATGCTCCCCGTCGCGGGGACGGGCCTCTCCGAACACGTAGGTTCGTTGGTGGGGCGCGTCGTCCGGTGGACGTTCTTGCGGCTGAAGTGAAGGAGCAGCCCACGGAAACGACGTGGCGGTGGGCATGAGTCGCTGGCGGCGACGCGGCGGGTGGCATGAGCGCCGCTGGGCTGGATCCTGACGCGCTACGAGGATGCTGGGACGCTCCCGGCGCTCTTGACGCGTCCACGCTATACTGGCAGTAGTGCCGCTCCGCTTTCCAGTCCTGCCGCTGCTGCCGCTGCTGCCGCTGCTGCCGCTGCTGGCGTTGCTGACGCTCTCGCTGGGCGGCTGCGCGCACGCCTACCGGATGCCCGGCCCGCTCGCGTCGGTCGGCTCGGATCGACCGGAGAGGGAGGCTTCGGACTCGGGGGAACGGGATTCGATCAGCGGCGAGCCGGGCCACGCCCAGAGCTCGTTGGCTCCGAAGGCACGCAGCCGTAGCCCACGGGCGGGCGCCGGACCCGGAGGGGCAGTGGCCGCCGCAGCCTGTGCGTTCGAGGGCGCGCGGTCGCTCATGGTTGAAGGGGTGAACTACCGGTTCGACTGCTCGGGCTTCGTGGAGGCCGCGCTCGCCGAAGCAGGCTTCACCTTCTCGGGCAGCACGCGTGACCTGTTCGCCAGCGCCCGTGATCTCGGCGTGCTGCACCGTCGGCATCGTCCCGAGGTCGGAGACGTCGCGTTCTTCGATGACACCTACGACAAGGACAACGACCGCCGGGTCAACGACCCGCTCACCCACGTCGCGGTGGTGGTGGACGTGGATGTGGACGGTACGATCGAGATGGTGCATCTCGGGTCTGCCGGAGTCGTCAAGCTGGTGATGAACCTGCGCGACCCCGAGTCCCATAAGGACGCTGGTGGCAGGATACTAAACGACTACCTGCGGGCGTCGTCGAAGCGCGACTCTGCGCGGACGCGCCATCTGGCGGGAGAGCTCTGGGTGGCCTTTGGCAGCTTTTGGAAGGTTCGAGGGGAGAGCTGACGCCCGAGGGCCCCGGGCGTGCGCGGCGGAGCTCCCGACCTCAACCAGGTGCAACTGTCCTCGAGCGAGCCGTTGGCAGCCTGCCCCTTTCAGTATGAATGAGCGAGCTTTCTCACCCATTCCGGTTGATGGAGGCGTTCAAACGCGTGTGTGCGAGCGCGCGTCTGGAGCGGCTGGACTCCCGCTTCACCAGCTACTTCGCCGTACGCGCCGCACGCTGGCCTCCGTCGAGGCGGCCACGTTGGGCGCGACCTCTCCGTCGAGGCCCTCTTCGAGATGGGAACGGTGATCGGGCGGGCCTCGCAGCGGTGTTCTTGTCACCCGTTTCCGGGGCCCACCCGCTGGCAGAGGCCGACACCCGCATCGCCGGGGAAGGCGATCACCGGTGCGCCGGCGCGGGGATCTCGCTCTCCGGAGATGTGGATGGAGATGCGCACGCCGATCTTGTACTCGGTGTGCCCATCGACCCTTCCTGAGGGAGGTACTACCTCGGCGGAGTGTTCATCTGGACGGCGCTACCCGCCGGCGACTCGGACACCGCGTCGGCCGACGTGGCCCTGCTCGGTGAGGTCGGCGAGGCCGCTGGCTGGACGTGCCTACCTAGTGCGCGGCGGAGCGGGTCAAAACCCCTGATTGAAATCAATATAGACCTGCAGCGCGTCCACCGGGGTCTCCGTCCACAGCGGGGCCGTCCCCCACACCGGCGCGGCGACGGTCACCCCGGCGAGCATCGGCCTGCCCCCCAGCGCGTCAACCACGCCGTGCACTCCGAGCGACACCCCTGCGGCCGCTAGGGACGACCCGTCGTTCGCCCACGCGCTGCCGAACTCAAGCCCAGGTGCGAGCTGCAGCTCGGTTGCCCACAGCAGCGGGAGGGGGATCTGCGCGTTCCGGAAGAGCGCCGCCCGATACTCGAGATTGCCGATCACCTTCTCGTTCCCGACGAAAAGCGACTCCGGGATTGACCGTAAATCGTCCGCCCCGCCGAGCGTCAACATTCGGTGCTCCACATCCCCAGACGCCCAGCCCACCTTGCCTCGAACCGCGAGTACCTGCCGCGGTGAGATCGAGAATAGCTGGGTCGCAGCCACTCCGGTGGATGCCCAACGCTCTGTGCTGCCGGGCACCAAGCCACCGCCGATGGAGGCGCTGATGCGGTGACCCGAGAGCGCCTCCTCCTGCCGGGTCTCCCACGACCAGCCCACGTACCCCCCCATCGCGTAGGCCCCGGTCGTGGTCGGGCGGAACGCGGGGTCGAGCCACGAGCCGTCTACGAGGAAGACTAGGCGCTGCGCCCGCCGCTGCCGGTTGAGCAGGGGGCCGAACGCCCAGACGTACCCGACCGAGAGCGTGACGATGTCCTGCTCGTCGTGCTCAATCGCGCCGATGCCGAGGTTCCTTGTGTCGCCCTGCGGCCTCAAGAGCAGGTCGCCCCAGAGGTGCAGGTTGCCTTGAGTGGGAGAGAGGCCGGCGGCTCCCCCGGACAGGATCACGTCCCAGCGCGCGGGCCAGCGGTCGTTGGCGCGCGTGTGCTGATCGATGTGGGCGCCGTCGACACGAACGGCGTCGCGTTCGTCCACCTTGAGCCGGTCGGAGCCGGTTCCCGTGAGCCAGGCGTGGGTCTGGCCGTCTGCGGTCACGCGCACGACCTCGGCCGGGGCGAGCGGGTCCGCGGTGCGAACCACCGCGATCGGGCGCCCGCCTTCTATCTCGATCGCATAGTCCTGGTCGGGATCGTAGGCGGTTGTCCAGCCGCGGCGGAGGGCGGGGGGGACCGGGTCGGCGGGGGGGCGGGGGCCGTCGGGGCCGGGGAGAGCGTCGTCGCCCAGCATCCGCGCGGCCTCTGCGAGCGCAGCGCCGGAGCCGAGCAGGTCGTCGAGCTGGCGGGAGGCAGCGCGCGCCGGCGTCCTCGCCTCGATGCGGTCGAGGAGCTGGGGGTCGTCCTCGAAGGGCTCAGCGAAGATGTCGGCGTAGAAGGGGAGGGTGCCGTCGTTGAGGAGCGCGTCGACGACGGGGTTCCAGCCCAGCCAGCCGAGCGTCTTCCGGAGGTCGGCGGCGGGTAAGCTGCGGGCGACGGCGTCGGCGACGAAATCCCGGTCCCAGCCGCTCGGGAGCGGCGTGGCGGCGCTGATCAGCGCCTGTCGGACGCCGCGCGCGTGGGTTGGCCGGAACAGCCAGACCAGCCGGAAGCTGCGATCGGAGAGGTAGACCATGCCGGGGGCCGGCCGGGCGAGGTGCAGCAGGTCGGTGCCCTGAACGAGCGTCACGGGCTGGAGCAGCGGCACGATGGCGCTTGGGTCTTGGCGTGGCGGCGCGCCGGGCAGGGTCAGACCTGCCGCGGTGGGCGCGATGGCCGCGAGCCAGCGCCGTCCGAGCGCGTGCGATGTGGGCGTCAACCCCGGCAGGTCCACGAGGGTCAGCGAGGTGGAGGGGATCGGGCGGACTCTCCCGTTCGGCACGACGGCCAGTGCGGCGCGGTCCGAAGTGCCCTTCCAGTGGCTCCGACCCTGACCGACCGCTCCGTTGATCACCACGACGCCGGGACCGCTCACCTTGACGTCCCACTCAGCGACGACGATGCGGTCTGCGCCGGAAGCGTCGTCGACCACCTGCGGGTACCAGCCCCCGTTCGCGTGGAGCGCGCCGCGGACGCCTCGCCCGGAGTACCCCACGTCGCCGTACCGGTGGGGGAGCCGCGTGTGGAAGGTGTACTCCCCGTGCAGCCCGAGCCCTGCCTGCGCGGGCGGCTGCAGGTCTGGCGACGGCGAGGGGGACCAGATGGACTCGCCTGCATCCTCCCGGCCGACCCACGTTCGAACGGCGGTCCGGTCGTCGGTCGGGGCCGGGAGCAACGCGAGCGCGTTGACGAGACGCAGCCTGCTCGGGCAGGGGGTGGGCGTGGGCGTGGGCGTGAGGCCGGCGCCGCCGTCCGTAGCCGCGTGGCAGCGCACCTCGATCACGCCCACGATGTTGGCGATGTCGGTCGCAGTCGCCTCGATCCGCACCGTCACGCGCACAGCTTCCGCGGGGTCGGCGGGGTGAGCGGCGTGGGCGGCGTGGCAAAAAAGCGCGAGGACCGCACCTGCCGTAGTCGTGGAGTGCAGCATCCGGGCGTGGCTAACGCCTTCATGCTACGTTTCGGCCGATGGTCGTGACCGCGTCGCTCCTCTCGCTGCTCTCCCTACTCCGGGCTGTCTGCCCCGATGCTGAGGCGCGTGAGATCTCCATCGCCGCGATGGACAATTACCAGGGTGCGTCCACCGAGACCTTCGGGACTGACGATTACGTCACCGCCGGCTATCAGGAGCTGGTGAGGGAGCTGGGGGCGACCATCGCCAACAAGCCCATGGCGCCTGGCGAGACGCTCGGGGTCTCCGGCTTCAACATCAGCGCGTCCACCACGTTCTCATTCCCGAAGACCGGCACGCTGGACGGCACGAACCCGACCGGGTGGGAGCTCTCAGCGCCCGACGAGAGCGACGGTCCGGTCGCCCTCGTCGTCCCCTGGGTCACCGTTCGCAAGGGCCTTCCGCTCTCGCTGGAGATCGGCGCGAACGCCGGCTGGATTTCCAATAGTCAGACCGGGGTCTTCGGCGGCTGGGGTCGTTGGGGCATCGTCGAGGGCTACCGTCAGCTCCCCGACCTGTCGGTGCAGGTCGGCTACGCCGGCTACGTCGGCAACGACGAGCTTGAAATGGGCGTCATGGACATGAGCGCCACGCTTGGGTACACCTTGCCGTTCGGCTCGACCAAGGGCATTCACCAAGCCAGCTTCGCACCTTACTTTTCCATCGGCCAGAACCACATCCACGCCGCCCCTCGCGCCGACCTCTCCCGCACCGGGCTCGAAGGGCGGGTGACCGAGGTGACCGGCTTCAAGAAGGGCGAAGGCTTCGACAAGTCGTTCGCGCCCCTGATGGTTGGCGGCGGGTTCCGCATCCTGAGCGGTGAGTTCACGTTTACGCTCGCGGGAACCTACGCCCCGAACATCGTCCCCACCCTCTCCGCCGGGATGGGGTTCACGTACTGATCAGCCCCATTACGTCGATGCCCTCGTGGGTGCCGTCGTGAACGGGGATCTGCATCTCGCCCAGCTGACAGCGGCGTAGCGCCGGCAGATCGGGCGCGTGGCCCGCGACCGTCCCCAGCCGGTCCCGCCAGTCAAGCACGGCCGGCAGCAGCGCCATCGGGTGGATGACGATGACGCGGGGCAGCGCGAACGGGCGGAAGTGCGTCGGCGAGTACAGCACCGTCGGCCCGTTGACGTCGGGATGCCCACCTCTCTGGCCCTGAAGCACGAGGCCGCCGATCGCCCGCGTCAGCACGACACGCTCGCGGATCCCGGCCGCCTCCGCATCTGAGAGCGCGCCCGGCTCCTTGACCCACGCCTCGGCGTCGCTGAGCGCAGCGCCCAACCGGCTCAACGCTGTCCGGCCTGACGTCGCGGTGAACAGCGCCGCTGGGGACATGCAGCCGCGGCCATCGTACAGGAGCGCGTCCCGCACCACCCGGTTCGCAGCGTCGCCCTCGGTCAGATCCTCTGCTACACCGATCCCGAATCGGGGCCCGAACCCGAAAAACTGTGCGCGTGGAGCGACGTGCCTTGCCCTCTCGCCAAGCGCTGCGAGGGCCTCGTCCCCACCAAAGGCGATCAGGGCGTCCACCCTTAGTATCGCCGCCGCTTCCGCCTCGTCGTCCTCTCCGCCGCGCCAGGCCAGCACGGTCAGGCGGCCCTGTCGCCCCGGCGCGCTCTGCGGCGCGTCTTGCGGCGCGCTGGCCGGGCGGATCGCGGTCGCCATCGCGCGCACAGCCTCCTCTTGACCGCGCGCAGGCTTCACGCGGACGTCGGCGCCCGCTTCGGTGAGCAGCACCATCCACGGCAGCAGGGCGGTGTAGACGTTCGCTGACCCGACGACCAACACGGTCCGGCCACGCAGATCGAGCGCGCGCGGCGACGCCGGGAACCCAGCGAGCGCGCACCGCCAGGTCTCCCGCAGCATCGGGCTCGAGAGCGGGATGCCCCACTGCGTGGGGTCGAGCCGCGCCAGCCTCTCGAGGATCACAGGCCGGAGGTGGGCTTCAGCTTCCAGACGTGTCAGCGCCGCAGCCCTCGTCGATCTCGCCATCGCAGTTGTCGTCGAAGTTGTTGCAGGTCTCTACTGCGTCGGGGTGGAACTCCGCCGCGCGGTCGTTGCAGTCGCTGTTGTTGTCGACCCAGCCGTCCAGGTCCTCGCAGGTCTTTTTCCCCTCTTCGGCGCCGTAGCCGTCGGCATCGCCGTCGGCGTAGAGCGTCAACTCCAGGCCGAGCTCGGCGTTGTCGTCATCGCAGTCCTGGCACTGGTCGATGCCGTCCTCGTCGGCGTCCCGGATATTACAGGGGCAACCTGTGAGCACGAGGGTCATCGTGGCGAGGGTGAGAGGCCGGTAGAGGCGGCTTGGCCAGAGGGGTGCGGAGCGGTGAGTGTGCATCGGATGATTCTGCCCCGGATCGCGTCACCGCGCAACGGACCCGCTCGGCCCGGCCCGCTCATGCGCGCGGCCCATCCGGGAACGGCTCATCCGCGAACGGCTCGTCTGCGCCCCGGCGCGCGGCCATGGCGCGGACCTCGTCCCAGACGCGGGCGGCGAACACCTCGGAGGGCTCCCCGGGCTGCGATCGCATCGGCGCGCCGATCTCCAGCCCCATGCGGCGCAGCGGCATCGCGTAGACCGTCGCGGCGGGCACGCCCCCCTCGGTGCCCCACGTGCAGGTCGGGACCACCGCGAACCCCGCCTCGGCGACCGACTGCACCAGCCGCATGTGGATCTTGGCGGAGAGGCGGCCGTCCCGCGTACGTGTGCCCTCGGGGAACACGTGTACGTTCGCCCCACCCCGCAGGAGCGTCAGCGTGTCCTCGATCACGCGGCCTCGCCCGTCCTTGTCGCGCCGGTCGAAGAAGATCGCACCCGACAACCAGCCATTCAGCCCGAAGAACGGGATCCAGGCGACCTCCCGCTTGGACACCCCCTGACTCCTCGTATGAAGGATGAGCAGCGCGACATCGAGCCAGCTCCGGTGGTTCGAGACGACCAGATATCCGCCTTCTTTGGGAAGGTTCGCGCGGCCGACGATCGTGTCGCGGATCCAGAGCACCGGGTGCAGGCAGCCCCAGGCGAAATAGCGCGCCCCGTGGATCGTGTAGCGCTCGCGTTTGCCCCGTGGCAGGAGTGCAAACGGCCAGATGGGGATGCTCGACGTCGCCGCGAACAGCAGCACCACCATCATCCCGCCGACCGCGTAGATTGCGCCGAACGCTCGTTTCACGTGGTGGGGCTTAACCGGCTCGCCCCTACTCGGGGCCGATCTGCTTCTCCAGCTCGCGGAGGAGCTGGCTGGCGGGGCCGTTGCGGTTGGCGCACAGGCAACGCTTGTAGGACTTCCACAGCTCGCCGACGTAGGGGTCCGGCGCGAGTCGGTGCTCGTCCGGGTACGGATCGTCCGCGGCCATTTCGGAGCGGGCGAACGAGCGCTGCCGATGGAGCAGCCGCAGGCCGTTGAGGAAGGCCGGTCCGCACCCGCCCTCTCCGCGCCGTTGGATCTCGATCCAGGCGTGCCAAAGACCGCTCTCCGGCAGGCCTTCTCCGTCGAACCGCGGGACCCGGAGCATGCGGAGCAGCTCCCGGGTGGACACGTTCGCATGGCGGGTGCAGTTCGCGGGGTCGGCCACGAGCACGGGGTCAGGGGACGAGCCGTTCATCCGCGAATCCTCTGGATGCGCGATCTTAGCACATCCGTTTTTGGCCCGGCTACTCGCTGACGGTGATCTGCCCGGACTCGTCGACGTGGAGGGGGAGCGGGCCGAATGGCGTGGCCACCGTCACGTCTGCTTCGAGGCCTACCTTGAGCTTCTCGCCGGTCGCCAGCGCGGTGATGGCGTCAAGGGCGTCGGCGTAGTCGACCGAGAACGGGAGCGAGAGGGTCTGCGTGGTCGCCCCTTCGACGCTGCCCAGGTCCGCGATCTGGCCGTCTCCGACCTGCACACCTGCAAAGTTGATCTTGAGGCCCATGTCCGAGAACGCCATGGTCGAGCCGATGTCGTTGTCTACATCGACATCGAGCCCGAAGTCGACGCTGTTCGAGCCAATGGCGTTCACCTTCAGCTTGCCGAGGTTGAACTTGGGCGTGCGCAGGGCAGGGAAGTCACCCTCTTCGTCGTAGGTGATGTCGATGGGCCCGAAGTCGGTGTCGAAGCCGAAATTGCCGGCGAGCCCGAAGTTTACGTTGTCCTCGCCGCGGGTCGCGGTGATCGCCTCGTAGATGTTCTCGAAGTTCAGCGAGACCGGAAGGGCCACCTCGCTCTCCCCCTCCGCCACCAGCTCGAGCCCGTCCGGGTTGTCGCCCGAGAGGATGGAGATGCCCATCAACGCGAGGTCATACTCGAAGCGGTCGAGCGGCGCGCCGACCGGGTTCGGGTTCTCGACGGTGAATACGAAGTCGGTGTCGATGTGCTCGAAGTCCATCGCGGTCACGTCGAACCGCGTGAACTTCACGGTCGGGATGAAGCCGGACAGGTCGCCCCCGCAGCCGGTCAGGAGTAGGGGGAGGGTGAGGATGAACATCGGAGGCCGCCGGGGTGGGAGGGCAGGGAGCATACGCGCGAGACCGCCGACCTGTTCACCAGTTTTGGTTTCCCGACGTGCCGTTCGCCCCGTCCGCCCCATCCCCGGCCGCAGAATCTCCGCCGATCCCGCCTCGTCCCTTCGACCCTGCGGTGCCGTGGGAGACGGTGTTCTCGGCCGAGAGCCACCCGGGGTCCGGCGTCGCCCCGAACACCAGCGCGCCGTAGCTCGGTCCACCCGCTCCCCCACCGGCTCCTCCTCCTCCGCCTCCTCCGCCTCCGAATCCGCCGGCCCCGCCGGACTGCGCCGCCCAGGCGCCGGACGTCTCCCGAGCGCCGCCCGCGGCCCCGAGTCCGCCGGCCCCGCCATCGCCGCCGTCGCCGCCGTCGCCGCCAAATCCGCCGTTTCCGCCCACGATCTCGTTGTCCTCGAACACCGGGAACACGGTCGCCGACGCGCCGTAGCTGATGATCAGGCCGACCGAGGCCCCTCCCGCCTTGCCTCCGACCCCGGGCGCGCCGCCGCATCCGCCGGCCCCGCCTCCTCCGCCCGTGCCACCGTACTGCATGCTGCCGCAGGATGCGCCGACGTCCACGCCGCTGCCGGTACCGCCGCCGCCGCCGCCCACCCCGTAGTCGCCGTCGGTGCCGTCCGCTCCGCCCTCGCCGGTCCAGTAGCCGGCCGACACTTCGCCGTCCTGATCCGCTGCTCCAGCGCCGCCGTCCCCGGCTTCGCCGTCCACGCCGTATGCCGCGTCGGCCCCGCCGTCCCAGCAGTCGGAGATGTAGGCGGTGCCGCAGCCCGAGTCGTAGATCACCGCGCTGCACGCTCCCGCACCTCCCCCACCGCCGGATGGCACGCCGGCGTCGCCGCTGGGCTGGTAGACGCCGCTCGACGGGCACGTGCTCCCTGCGCCGCTCCCGCCGCTGGTGGCTACCCCGCCGCAGGTGTTGGCCCCTCCGGCGCCCCCAGCCGGGAGGCTCGAGCAGTCGCCGGTGCTGGCCGTCGCGCCCGCCGCACCGTCAGCGCCTTCCGTCCCGCCGCTGCCGTTCGTACCATCGGCCCCGTCGCGTCCCGCGCCCGCCTCAATGTGGTTGGACCGCACGACCAGCCCATCGGTGCACTCTTCGATCCACATCGCCACCGCTGCCTCGCCGTACCCGGAGGCGGCGTTGCCCATGACCGTGAAGCCCTCGAAGATCGTCGCGCTCGAGATGCCCGAAGCGAGCACGGTCGCGGGGTTTGCGGCGTCGGCACCGCTCCCATCGATGCGCGTCGTGTAGCTGCCGATGTCGCGGTTCGCGAAGGTGGTGTCGTACCCACCGTACACGTTGATTCCATCGACCAGTACGACGTTTTCGGCGTAGGTGCCCTCGCTGACGAGCACGTAGTCCATGCCGGAGGCCTCGGCGAGGTCGATCCCGCCCTGAACCGTGTCCACCGGGTCGGAGATGTCGCCGCTCGCGGTCGGGGAGCCGCTGGTGCTCACGTAGATGGCGTCGGTGGGCGGCCCATCGGAGCCGTCGCAGTCGGCATCGAGCCCGTCGAACGGCGCGTCGGTAGCCGAGGCGTAGAGGCACTCGCAGCCGTCGGCCTGAGCCCCGTTGACGTCGTAGTAGCCGGCGTCGCAGGTGTAGTCGCAGATCGGCGTGCTGCGGGTGGTATCGCAGAACGGGGATGCGTTGTCATAGCTGTAGGTCGAGCAGTCGTTGTCGCAGCTTCCGCAGTCGGTCTCGAGGACGTACTTCGTGCCGGACCGGTAGCTCTCGTCGGACAGGCCGGAGCAGTTGTTGTCAACGTAGTCGCAGGTGTCGGTCTCTGCCGGGTTGATGGTGGCGTTCGCGTCGTTGCAGTCCCCCGAGACGCTGACGCTCCCCGACGGCGGGGTACACGCGACGCCGACCGCGCTGCCGTAGCCGTCACTGTCCGCATCCGTGTAGTAGGTGGTGGCGTCGACTGAGGACGAGTCGTCGGTCAGGCCGTCGCAGTCGTCATCGAAGCCGTTGCAGTGTTCGGTCTCGATCGGGTTCGCGCTGGCGTTGGCGTCGTCACAATCGTCTGCATTGCCAACATGACCGAACGGCGCGTCGCAGGAGGTCTCGGCCACCGCTGGGTCGCCGTACCCGTCCGCGTCGGAGTCGGCGTACCAGGATCTCGCCCCGGCGGCGTCCGCTCCGTCAGTCAGCCCGTCACAGTCGTTGTCGACCGAATCGCAGATCTCCGCTGCGCTCGGGCTCACCCGTCGGTTGCCGTCGTCGCAGTCGCCGGTCTCTGAGCTGTAGCCGCTGGGCTTGTCGCAGGAGTCCAGATCCACGGATGATCCGTAGCCGTCGGTGTCATTGTCTTCGAACCAGGTGCTCGCGTCGGTGGCGCTGTCGTCCACGGCGCCGTCGCAGTCGTTGTCGAGGTCATCGCAGACCTCGACCGCTCCGGGGTAGCTCACGGCGCTGTTGTCGTTACACTCCTCGCAGGCAGCGTAGCCGTCGCCGTCGTCGTCGGAGTAGCCGGCCGAACCGTCGCAGTTCTTGTCGGTGGTATCGAGGCAGGTCTCCGGGGCGGACGGGTAGACGGTGCTGTCGGTGTCGTCGCAGTCGGTGGCGTCGTCGACGTAGCCGGCGGAGGCCGCGCAGGAGGTCTCTGCGACGGTTGGGTCGCCGTAGCCGTCGGTGTCCGCGTCCATGAACCAGGAGGTCGCGCCGCTGGCGTCTGCGCCGTCTGTCAGGCCGTCGCAGTTGTTGTCGATGGTATCGCAGATCTCAGCCGCGCTGGGGTTCACTCCGCGGCTGCTGTCGTTGCAGTCGCCGGTCTCGGAGGTGTAGCCGCTGGGCTGATCGCAGGCCGTCGTGCTGACCGCGGACCCGTATCCGTCGGTGTCCGTGTCTTGGTACCAATCTACGGCGTCTGTCGTGCCGTCGTCGATGGCGCCGTTGCAGTCGTTATCAAGGTCATCGCAGACCTCGATGGCGCCGGGGTACCGCGCAGCGCTGGTGTCGTCGCAGTCCTCGCAGGCGGCGTAGCCGTCGCCGTCGGCGTCGGAGTAGCCCGAGGCGCCGTCGCAGTTCTTGTCAGTGGTATCGAGGCACGTCTCGGGTGCGGTGGGGTAGACGGTCGCGTCCGCGTCGTCGCAGTCGGCGTCGTCGCCGACGTAGCCGGCGGGGGCGTCGCACTGCTCGGCGGAGAGAGCGGGGTCCCCGTAGCCGTCGGCGTCGGCGTCGGCGTACCAGAGCGAGGAGTCCACCGCGCTCGCGTCGTCGGTGAGCCCATCACAGTCGTTGTCGATGCTGTCACAGACCTCGGTCGCCGACGGGTTGATGCGGCGGTTGGCGTCGTCGCAGTCGCCGCTGTCGGCGATGTAGCCGGCGGGGGCGTCACACTCGGTGACCGACACCGTGGAGCCGTAGCCGTCACGGTCGGAGTCCTCGAACCAGGGGGTCATGTCGGACGCGGCGTCGTCGATGGCCCCGTCGCAGTCGTCGTCGACACCGTTGCAGACCTCAATGCCGCCCGGGTTCACGCTGGCGAGGCTGTCGTCGCACTCCTCGCACGCCGCCCATCCGTCGCCATCAACGTCTACAAGACCGATTGAACCATCACAGTTGTAGTCAACGGTGTCCGTGCACGACTCGGGCGCAGAGGGGTGGTAGTTCGCGTCGCCGTCGTCGCAGTCGCCCGCGTTCGCTACACTTCCGGTTGGGGCGTCGCACGCAGCCTCTGAGGTGGCGTCATCGCCGTATCCGTCGCTGTCGGCGTCGGTGTAGTACAGCGTGGCGCCGCCGGCCTCATCGACCTCGCCGTTGCAGTCGTTGTCCTCGCCGTCGCAGACCTCGACGCCGTCGGGGCTGATGTCGTTGTTGTGGTCGTCGCAGTCACCCCCGGTCGCCACGTGGTAGGTCGGAGCATCGCAGCCGACGACCGCAGTGGCGTCGTCGCCGTACCCGTCGGCGTCGAGGTCCAGGTACCAGGTGGTGGCGCCGGATGAGTCGGCCCCGTCGATGGTGCCGTCGCAATCGTCGTCGATGCCGTTGCAGACCTCGGCTGCGGAGGGGTTCACCGCGCCGTCGGAGTCGTCGCACTCGTCACACGCAGCGAAGCCGTCGGCGTCGTTGTCTGTGTAGCCTACCGAGCCATCGCAGTTGTAGTCGTTGGGGTCGGAGCAGGACTCGCTGGCGGCCGGGTTGTAGGCGGCGTCGGAGTCGTCGCAGTCGCCCGGATCGGCGGCGTAGCCGGCCGGTGCGTCGCACTGCGTCAGGCTGCTGCTGTCGAGGCCGTAGCTGTCGGCGTCGCCGTCCTCGTACCAGGTGGGGGCGTCGACGGCGTAGTCGTCGATGACGCTGTCGCAGTCGTCGTCGAGGCCGTTGCAGGTCTCCGTGCCATCCGGGTTCACCGCGACGGATGCGTCGTCGCAGTCCTCGCAGGCGGGGAAGCCGTCGGCGTCGGCGTCTGCATAGCCTACCGAGCCATCGCAGTTATAGTCGTTCGGATCTGCGCAATCGGATTCGTCGGCCCCGGGGTGGTAGGCGGCGTCGCGGTCGTCGCAGTCGCCGGCGATGTCCGCGTAGCCGTCGGGCGCTTCGCAGGCGGTCGTCGACTCCAGATCGTCGCCATACCCGTCGCCGTCGCCGTCGGCGTACCAAGTGGGTGCGTCGGGTGCGTTGTCGACGGCGCCATCGCAGTCGTTGTCGAGGCCGTCGCAAATCTCAAGCACGGTGGGGTTGATCGTCGCGTCCTCGTCGGCGCAGTCGACGGCGAGTGGGTAGCCGTCGGCGTCGAGGTCGTCGTCCGGAGTGGCGACGTCGCAGTCGTTGTCGATCCCGTCATATGTCACCTCAGCGACGCCGGGGTTGACGGCAGCGTTGCCGTCGTCGCAGTCGTCGCCGCCTGCAGCGGTAGTGATGTAGCTGTCACCATCGAAGTCCTCCCCCTCGGAGTCCACGCCGATGGGCGGGTCGCCGGTGCCGTCCGGCTTCGCCTCGGTGCGGCAACCGGAGGCGAGGGCCGACAGGGCGCCCAGCGAGAGGGCGAGGACCGAGGGAGGGGGGAGGAGCCGGGTGAGTTTGCGGAGTCGCATGCGCCGAGTGTACTATCTTCGGTGGCACATCCGCTAGGCGGGCAGTAGGCAATTGGCCGGGGTGTCAGCCCTCCTGCACGAGCCTGCGGTACATTTCGCCTGCGCTGAGCCGAAATTGTCGGGCTGCCGCCTCGCTCAGCGCGTGTGGCCCCGGCCCCCCCGCCCCCCCCGCGTAGCGATCCGCCTGCAAACCCATCTCGAGCCCGTCGAGCCCCTTCAAGAACCGCGCCTCCAGTGACTCCCTCCGCTCGGCCTCCCTCCAGATGCCCAGCAGCTCGGGGTGATCGGCCAGCAGCTGCGCCATCGCGCTGTCCTCCATCGCGTGCTTTTCGTCGGGTCGGATCCCGTCCTCGGGCGTGATGTCCCCGACGCGCACCTCGGCAAGGTCGTGCAAAATAGCCATGATCAGCAGCTTTTCACGGTCCAATTCCGGCGGGCACAGGAGCACCGCCAGCAGGGAGACCGACCACGAGTGGTCCGCGACCGACTCCGCGTCGGGGTGTCCCTCGCGGACCCAGCCGCTTCGTCTCACCTCCTTCAACCCCAGCGCGACGCGGGCGAGGTCCAGCGACCTCACCGGTCTGCGCCGGACGCCGCCGCGGGCCCAAACGCGAGCGCTCGCTGCTCTGGGCGCGTCAGGCTCCACACGATCGGGCCCGAGCGGGTCCTGCCGTCGGACGATTGCCGGGCCGAGAAGTCTGCGCGGCTGCGCATCCCGGCCCAGCGCTCGTCCAGCATGGCCTGCCCCACCGCCCCCCCAAGGTTCCCACCGGGCCCGAGCAGGATGAGCGCATCGGGGGCCAGCTCCCGAAGGGCGACCCGCACCGACCGCCCGAAGTCGTAGGGGGCGATCACCTGCGGGCCGAGGGTGTACAGGGCGAGAGCGCGGGGATCCGCGTGGCGCGGGAACCAGACCGCGCCGCGGCCGTCCACCAGCGGCACGGTGGGGGCACAGAACGCCAAATCGGCGAGATCTCGCAGGGCTCGCGTCGAGGTCTGCTGCATCAGCGGCGTGTGAAATGCCGAGTGTAAGGGGAGCGTGAACGGGGCGTCCCGGTCGCCGACCTTTCGCGTCGGCAGTCGCGACATCGCAAGACGTATCGCGGTGTCGGTTCCGCCCAGCACGATCTGGCGCCCGAGATGTATTGATACATGGAGATCCGGGATCTCCCGCAGCGCCGCTTCGAGCTCGGGGCTGGGGAGCATCTCCCACTCCGGGCCAGACAGCGAGTACAGGAGTTGGCCACCCATGACGTTGTCGGCCTGGTACTGCCCCATCGTCTCAACTAGCCGGAGCCCGCCTGCCAGCGGCAAGGCTCCAGCGACGGTGAGCGCCGTGTACCAGCCCATCGAGTTCCCGATCACGCCGACAATGTCAACGTGTCCGGCTTCCACGATCGCGGCGTGGTCCGCCAGCGTGCAGGTGGCGGTCAGGATGGAGGCGTTCTCGCCCGCGACGTGCAGGCGCGAGGAGTAGCTCGAAGCACGGTCCATCTCCGTGGGTGTGGGTCGGTCCAACGCACGTCGATATGTGTCGGCCGCATGGATGAGCTGGCTAGATGCGCTCGGAGCGTGGGGACCGGCATCCTGACCATGGGACCGGGTCAGGCTGCCAAGGAGCTCGTGGGTGTAGGAGCCGCGTCCGGGACAGACGAGGACGACGCGTGGCCGACCGGGCCCGTTGGTCACTGCGGGCGTCACTGCGGGGGTCCCAGCGGGGGTCCCAGCGGGCGTCACTGCGGGCGTCACTGCGCGGCTCCTTCGAGGAGTTTTCTAGCGGCTTCCACGATTTGTGGCTCCTGCACGAGCACGAGGTTGGCGGCGCCCGCGAGCGGGATGTAGACATCTTGGCTGGTCACCCGCGCCATCGGGACATGCACCCCGTTGTCGATCAGCACGGTGAACAGGGCCTCTGACAGCCCGCCGGTGCGCCTACACTCATCAACGACGAGCACCCGCCCGGTCACCTTCGCTTCGCGGACGATGTCGGCGACCGGCAAAGGGTTCAGCCACCGTAAGTCGAGCACGCGGCACGCGATCCCATGCTCGTCGCGCAGGGTCCGCGCCGCCCGCAGGCTCATATACAGGCCGTTGGCCCAGGTGAGGATGGTGAGGTCGCCGTCCGCGTTCGCTTTCCCGGGTGCGTCCGGCGGGTAGGTGCGGCCCACTCCGATGGGGACATGCTCGTTGGCCTGGGGGAAGGGCGCTGCCCATGCGCCGTCGCCCTCTGTGTGCAGGTCGCGGGTCATGTAGAGGGCGATGGGCTCAAGATACACACACACCGCGCCGTCCACCCGGGCAGCGGCGACACACGTGCGGAGCATGGCTGCGGCGTCGTCGCCGCGGGCGGGAGACGCGATCACGATTCCAGGGATGTCGCGCAGCGCGGCGATGGAATTGTCGTTGTGGAAGTGTCCTCCAAACCCCTTCTGGTACGCATAGCCCGCGATGCGCACCACCATCGGGTTCTGGAACTGGCCGTTCGAGAAGTACTGGAGCGAGCACGCCTCACCGCGGATCTGGTCGCACGCGTTGTGGAAGTAAGCGAGGTACTGGATCTCTGGCAGCGGGAGCATGCCCGCCTGCGCGGCGCCCAACGCCAAGCCGAGGATGGTCTGCTCGTCCAGCAGGGTGTCAAATACACGGTCGGGTCCGAACCGCTTCTGCAGGTCGGCGGTCACATGGTACACGCCTCCTTTGCGGCCTACATCTTCGCCAAACAACTGGGCTTCCGGGTACTTTTCGAACACCTCGACGAGCGCCCGGTTGATCTGGACGGCGAGGTGGCGGGGTTTGGCGTCGTCCATCACCCGCTTTGGGTCGTGGGCCTTCGCGCCGCGCGCGACCTCCGCCTCCACTGCGGCTGGCCGCCGCGGGGAGAGGGGAGCGATGATGTCCGCAGCCGATGTGAACTTCGGGCGCCGAATACACTCTTCTGCGATCGCCGCGACCCGGGTGCGGGTCTGCTCGTACAGCTCGGCCAGATCCTCGCCGGTGGCCACTCCGGACTCGACCAGCAGTCGGGCCGTGCACAGCACGGGGTCCTTCGCCTCTTCGGCTGCGATCTCCGCCGCGCTTCGGTAGGTGGACTCGACGTCGGACCCGGCGTGGCCGAGCAGTCGAACCGTCCGGAGGTGCAGGAACAGCGGGCGCCGCCACGTGCGGACCCAGTGCACCGCGGCCTGCGCGGCGTCGAACGCGTCGGGTAGGTCGAGGCCGTCGCCAAAGACGTAGGCGAGGTTGCACCGGTTGGCGTAGATGCTGGCGATCCAGCCGGGTGCAGTGGCGGTTGAGATGCCGATTCCGTTGTCCTCGCAGACGAACAGCACCGGGCAGGGTTCGTTGCGGTGGGCGGCCCACTCGGCGGCGTTGATGGCGCCTGTCGCAGTGGAGTGGTTCGCCGATGCGTCACCGAAGGAGCAGATGGCGATGCGGTCTTCGGAGCCCGGCGGGAGGGCTAGGGCCCGGGCCCGCCGCTCGACGCCAACCGCCCATCCGACGGCCTTGGGGAGGTGGCTCGCGATCGTGGAGGTCTGCGGAGGGATGTTGAGCGGGAGGCTGCCGAAGACCTTGTGCCGACCGCCGGCGATCGGCTCGTCGGTAGCAGCGCAGAGCCCGAGCAGCACGTCCATCAGCGGGGTGGTGCCGGGCACTTGCCGGGCCCGCTCGATGAAGAAGGCGCCCGAGCGGTAGTGCAAAAACGCCATGTCGTCGGGTCGCGATGCGGCTGCGACGACCGCGTTCCCCTCGTGGCCGGACGAGCCGATGGTGTAGAAACACTCGTTTCTGGCCTTCAATGCGCGCGCGGCGAGGTCGAGGTGCCGGCTCTCGATCTGTGTCTGGAACAGGGCCAGGGCGCGACGACCGGTGAGGGAGGTGCCGTCGCGGACGGGGGCATCCAGAGTCGCCGGGTGCTTGGCTCCGGGGCCATGGGGGGACACCAGCGACCCGAGAAGGGCGGTGACGTTGGCATCGACGATTCCGGCGCGGTTCACAGCCATCGGGCTCTCTGAGAGAGCCGGGGTCTAACGCGACGGTCGACGGGGGAAGTCGAACCTTTGCGGCTGAGCCCGCACGCGCTTCCAGCGCATGGTGCCATCCTTGCCGGGGGGCACGACGGACCCTC
>SHYV01000099.1 GCA_009692605.1 Myxococcales bacterium
AGGCCGCGTCCTCTTCGTCCACCACGAACCCCGACACCGTGACGTTGGGCTCAGTAGGGTCGAAGCCGCCTTCGTAGAAGGCGTCCTGAACCGGGCTGTCCAACGTCAGCACTGGAGATGCGTTGTTGACCCCCGCAGTGTCGATCGGCCCCGTCTTGTCGCCGTGGCAGCCGGTCAAAGCAGCGCACAGGCCTCCAGCGAGCAGGACGAGCGCCAGCGCCGGGGACGACGGGCGAGACGACGGGCGACAGGTAGGTTTCATAATTCTATCGTAATCTGAGAATTGGGTTTCATTCCACGTTCTGCGCTTGCTCCCGCAGCCGCTCCAGCACGGTCTTCAACTCGACCACCCGGGTCGAAATCGGGTGTTCGGCCGACTTCGAGCCGATGGTATTGGCCTCGCGGTTCAGCTCCTGGAGCAGGAAATCCAGACGGCGACCCACGGCGTCGGGCGCAGACAGCGCCGCCATGAACTGGTCACAGTGACTCCCAAAGCGGGAGAGCTCCTCCGCGATATCGGCCTTATCCGCGAGGATCGCGACCTCCTGCGCCAAGCGGTTCGGGTCGACCCGATCGGCGAGCAGGCGTAGCAGCCGCTCCTCGAGCCGCGCCCGTAGCCGCTCAGCGACGCCCTCGGCGTGGAGCGCGATCTCGGCGCGGAGCCGCAGCGCATCCCCAAGGTGCTTCTCCAGATCAAGCCGTAGCGCCTGACCCTCCGTCGACCGCATCCGATCCAGATCCTCGGCCGCGCCGATCAGGGCGGTCTCCAGCAGGTCCCACTCGCCGAGCGCGTCGGGATCCGCGTCCGCGGTGGTCAACACCCCAGGCTGGGCGAGCACGAACGCGAGCACGTCAGCCCGTCCAGCAGGATCCACCTGAAGCCGATGGGCGATCTCAACCGACGCCTTCCGGTACTGCTCCACCAGCGCGAGGTCCGGCACGATGCGGCTGACCCCTTCGGTCGAGCTGCGGCGCACGGTCACGTCGAGCCGCCCGCGCTGGATGCTCTCCCGGAGCAGGCTCTGCGCGCGCGGCTCCAGCACGTTGTACTCGCGCGGAACGCGGAGCTGCACGTCCCGGAAGCGGTTGTTCACCGACTTCATCTCAACCACCAGCGTGACAACGCTGTTCGACGCCTCTGCCCGCCCGAAGCCGGTCATCGACTTCACGAGGCCCCCCCACCGACGAGCGCACACGAGCGGGAGCAGAGACGATCGTGGAGGGCCATGGCGGCCGGGTAACCCGAGCCTCTGAGGTCTGACCACGCCCGGTCCGTTAAACCCCCGCTCGATGCTCCTTCCGCTGCTGCTCGCCTGCTCCCCCGAGCCCACGCCCCCCGAGCCCGCCCCCCCCGAGCCCGCCCCCCTCGAGCCCGCCCCCCCCGAGCCCGCCCCCCCCGAGCCCGCCCCCCCCGAGCCCCCTGCGGCCCCGGCTTCAGCGCCGCCGGGCCCCCAGCCAGCAGCTTCGCCCGTCCCAGCCAACGGAGCCGCCCACGCCATCGAGCTTGTGCTCGACCGCGGTCACTTCGAAGACGCCGAGTGGCTCTCCGAGCCCACCACCGACTCTCTCGTCGCCCCGACCGCACAGCAAGTCGGTGACCGCGCGTTCGCCCTGCTCCCCGATGGGGATCACGCCGCGGTCATCCAACGCGCGTGCGGGCAAGTCCACGTCGCGTTCAGCGTCAAGGCAGACACGGCCATCGTCTCCCTCCCCTACCCCCGCTGCGGAACCGCCGCGCCCGACGGGATCTGGACCGGAGCCGATCTCGCCTCCCTGCACGCCCTGGGCCTACTCGCCGACTGGCCGCCGAGCCCGCCTACAAGCCCGGCGGCGTGGGCCTCCTCCGCCGATGCGCACGCCGCCTGCACCTGGTATGGGATGGCCCTGCCGACGGCCCCGCCGACGGGCCTGCCCGCCCCCACGAACGGCGTCGCCACGTGGCTCACCGGCGACCGCGTCGTGGGCGACGATTGGACCGTCCCCACCGTCATCCCGGCCGTCGCCCGTGACCACCGCGTCGGCGTAGCGTGCGTGGAGACCGGGGGAACCTGAGCTGCGAGCGCTGCTGACACCCCCGCGTTTTCCGGCTAAGGTCGCCCCGCTCAAAAGGCCTCCGATGAACCACACCGTGTCCGTCCGCTGCGGCGTACCCGCTCCCTCCCGTGCACCCGCCCTGTTGGCCGTCGCCTTGGCCGCGGCGCTATCGGGTTGTGTGACCTGGCTGGACGAGACCCCGACCTGCACCTTTGAGGTCGCCCCTTGGTCGGACGACCTGCTGGCCCATATCATGGCGGGCGACGGCTCGGGCAGCTTCGACTACGACCCCGATGACGCCCCGCGCAGCGCTGTCGCGGGCGACTACAACGTCAACACCGGTGATTACAGCTGGTCGATCGGCTACGCCAACGCCTACTTCATCGTGAACGGCTCGGTGGAAGGCTACGGCACGGCCTACCACAACGGGGACCTCGACATCCTCCAGACCACCGTCGAGACCGACATCCTCGGGGTCCAGTTCCTGACCAACGAGCGTACACGGCGCGATGGCTGCGACATGACCAGCGAATACTGGTCGGAGGACAACGAGAGCGACCTGTTCACCACGTTCGGCTCGTATACGAGTGAGTCCAGCTTCGATTGGACCGCGGACGTCTCCGGCTACAGCGTTAAGGGCAGCATGCACCAGAACCTCTCGCGCACCCAGACCTACGAGGCGGACGACGGGTCGTACTACTCCCAGATCACGACCAAGCCAGAGGGGATCGCGGAGGGTGACATCGCCTACACCTCAGATGGCTACGAGTTCACCGGCGCCTACAAGCGCCGCTTCGACGGCGGCGAGGAGTACGTCCTGGCACAGACTGATGGCGGTGAATTAGTCTCGAACATCGTGGATGATTTCAATTACGACGGGTCCGGAACCGAGACGCAGACCTACCCCGACGGCAGCCGGTGCACGTTCACCATCGAGGCGAACTCAAGCTGCACCTACGCCTGCTCGGACGGGTCCACGGGAAATTGCTGATTCACCGGGTCATGCGGTCGAGGACGTTCCCGCCGAGATCGTAGGCGGTGAGCGTGACGTGGTCGTCCGCCACCTCCATCAGCACCCAGTTGTGCTCGACCGCCGCAGCGGTAGTGTACAGGTTCGCCATGTTGTTGCCGTACAACGGCGCTCCCGCCCCACCGCTGACCACGTAGGTCGTCCCACCCGCGGCGTCCGTCTCCACACCGCCGCGTAAGGGCACCGAGCGTTCGTAGTTGTGGTTGTGCCCCGCGAGATCGAAGTCGACCCCGTTCTCCTCCTCTACAGGCGACCATAGCGTCTGCAGGTTGAGGTTCGCCCCGTGGGTGGTGCACGACGAATAGGCGGGCTGGTGGTGCACGACGAACTTCCAAGGTTGAGTCGTCGCCTTCAGGTCCGCGTCCATCCAGGTGGCCTGCACGTCGTAGGGAGCCAGCGTATCGTTGAGAAATACAAAGTGACCGTTCCCGTAATCGAAGCTGAACCACTGCTCGTCGTCCGTCCGCTCCGGCCCTGCGTCGGTGGGCAGCGCGAACAACGCAAAAAAGGGCTGCGCCAGAAACTCGTGGTTGCCGTGCACGGCCATCATCGGGCGTCGTTCATTGTAGCCGACGCCCTTGTCGAGCCAGGTCCCCCAGCTCGCGAGGTCGGCGCCGTTCGCCACGGCGTCGCCTGAAAATAGGATGAAGTCAGGCACATAGGCATCCGACGCGGCGAGGATCTGGCCCCAGACGTCCGGGTTGTCCCTCGAGTCACCGGCGAGGACGAAGCGGAACGCCTCGGTGCTGCCGGGCGTCGGCCCAGTCGAGAAGGTGGCGTCGGCCGACCAATGGCCCTCACCGCCGACCCGGTAGTGGTAGGTCCGGCCCGGCTCGAGACCGCACACGTGCACCTCGTGAACGCGGCCGAACGCATCCCCGTTGAGCAAGGTGAAGCTGGCCCCCGCGACGTCGATCCCGTAGTGGCCGCCGACCCCGAGCTGGATCCGCGAGGCGCGGGTGTCGAGGTCAGTCACCCAGTTGAAGGCCATCGTCGTCGACGGGTCACCCACCCAAGACAGCCGGACCCGCGTGGGTTCGGGGGCCGACCCGAAGGAAGCGGCGTCCGGATCAGCGGGGACGGGGTCCGCGGCATCGAGGCCGGACTGGGGGATGAAGATCGCCTCCGGGCAAGCATGATCGCCCACTGTGATCCCCGGCTCACCAACCGGGGTGTCGTCTCCCTCCGTGTCCGAAGGGACCCGGACCGTGGAGTGACAGGCAGCCAGCCCGAGGGCAAGCACGACGACCAGCGCGGGGGTGATCGGGGCAACCCCGTGGTGGTCGTTCGGGATCAGCACGTTCAAGCCATATCAGGGGATCGCGTTCCTTGATACCGATCGCATATGCTGCGCTCGATCACCGCCCGGCTCGCCGCGTGGGCGCTACGGGCCCTGGCGCTCACCTGGAGGGTGGAACGGGACCGATGGCCGGTCCACGGCGCCACGGTCATCGCGCTCTGGCACAGTGAGCTGATCCCGATGGTGGCGCTCCACCGCGCACCCCACTCCACCGGCGGTGCGCCGTTGGTGCCGATCGCCAGCTTGTCGACGGACGGCGACCTGCTCGCGCAGGCGCTGTCTTCGCTCGGGTACCAGGTCATCCGGGGGTCCTCGTCGCGCGGGGGCGTGGGGGCGCTCAGAGCGGCGCTGGGAGCGCTGCGCGAGGGCAGCAGCCCGGTGCTGGCCGTGGATGGCCCGCGCGGGCCGGTCGGAAAAGTTCAACCCGGGGCGGAGGTCCTCGCCCGCCGCGGGGAGGTCCCCGTGGTCTGGGGCAGGATCGAATCGACCGGCTGGCGGGCCCGGAGCTGGGACCGCGCGTTGGTCCCCTGGCCGTTTGCGCGGGTTCGCGTCCGCTACGGGGCCTGGAGGCCGGGCGATGGCCCGTTGGGGGAGGCGATGGGGGGGGCGCTGGGGGAGGCGCTGCGGGAGGCGCTGGGGGAGGGCGATGGGGGGGCGAGCTGAGCAGTCACGCCGCGACCCACTCCGCCAGCCGCCGGAACATCAACCCGATGAAGCCACCGATGCCCCAGCCCACGATCACATCGGACGGCCAATGTTGCCCGTCCACGACCCGGCCCACCCCGACCACGCCCGCCACGATGGCCAACGGCACGCTGCCGAGCGTGACCGCGAGCGCCGCCGTATTGGAGGCGTGCGCGCTGGGCATCGCAAAGCCAGACCCACACTCCAGCGGCTTCGGCACGGTGGTCACGAAGACCACGCACGGTCGCGCCTGCGCGAAGCCCGGCTTGAGCACACGCGCGCAGAGCGAGTCCGACACCCCCACCGCCAACAACCCGCCAAGAACACTGGCGATCACCAACTTCCATACCCGCTCGCCCGCCTCGGGTCGGCCGCGCGCGTTGGCCTCGCTGGCGTCCTTCGCCGCACCCGCGGCGCGGACGCCAATCACGATGAGCGCGATGACGCCGAGCCACAGCGTCGCTCCCGGGGTGCCGAGCCAGACCCACATCGGGCCCCACTCCCCGCGTGACCACGTGTTGAGCGTGATCGCGAGGCCGCTCACCTCAGCCCCCAGATGAGCGCGAGCTTCGCGTCGCGGCCGCAGCCGAGCCGGTAACTGCCGTATCGGCCCGGGGTCGTCACGTGAAAGTCCTGATGGTAGTTCTCCGCTGCGTAGAAGGGCGTACCAGCTGGAAAAATACGGGTCGCGACCGGGCCGGCAAGGGTGTGGGCGGCGTCCAGCGCGACCCGGGAGGCTGCCGCTGCAGTGGCTTGCGCCTCATCCGCGGGGAAGATCCCGGTCTGGTAGGGTTGCCCACGATCGCAGAACTGACCACCCGCGTCCACGGGATCGACGTGGTGCCAAAACCAGTCGAGCACCTTGGCGTAGTCGGTGATCGCGGTGTCGAAGGTCACCCGAACGACCTCAAGGTGACCCGTGGAGTGGCCGCCCACCTGCTCGTAGGTCGGGGACTTGACGTGCCCCCCGGCGTAGCCAGAGGTGGTGGCGACGACGCCGGGCATCTTGTCGAAGTCGGACTCGAGGCACCAGAAGCAACCGCCGGCGAACACACCGACGGATTGCCCCGCGGCGACCTTCGGGAGAGCGGCCGGCGCGTTGGGGTCGAGGACGGGGGCAGCCTGTGCATTGGGCGGCTGCGAGCAGCCGGCGAGCAGGAACATCAGCAACATTTCCTCCGGTATCACCTCGACCGGGAGACTGATCCGCCGCGGTTCCCGGCGCGTACAGTCAGGCATGTTCACTCCCTACCCACGCCCCGCCCTCACCGCCCAACCCGCCCTCAATCGCCGCCAATTCGTCTCGGTGCTGGCGGCGTCCATCACCAGCGTCGTCGCGCTGATCTCATGCGACGCGATCGGCGCCGCGCCGACCGGCCCCGAGCCGGCCCCAGGCGTCGCGGGTGAGCCCGACCCCGCGACGATCGTCCCGCTCGTGCTGACCGACGCGGAGTGGAAGGCGAAGCTCGCGCCCGCGGTCTACGAGGTGCTGCGGCACGCGGACACCGAGCGCCCGTTCACCGGGCGTCATTGGAACAACCACGAAAACGGCCGCTACCTCTGCGCGGGCTGCGGGCTCGCCGCCTACCACAGCAAGGACAAGTTCGAGTCCGGCACCGGCTGGCCGAGCTTCACCCGCCCCGTCGCAACCAATCGCGTGGGGGCGAGGACGGACAGCTCACTCGGCATGGACCGGGAAGAGGTCGTCTGCACCCGTTGTCAGGGTCATCAGGGGCACGTCTTCGATGACGGGCCCGCGCCGACCTACAAGCGCTACTGCATCAATTCCGCGAGCCTGGTGTTCGTGAAGGGGTAGCGGGCCTCGCGTTAACGCCTCGGGCATGAACGCCCTCGTCACCGGAGCCGCCGGCTTCGCAGGATCCCACCTCGTCCGCCTGCTGCGCGAGCGCGGCCACCGTGTCACCGCCGCGGGCCACCACGCCGAGGTCGAGGTCGATTTTCTCGACGCGGCGCAGGTCGAGCGGGTGTGCGCCGACGCACGGCCCGACGTAATTTTCCACCTCGCGGGGACCAGCCACATCTCGGCGATGCGCGAGAACCCGTCAGCCGCGCACCTCAACGTGGTGAAGCCCGTCGTCACGCTGCTCGACGAGGTTTTCTACCGTCACCGCAGCACGCGGATCCTGCTGGTGAGCACGTGCGCGGTGTACGGACGGCCGCAAAAACTGCCGACCCCCGAAGACCACCCGCTCCAGCCGGTAGACACCTACGGTTCGGCCCGGGCGGCTGTCGAACATGTCGTGAAGGGCTACCTGCCGCACGGCATCGACGTCGTCATCGCCCGCGCGTACAACCACACCGGGTCGGGTCAGGACAGCCGATTCGCGCTGCCGGACTGGCGGGCCCAACATCGCGAGGGCCCAAGCCTGTCGCTGGACGGCCACGGCGGCGGGATCGTCCGAGTCGGCAACCTGGACGTGCGTCGTGACTACAGCGACGTACGGGACATCGTCGCCGGGTACCTGCTGCTCGCCGAGCGAGGTGTCTCCGGTGAGGCCTACAACCTCTGCTCGGGACAGGCGGTCTCCATGCGAGCGCTGTTCGAGAAGGTCTGCCCGGGCGCCACCGCTGTGCTGGACGACACTCGGCTGCGAAGGGTTGACCTTCCGATCCTCTGGGGTGACCCGTCCCGGGCAGAGGCGCTCGGCTGGACGCGGCAGCATTCACTCGACGACGCGTTGGCGGAACTGGGCTAAGCTAACCGTCCCGATGAACGTCGCCCGAATCGAGATCGCCCGCCGCACCATCTTGATCGACCGCAGCGTCTGGCGAGGCAAACACGTCCCCGGGCCCATCTCGCCGGTGCCTGGGGCTCCGGATTGGCTCCTCGGCGGTTGGGGGTACCTCGGCCGCGTCATCTCGGTGGTGGACCTCGCGCGGCTGGGCGGCTGGGGCTCGGTCAAGCGCCCGGTCGCGGTGCTCCTGCTCGTCGAGCTTGGGCGGGAGCTGATCGCGATCGCTGGAGATCGTGACCTCGGCGATACCCGAATCGCCCCGCCCGACCGGTCGGACGGACTCTACGATTTGGTCGACACCGAGCCACCCACAAGCCCACCGCCACAGCTGCTAGAGGTCGCCCGCCTGCCCATGGCGTTCGACGCGGCCTTGCTCCGAGGCCCGCACCAATGACGCTCTCCATCCTCCCCACCGTCTTCCTCCCCCTGACGCTCACCCTGGCGCTCTCCCTCCATGCACAGGCTGCGAGGGCGGCAGCGACCCCGCCGCCGAGCCAAGAGGGCCTGTCTCCTCAGGCGCAGCTCGTGCTGGACGGCACCCGGGAGACCCAGCTCGATCTCTGGCGCGCCTCTCCCGGCGGCGACAAGATCATGGTGCTGGTCGGGTTCCACGACGGGTCCGACGCCCTGTTCCTGGTGGACACCGGCGCCGCCACGTCGGTCATCCAGAAGGACGTAGCTGACGCGCTCGGCATCGTCGCCGACCCGGACGCAGGAGGCTACATCCAAGGGCTCTCCGGGCAGGCGCCCTGGATCCGCGGCACCCTCCCGGAGATCACGCTCGGAGGGTTCACCGTCCGCGGCGTGGACATCGCGATCGGACTTCCTGGCCTGCCCGAGTACATCGGCGCGCTCCCGCTCGCCGGCATCCTCGGCAACAACGTATGGTCCAATTTCGTGATGACGGTCGACTACCCTGCCGACCGGCTCACTCTGTCGCTCGACGGGCACGCGCCAAAGCGGGCGCCGACCATGGATTGGTCCGCGAACAGCGCGCGCACCACGTTGACGCTGCACAGCGAGGGGCTCACCCCAGCGGGCAAGCGCACCCGGACCACCGCCGATGTGGATCTGGACGTGGACACCGGCGCCGGCGGGCTGATCATCATCGGGGCCCGAGGCGAGCCGTTCCGCGGGTTCTCCACCATCGGCGAGGAGCCGGTGAACGGGCTCGGCGCCGATCTGGACAAGATCCCGAACGGCAAGCTCTTAAGCCGGACCCACCGAATCCCGGTCGCGCGGGTCCGTCTCGGGGGGCAAACCCTCGCGGTCGACGCCTCCGCGCGTTGGCTGTGCGCTGAGGGGCCGTGCGAGCAGCACCCCGGCTTGTCGGGCCTCGCCGGGTACGAGGTGCTCCGTGAACACCGGGTGATCTTCGACTTCCCCCACAATCGGTTCTGGATGACGAAGACTGCGGGCCCGGTGCGCCAGTTCGACGCGCTGGCGGCGGGGCTGGCCCGGGAGCTCTCTCTGCACCCCGACGACCCCGACCGGGCGCCGATCCTCGCCAGCCTGCAGTGGTCCAGCGGGCAGGGCGAATCCGCGCTGCAGACGCTGCAGGCCGCGCTGGTGCACAAGCCGAAGGACCCGGAGCTCACCGTCATGGTCGCCAAGGCCAAGGCGATCGCCGCCGACTTCAAAGGGGAGATCGAGACGCTCGCTGGGCTAGAGCCGGAAGACCTCGCCGAGCAGGGCGTTTGGATCGACTACATCGACGCGCTGGTGCTTGACGGCCAGATCGACCACGCACTGGAGATCGCGCGACGCGCCAGCGAGACGGCAGCGCCGGTCCCCGACCACTCCGAAGATTTCTTGGTCGCGCTGGCCGACGCCCAGCTCGCTGCGGGACAGGTCGAAGACTCAGCGGCGACCATCGCAGCGGCCAACAAAGCCTCACCCCGCGGCGGGTCGGCCCACCTGGTGCGGCTGGCCCGCATCGCGGCGACGGTGAAGGATCGCTACGGCGTCATCGTCGCCATGCGTGACCTGCTGCGGATCATCCCGCTGCAGGGCCTGCCCATCTGGCTCTACGCCCTGAGCACCGAAGCCGGGGACGTCGCGACCTTCACCCGCGACGTCGAGACCGCCATGGCGCGGCTGCACCCCGACCAGCGCCCGTTCGACTTTCTTGGGGCCGGCTACATGGCGGTCGGGAACGAGCAGGCCGCGCGCGCAGCCCTGAAGACGGGGCATGAGCGCGACTGCGCGGAGCTGATCGGAGCGGACCGGGACAATTGCGACGCCTGGTACTGGGCGCTGGGCAAGGAGCGCTTAGACGAGGCGGAGCTGAAGAGTCAGTCGGCGATGAAGGCGCTGCCCGGGAATTCTGCGTACGCCGACACCGGCGCCGTCGTCGCGCTCGCCCGGGGAGACCTGGTCCAAGCCCGGGAGCGTGCCCTGCTGGCCGCGAAGCTGAACCCGTCGGACCCGTACCTGCTGTGGCAAGTGAGCCGGCTCGCGGCGATGTAGGGCGCTGATCTCGACCCGACGGGAAGGAAGCGACAGCAGGAAGGGCTATAGGGCCGGACCGGGAGCCCTGCATGACCGCCTACACCCTCCTCGCCGCTCGCCTCTCCCGCACCGCCGGGGCCCTGTGTATCGGAACCCTATTCTTCGCTGCCGACGCCCGCGCCGACGACCCTGACGAAGCGCCGCCCGCCACCTCCACCTCCGCGCCCGTCAAGCCCGGCCCGGCCACCGCGATCGTCACGAACGTCTACGACGGCGATACCATCACCCTCGACACCGGGGACCGCGTCCGGCTGCGCTGGGTGAACACCCCCGAGCTCAAGCCCCTCGAGGACTACGGGCAAGAAGCCAGGGACTACACCGCTGCGCTGGTGCAGGGAAAAACGGTGACCCTCATCTACGGGTCGGCGTTGCGCGACGGGTACGGCCGCCTGATCGCGGGCGTGATGATCGACGACAAGAACCTCTCCCTCGAGCTGATCAAGCAGGGCTACGGGCACCTGTTCGTGATCCCGCCCGACTCGACGGACCTCACCGGGTTCGTCGCCGCCCAGGACGCAGCGCGCACCGCCCGTCGTGGGCTCTGGAGCACACCTCGGTACCAGGGGGCGCTCCACATCACCAGCTTCCACGCCAACGCCGACGGAGACGACCGCGAAAACGTGAACGGCGAGTACCTGCGAATCTGCAACGTGAGCCCCGACCCCATCGAGCTCTCGGGCTACCAAATCGCCGACATCTCGGGGAACCGTTGGACGTTCCCCACGCTCACCGTGCCCGCCGGCCACACGTTCAAGCTGCACTCCGGCAAGGGCACGAACGCGGCAGACTGGCAGGCGCAGCTCGCGGTCTACCTGCAGAACGCGGACCCGATCTGGAACAACAAGCTCGACCGGGCCACGATCTATGACCGGTACGGCCGGGTGCAGGACGCGAGGGATCACTCGGTGGAGAAAGAGACGCCGTAGGGGGGTGGGGGAGACGGGTGGGGGAGACGGGTGGCCCGCGACACGACGTCAGCGTGACCGAGCACCGCCGCATGGGACAGGTACAAACCGAGGCCAGAAGCCCATGACAGATTCCGCGAACGACATCTACCGAGGCCGCGAGCCGCGGGACCTGCCCGCCTACTCCCCGTCGGAGGCTGCGTTTCTGATCGGCGTCCCGTCGGCCACTCTTCGAAGCTGGGTCTTTGGCCGACACTACCCGGTTCGGGCCAAGGAACGCGGGTTCTCGCCGCCCGTCATCCGCCGACCGGACCACAAGCAGCGGTGCCTGTCCTTCACCAACCTCGTGGAGGCACACGTCCTCGCCAGCATCCGGAGTTTTCACGGGGTTTTGTTGGAGGTTGCGCGCAGCGCCGTCGAGTTTCTGGAGACGCGCATGGAGACCGACCACCCGCTCGCGTCCGGCCGGTTCCTGACCGACGGCGCCTCGCTCTTCGTCGAGCACATGGGCGAGGTCATCAACGCATCGTTGGCAGACGCAGACGCGGAATTCACTGGGTTCGGGGGGTGCGCCCCAACGACGGCACCCTAGACAGGGCCACGCTCGCCCAGATCGACGACCTCCTGCACGCCCTCCTCGGCGGCGCCCGCACCACGCTTCGGTTCGACGAGCGCCCGCCCGAGGTCAATCAGCACGCCCCCCCTCGCCTCACTCCGCGAAGCCCATCAACCGGCGCATCGGCAAGCGCTCGTCCAACGCAGCAAAGCCCACACCCGCCCCGAAGTCCGGCCCCAGCAACCCCGTGCCGCCGCTCGACTCGGCCACGCCACGCGCGAACGTGAACTGCCGGTTGATCAGCCAGCCGGCATCACCCTCCCCTGCGTAAAAAGACAGGTCATAGTCGACCCCGTCGATGCTCAAAAAGTAGATGTCCTTGCTGTAGGGCTCGAGCGTCGCGCCCACAACATGGCCGGCGGCGACCAGGTCCGGGGCGTCCACGGTGAGCGCAGCCCCGTCCCAGCCCAGCGTGAGGCTGCCTACCGAGGGGCCCGACCATACGCCGGCTAGCGCCTCGACGTTTTCGGGGTCGCCGAACAAGGCAGGTGCTTCCACCGTGTCGGGCAGATCGACGAGGCCTTCCAACGCGGTGATGGCGGTGAGCGTGAAGTCGTCGCCGTACCCGTTGGACAACACAGTGACCGCGATGCGTTGGTCGGGCAACATGTAGGTTGTGGAGGTCATGCTTATGGTATTGCCGCCGTGGGACCAGATAGGCACGTCGTGGTAGCCGTCGTACCCGTTCCAACCGCTCTCGTTGACCATCAGCCCATAGCCGTAGCCGGCCTTCGAACGATCGAGGCCCGCGTACACCGCGACCTGCGGGCTCGTGAGCTGGCGCAGAAGATTCTGGGGGAGCACAGCCTCGTTCCCGTCGATCAAGAAGCCCTCCAACGTGGCCATGTCAGACGCGGTGGACCAGACCAGCCCCGCGGGCCGAATGAAGCCAGCGTCGGGCATATGCTCGAAGGATGTCGTGCCGAACTGGTACGCCGGAGCCGCGCCCAACGGCTCGAAGGTGTCGTACCCGTCCGGGAAGTAGTAGCCGTACCCGATCGCGTAGTCGCCATCTTCTGCCACCGCGGACTTGCGGGCAAAGCTGCGAGTCAAACCGAGCGGAGCGAACAGGTCCTGCTCCACGATGTCGGGCCACATCCGACCGTCCACCTGCTGGGTCATCAAGCCGGCGAGCGAGAAGTTGGGGTTGCAGTAGTTCCAATACAAGCCGGACGGGCCGGGCGCATACTCGTAGTCGGCGAACCGGCCGACCGCCCGATCGTACAGGTCGGCGTCGTCCGGCGCGTCGACCCAAGGGGTGTAGTCAAAGAGCCCGGTCTGGTGAGACAGCAGCTCGTGCAGCGTGATGGTGCCGGCGAGCGCGGGGTCGGAGGCGAACACCAGCTCCGGGACGAGATCAGCCACCGTGCTGTCGAGGGAGAGGCCGCCTGCTGCGACCTGCTGCAGCGCGACGAGGGCGGCCAGCTTTTTGGTATCTGAGCCGATCTGGAACAGCGTGGTCGTGAGCACCGGGTCCTCAGTGTCCGGGTCCCGGGTGCCGAAGCCCTCGGCGAAGACGATGGAGCCGTCCCTCCACACCGCGACCGACGCGCCGCTCGCGTAGGAGGCCCGGATGTCCTTCTTCGCCGCCTTGCGGATCGCCTCAAACACAGCCTCGTCGGCCGAGAGTTCGGGTTCGGCGGTGTCCGCGCTGTCGCCGGCGGAGTCATCGGGGGCGGAGTCATCGGGGGCGCCGGGGGTGCAGGCGAAGAGGAGGAGGGAGGAGACGAACATCGTCCCTGCCTATCCGTCGCGAAGCGGGCGGCAACGACAGCGCCGGCGTTCCGACGGAAGTCACCCCAGGATGCGTGCTCGCCCACACCGGCCTCGCTACACTCCCAACCCCATGACACCACGCTTCCCGACTCGGGTCTTCACCTCGATCACAATCCTCGCCGCGCTGACGCTGCAGGCCACCGCCGACGACGGGCACGGGCACGACGGGCACGGGCGCTGGGCCACACCAGATGGCGGAGCGGGCGCCCCTGCCCCCGCACCGGAGCCGACCGACTGGGACGTGAACGCGCCCCATGGGCCGGGAAAGGACGTGAAGTTCACGGTCACCGAGGGCACGTGGATGGGGCTGGACCTCGCGCCCGACGCCTCGCCCGCTGCCGGCACGCTGCTGTTCGACCTGCTGGGCGACCTCTACACCGTCGCGCTCACCGGCGGCGCGACCCGAAGGCTGACCACGGGGGTCTCGTGGGAGACGGACGGGCACTGGTCGCCCGACGGCACGCAGATCCTGTACACCTCGGACGCTGGAGGGAACGAGAACCTCTGGACCATGAACGCTGACGGCTCGAACCCGCACGCCATCACCAAGGAAGAGGGTGACCGCTGGTCGGACGGGGTGTGGGTCACCCCGGCCGCCGCCGGAAGCTCGGGCGATGGCTGGTTGGTCGGCCGGCGGCGCAGCGTCGACACGCGGTCCATCGGCGTGCAGGAGCTGTGGATGCTCAACGTGAACGGCGGGCCCGGAACGAAGTTGACCACGCTCGACGTCGACCCCCACGCCGGCGAAGCCGCCTTCGACGCCGATGGTCGCACCGTTTGGTTCTCCACCCGCAGCAGCCGCTTCGAGTACAACGCCAATCCGCATGATGGGCTCTGGGAGCTGATCCGCCTCGACATGAAGACCGGCCTGCGCAGCGTTGGGCTGACCGCGCCCGGCAGCGCAGTGCGGCCTACACCCAGCCCGATCCCGGGCGGCCCCCTCGCCTACATCACCCGCGACCGCCTCAAGTCGGTGTTGATGCTGCGGCACGCCGATGGCCACCTTGAGCGGATCGCCGACGATCTCGACCCCGACGCGATGGAGGCCTTCGAGCTGCGCTCGGCGTACCCGAGGATGGACTGGAGCAGCGACGGCCAGCGGCTGTACTTCTGGGCGAAGGGCCACATCCACGAGATCGACGTCGCCACCAAGGCCCGCCGCACCGTCGACTTCAAGGCCGAAGTGGAGACCCACGTCACCGACGCGGTGCGGCCGCAGCGCCAATTGCCGGATGAACCCGCTGACGCCCGCATCGTGCGTTGGGCCGCGCGCATCCCCCGCACGGCCAGCGGCCTGGGGGTGGTGGCGAGCGCGATGGGCACTCTTTGGAGCGTCAGCGACAGCGGTCAGGCGACAGCGCTGACCCCCGCCGACACCTACGCGTACTTCCCACAGCGCAGCCCCGACGGCAAGTGGCTCACCTATGTGACGTGGGATGACAGCGCGCAGGGTCAGGTCTGGATCCGCAGCACGAGCGCCAAGCCAAAGCCAGCCCGACAGATCACGCTCACGCCAGCCGACTACCAGGCGCCCGCGATCTCGCCCGACGGCAAGTGGATCCTCACCCTTCGGGGCACCAGCACCCAGTCGGGTCAGGAGCTCGGCGAGCAGCCCTCGATGGACCTGATCGTCGCCCCGCTCGACGCGAAGGGGCCGGTCGATGGGACCCACCTCACGACCGTGCCCTTCCGGGGGTCGGGCGCTCCGAGCGCTCGTCCGCAGTGGTCGCCTGACGGCTCGCGGATCTACTGGCTCGAGGATGTCGCGCCCACCGGCCGCACCGCCGAGACCGCTGCGCTGGTCAGCGTGAACCGGCTGGGCACCGACAAGATCACCCACCTCACCTTCCCCAACGGCGCCGGCGAAATCCGCCTCTCCCCGGACTTCGGGACCCTCGCGGCGAAGGTGGGCTGGGAGGCCGTCGTCGCCCCGATGCCCCCGTTCTCGCACGGCACGCTCGCTCCTCCCTCACTGGCGGACCTCCCCCAGCGCACCCTCACCGACACAGGCGCCACCTGGCTCGACTGGGCCGATGACCACACGGTGACCTGGACCACGGGCTCCAACTTCTACAGCCTCGACACCCGTCAGGCGGACTTCTACGGCTCCCCCGCCAAGGCCGCAGGGCCGGACAAGAAGCCCGCCGAGCCAGCCGCCCTCCCCGAGCGCGCGACGCTGGAGATGCACATCCCGGTCACGGGAGACTTCGGCTCACAGACCATCGCCTTCACCCAGGCCCGCATCCTGCCGATGGACGGCCCCGAGATCCGCGACGGCACGGTGGTGGTCCAGGGTCGCCGGATCGTCGCGGTGTGGGGCCAGTCTGCCACCGGCAGCTCCCCCCCCCAGCCCGCTGCTCACCCTCCCCTTCCCGCCGGCGCGAAGATCATCGACCTCGCGGGAAAGACGCTGCTGCCCGGGCTCATCGACGTGCACGCGCACCTGCACTACGCCAGCGGTGACATCCACCCCAACCAGGAATGGCGCCACCTCGTGAACCTCGCCTACGGCGTCACTACGGTGTTCGACCCGTCCGCGTCCAACGACCTCGCCTTCGGGCAGGCCGAGGAGATCCAGGCTGGCCGCATGGATGGCCCGCGCGTGCTGTCCACCGGCAACATCCTGTACGGGGCGCTGGACAACCAGGCGCTCCACGCAAAGTCCTATAACGACGCTGAGAACGCCGTACTCAAGCAGCAGCTCGTCGGGGCATGGGGCGTGAAGTCCTACCAGCAGAGCCACCGTACCCACCGCCAGTGGCTCGTCGAGGCCTGCCGTAAGTTGGGCATGCTGAACGTCCCCGAAGGCGGCGGCGACCTGTGGCAGAACCTCAACATGGTCATCGACGGGCACTCGTCCATCGAGCACTCCCTGCCCGTCTCGCCGATGTACGACGACGTGACCCAGCTCTGGAAGCACAGCGACACCACCTGGGTTCCGACCCTCCTGGTCGCTTACGGCGGGCCGCACGGCGAGATCGAGGGGTTCACCAACGAGCGGGTCTACGACGACCCCACCCTCACGAAGTGGATCCCACCCTGGGTGCTCGTCAGTCGCGCGTTCCGACTCGACCCGGTGCTGACTGATCCGGGGGAATACCACCACCACCTGGTCGCGCAGGACGCGGCCAGGCTCACCCGAGCGGGTGTCCGCGTCGCGCTCGGCGCCCACGGCCAACTCCAGGGGCTTGGACCCCACTGGGAGCTGGAAGCGCTGGGCGGCCCCGGCGCCATGACCCCCGATGAGGCCCTGCACGCCGCGACCATCAACGGCGCCACGCATCTCGGGCTCGCCAAAGACATCGGCAGCATCACCGTCGGCAAGATCGCCGACCTGTTCATCGTCGATGGCGACCCGCTCAAGGACCTCAAAGAGGCCAGAAAGGTCGTCTACGTGATGCGGGACGGCAAGCTTTGGGACGCCGAGACGATGCAGGAGCTACCGGAGAACACCGTCCGGAACAAGCTCGGCTGGCAGGACTAGCCGCGTTCGGCGTTTCTCCCTCCACGGTTCGCACGGGCGGGCTCGGGCCCCTCGACGACCGCTCCCACGCCAGCCCGATGCGAGCCACGCCGGAAAGCTCCGGTTGCCGTGCTGAGCAAGCACCCGGGCCACGCTGCCCGGCACGAGGATGTCGGGCATGGCCAACCAAGGATCGAAGCAGGACGTTTGCGACAGGGACCGTGTTCCCAAGGGAGCCTCTTGTCGCCCTCGCGAGCGCCCTCGCGGCGGGCCACTTCGTCGCGGTAGCTTCGTTGTGCGCGCGTTGAGCGGTGTGGTTACCAACCCACACCCGCCTTCGAAGCACTGTCTACCTGTGATTCTCGGCGTTCGACATAAATGATCTGTGAACGCCTGGAATCGCGCTTCCCTGAACGCTGCCAGGCCCACTCGGTGAGCGAGATCAGGTTCCCGTCAGGGTCCTTGAACCAGGCGACCAGCGCAGTGCCGTCCGGCGAGGCCCAGACCCGGTCCGCGTTCTGGTTCAAGAACGCGGACCGGACGAGACCATGCTGCTTCCATATCCTACCGGTTTGACCAGCCGGCCAACCAGCGCACCCAGGCGTCTTCCACGTTCAGGC
>SHYV01000100.1 GCA_009692605.1 Myxococcales bacterium
GGGGCGGGGGGCGGGGGGGCGAGGGGCGGGGGGGCGAGGGGCGGGGGGGCGAGCGCATCGTCGGGGAGTATCGCGTATCGGCCCGGGGTTCCGCACTTCGGGGGATCACCCCGGCGATCACTGCACGGTGGAGCGCGTGGTGAGGGTGAGGTCGCAGGGGAAGGAGCTGCCGAGGCTCGCTTCGATGGTACCGCAGTCGGTGCCTACGCAGGCGAGCGACACCGTGTCGGTTCGGGTGTTGTCGGTTGTATTGGAGAACCGTCCGGTGGGCGCCGTGGATGTGTCGATCTGCGCGTCCATCCCGACGTCCTGAGGGGTGGCATCGCTCGTTGTGGTGACGTCGCAAGCGTAGTTTGCGCCCGCGCTCTGGAATGTGCACAGGTCCGCCGTGGTGTCGCCGTTCAGGATCGACGTGAAGGTCCTGGCTCCGGTGATCTCGATCTCGATCGCTGCGCCGGGTGCGGTCAGGGTCACGTAGTCGGAGACGTCGCCGCACCTACTGCCTGTCAGGTCTGAGGAGATCACCACCCAACCGCCTGCCTCGGGAAGGGACGCGTCGGTGTCGGCGTCCGAGTCAGCGTCGTTGTCGGCGGGCGCTGCCGAGTCATCCAGATCGCCGCCGGAGCAGGCCAGGATGGCGCATGGGAGGAGGAGGGCGAGCAGGAGAACGGGGAGGGGGAGGAAACACTTCTGCACCTGAGAACGTAGCGTGCGGCGGATGGAGGACGCGACCGACCGAGCATTCGCTATCGCCTCAAGATCCACACCTTCCCGGCGTCTTTGCCCCAGACCACGATCTCGGCCTTGCCGTCGCCGTCGATGTCGTGGGTCAAGAGGGTGTCCTGCCCGCGCGGCACCTCGATCTCGGCGCTCCAGCTGGCCGCCGAGTCCATCCCGTTTGCGCTGCCCCGGTAGACGTTCACTGTGCCGTCCTCGGCGGCGACAAGGTCGACGTGTTTGTCTCCGTCTACGTCACCCTCAAAGTCCACATGGAAGGCGTCCGATTGATCCAGGGGAAAGCTGACGCCGTGCAGCACCGCGGGCGGCGCGAAACCAGCCGTCCCGTTGCACCTGAGCACCGCCAGATCCGCACGGACGACGTGCGAGAGCAGCGCCGTGGCCAGGTTGCGCATGCCGATGTCCACGAGGCCGGTCACCAGATCCTTGTCGCCGTCGCCATCGACGTCGACGAGGGTGGCGCCGAAGGCCGCGGAGGGCAGGCTCACCGTCTTGAGCGCCTCGAACCCCGACCCGGTCCCGTGGGCGTACAGCCACTCCGCCGTGGCGCCAAAGAAGCTCCCGTTGGTCACGTAGCGGAGCACGCCGAGGTCGACCTTGTGGTCGCCATCGATGTCCTCAAGCCATACGTTGCCGACCTCGCGGCGGCTCTCTCCTTTCTCGCGCGGGCCTTCGGGCGGCTGTAGGTCGAGCGGCACCGGCCAGCGCGCCGCTCGGACGCCCACTGCATCGGCGCCGGTGAAGTACACGGCGATCTGCTTGTGGTCGGGCATGAGGAGATCGGCGTACCCATCACCGTCCGCATCGGTGACCGTGAGCGCCGGGGGAGTCAGCGTGGTGGCGAGCACCTGGCCACCCTGGATCAACGACGCCGAGAGCTGCCCCTGGGCGGGAGCGGGGACGCTGCCACACGCGATCTCGGGGGCCGCGGACCGCACACACACATAGTTCCCGCCCGACCAGGTGATTCGCGCAGCAGCTCCAGGGAACACGCCCTTGACCAGCTCCGCGAACACGGGCGTCGCCCTGCCAAGCTGCGCGAGCGGCGACACCACCGCGCCGGCTGCCACGAACTGGTTCGTCTCCCAGCGCTGCCAGGCTGAGGCACCGAGCGCCCACATGCCCGACGATCCCTCCGGGGCGGGTGATACGAACAGCGGGCGATTGCCCAGAGACACGGTCACCACGCCACGGGCCGGTTCAGTTGGCCGCACGACGGTGAGTGAGGCCGCGTCGGGCTGGCCGCTGATCGACTGCCGGCTCAGCAGCAGGATCTCGGCCACATCGTCACCATCGACGTCGGCGAACCGCACATCGGCGACGCCCGTGGGGACGGCGACAGTCTGGACGGTCAATGGCATAGGGGCGTGTAGCGCCGCTAGTCGTCGTCGACGATCTCGGTCCCGATGTCCAACGGGGCGCGGGCGACAGCGCTCGGGCGCGCAAAGCCCATGTCATCCTGCGCGGGCGCCGGCG
This sequence comes from Myxococcales bacterium, assembly GCA_009692605.1. Classification (GTDB taxonomy): domain Bacteria; phylum Myxococcota_A; class UBA796; order UBA796; family SXON01; genus CAIUMM01. The sequence continues at coordinate 2,215 of SHYV01000100.1, forward strand.
CGTCGCGTGCGGCGGAGTAGATCGACTCGGCCAGCCGCTGCGAGGCCATGGCGAGGTTCTCGTGCGCCGTGGCCACCACGCGGAGCTCACCGCCGTCCATCGCGCGGTCGGCCTGGTAGATCGCGTCCTTGAGGATGCTCGCGTCCTGCGCAGAGAGCAGGGGGCCGTACTCGTCCACTGACCGGCGCGTGGTGTACAGCAGGCCGTCGAGGCGGTTGCGCGCTTCGGTGGCCGCCCGCCGCTCGCGATCCTTCGCGCGGTACTGCTCAGCCTCGGTCACCATTTTCTGGATGTCGGCTTCGGCGAGGCCCGAGCTGGAGACGATCTTGGTGGTCTGCGCTTTCCCGGTGCCGCGGTCCTTCGCGTGTACGTGCAGGATGCCGTTGGTGTCGAGCTCGAAGGTGACTTCGATCTCGGGCAGTCCGCGCGGCGCAGGGGGTAGCCCGTGCAGCTCCACAAACCCGAGCGAGGTGTTGTCCTCGGACATCTCGCGCTCGCCCTGCAAGACGTGGGCCCGGACCATGTCCTGATTGTCCTGCGCGGTGGTGAAGATCTTGCTCTTCTTGCACGGGATGGTCGTGTTCCGCGAGATGACCGGCTCAAACAAGCCGCCCTGAGTCTCGATGCCGAGCGACAGCGGCGTGACGTCGAGCAGGAGGACACCCTTCACCTCGCCGCGGAGCACGGAGCCTTGAATGGCGGCTCCAACCGCGACGACCTCGTCCGGGTTCACACCGCGCTCGGGCTGCTTGCCGAAGATCTCGACCACCTTCTCCTGCACGCGCGCCATGCGGGTCATACCGCCGACAAGCAGGACAGCGTCGAGCTCCTCTGGGGTGATGCGGGCGTCTTCCAGCGCCTGCCGGCACGGACCCTCGAGCCGGTCGATGAGGTCCGCCACCAGACCCTCCATCTGGCTTCGACTGAGCTCCTGCGAGAGGTGCTTCGGGCCGCTCGCGGACGCGCAGATGAAAGGCAGATGGATCTCGGTGTCGCTCGCGGTGGAGAGTTCGTGCTTGGCCTTCTCGGCGCCCTCCCGGACGCGCTGCATCGCGACCGCGTCGCTGGTGAGATCGATGCCGGTGTCTGCCTTGAATTGATTGAGCATCCAGTCGGCGATCCGCTGGTCGAAGTCCTCACCTCCGAGGAAGGTGTCGCCGTTGGTTGAGCGCACCTCGAACACGCCGTTGTCGATCTCGAGGACGGAGATGTCGAACGTGCCGCCGCCGAGGTCGAACACGGCGACGCGCTCGTGGCCTTGGCGGCCGAGGCCGTAGGCGAGGGCAGCAGCGGTCGGCTCGTTGACGATTCGCAGCACCTCCAGACCGGCGATCTTGCCGGCGTCCTTCGTTGCTTGCCGCTGGGCATCGTTGAAGTACGCCGGCACGGTGATGACCGCATGAGTCACCTTTTCGCCGAGGTAGGCCTCTCCGACCGCGCGCATCCGCTCGAGCACCATCGCTGAGATTTGCGCTGGCGAGTAGTCCTTGTTGTCGACGCGCACCCAGGCGTCGCCGTTCTCGGCCTCGATGATTTTGTAGCCGACGTGCTTCAGCGTCGCCTGCACCTCCGGCTCGGCGAACCTGCGCCCGATGAGGCGCTTGACCACGGGCACGGTGCGGGCTCCGTTGGTCACCGCCTGCCGCCGCGCGATTTGCCCGACCAGTCGCTCGTTGTCCTTCCCGAAGGCGACCACCGAGGGCGTAGTGCGGCTCCCTTCGTCGTTGGGGATGACGAGGGGCTCCCCAGCCTCCATCACGGCTACGCAGGAATTCGTCGTACCGAGGTCGATACCGATGACCTTTGACATGGCCTACTCTTTTGTTTTTTGGGAGGGTTGTTCGGCGTTCTCGATGAGCTCCGACGCCGTGGAAGGCGCGGGCTCGGACGCTCCTGTCGCGCCCAATTCTACTAACTGCGTAATCGGGCCGGCGTCGGCGACCGTGACGCGCGCGGCCATCAACAGGCGGCCGTGCAGGCGCCACCCAGGCGACGCTTCATCGACCACGCGGCCGGGAGCGTGGTCTGCGGACGGCACGCGCAGCACCGCCTCGTGCATCTCCGGATCAAACAGGGAGCCCGGCGTCGCGGGGATCCGCTCCAACCCAGCCTTCCGGAGGGTCGCCCGGAATTGCTCGACGATCATCTGCAAGCCCGTCAACAGCTGCCCCTGATGCGTCTCGGCGTGCTGCCAGGCCCGCTCCACGTTGTTGGCGGTCTCAAGGAAGGAGCGGAGTATACGTTTCTCGCCCACCTTTTCTGCGTCGATTCGATCCTTGTGGGAGCGCTGGCGAAAACGGTCGAAGTCTTCGGAATGGGCGCGGAGCGTAGTTCGCATCTCGGACAGCTGCGACTCGGCGAGGGCCCGCCCCTCGGACACCCGGCGTAGCTCTTCCTCAAGGCCCGCCAACCTCTCGCCCTGCTCGCGGACGCGGGCGTTCAAGGTCAAGATCCGCGGGTCGAGCGGGTCGAGCCTCCGCGGGGTGGGCGGGGCGGCGGTGCCGGAAGGGCCGGGGGGGGACGCTGGGTCCGCGCGTCCGGTGCGCGCGGGGCGGTGGTTGTCCCAGGCGGCGAGCGCGGCTTCCAGATCCGGGTCCATCTCAATCAGCAAGTGGGCGTTCAGCCCGCTGGGGTCGGCTGCATCCACATCGTGCGGGCCGGATGCGGATCTTGGGATCTCGGGTCCGCTCAGCGCGACCGCTTCGAAGTCAAGTTCGTCGGGGTCATTGATCAACGGTTCGTTCCGAGCGCAAGGTAAAGGATTGGCTGGCCGCGGGAAAGGGGTCGGGTGGAAGGTTCTGCGGCTATGAAGCGGAGGTCGCCGACCGCAGCGCGCTGCAAAGCCGCGCCGCAACGTAATCGGTGAGGGGCAGGTCTTCGTTTCGAATTTCTAAGAACGACGCCAGTTGGCACGAAGGGTCACTGCGCACGAGGAGGGTGCCCCTGTCGAGCAGCGAGGCGACGGTGGGGTTGGAGAGGTCTACGGTCAGCCCCGTCATTCGCTGCAGGAGCGCCAGATCGAGCCCTTCGACGTGGCGGAGCGTCGACCCGATCAGCTCCGCCGCCAGAGCCTGAGCAGGGACAATTTCGACTGTGGCCAGGGGATTTGCGAGGTACTCGTCTACGCCCTGAGCCGCTGCGGTCCGGGTCAGGTCTGGCCGGAAGCCCCGCGCGGAATTGCCGAGTCCCGCCCAGGGACGAGCGCGCCAGTAGTGCTCGTTGTGAGCGCACCGGTGCCCTGCACGCGCAAAGTTCGAGACCTCGTACCGGTCGATGCCAGCCCCGGCGAGCCGAGCGACGGCGAGATCGTACATCCTTCTCCAGATGTCGTCGGCGTCGGCGTCTTCAGCGGCGCCTGATGCGGCTTTCGCGTTGGGGGTGCGAGCACGCGCTTGCAGCTTCGCCGCTGCGCGTGTGAACGGTGTTCCGGGCTCCAGGGTGAGCCCGTAGAGCGACACGTGGTCGGGCTGGAAGCCGATCAGCACGTCCAGATCCGCGGAGAAGTCCTGGAGGGTCTGCCCCGGCACCGCGAACATCAGATCAACCGAGACGGAGTCGAAGCCGATCCTCCGGGCGGCCGCGTACACTTCCTCGCCATCCCGCGCTGAGTGTGCTCTCGCCAACCGGCGGGCGATGCCCGGCTGGAAGCTCTGCACCCCCAGCGAGACCCGGTTGACCCCGATCTCCCGGAGCGCGGTGAGCCGGCCACAATCGAGCTTCCCCGGGTTGATCTCTGCAGAGACCTCGGCGCCGGGCACGGCGTCGATCGCGCGGAGGATGGTTGAGAGTTGCGCTGGATCGGCCTGGGATGGCGTGCCACCGCCGAAGAAGACGGTGTGCGGCCGCCCCGGCGCAGTACCGGAGGAAAGCCGAGATGAAAGACCACAGTAGTGCTGTCTCTCGTCTTCCCATTGGCGCAGCACTGCGTCGGTGTACGCTTGCTCTGGCCGGTCCCTGCGCGCGTCCACGGCGAATGCGCAGTAGGGGCACCGCACCGCGCACCACGGAATGTGCACGTAGACCCCCCAGGGCTCGGGGGCGTGAACGGTCGGCCCCATGAGCCTCATGCGTTGCAACGGGGGCGGGGCAGGGGTGTCGATCCGGAAGGATAACGGATAGCACCTCTCTCAGATGCCCGAATCAACGTCCTGTCGCCGTCTTGACAACGGCATGCCTGTCTACATCGAAACAGGCGGGTCGGCGGACGTAGCGGGCGTCTACCTCTGGATCGACGTGGGCAGTCGGGACGAAGCTCCCGGGATGGAGGGCGCAGCGCACTTCGTCGAGCACCTCGTGTTCAAGGGCACCGCATCCCATGGTGTTGGGGACGTTGCCCGCGCGGTCGAGGGAGCTGGCGGCGAGTTGAACGCATGGACCAGCTTCGACGAGACGGTGTTCCACGCGAGCGGGCCGGCGTCGTCTGCGCCGGGCTTCATCGAGGTCCTTGCCGAGATGGCGCGGACCGCGCGGATGGACCCGATGGAGCTGGAGCGAGAGCGGCTCGTGGTCATCGAGGAGATTCGTTCGCGTGACGATGACCCCGAGATGCTGGCGGGGGAGGCCCTTTATGGCATCGCGTTCGGCGAACACCCCTACGGGCGCCCGATTATCGGCTTCGAGCGCACGGTCAAGAGCATGGCCAGAGCCGATCTCCGTGCGTTCTACGAGACGATGTACGTGCCGTCGAACGCCTGCCTCGCCGTTGTCGGCCCGGTGGACGTCGACCGCGTGATCGCCGCTGCAACCCGCGCGTTGTCGAGCGGGGGGCCGCGCCCCACCCGCCGCGCCCGGCCGTGCATCGAACTTCGACCGGACGCGCGAAGGATCAACCTGCGTAAACCATTTTCGGCCACTCGCGTCGAAGTGGGGTGGCGCACGCCCGGCCACGAGAGCCCGCGAACCCCGGCGCTGGACGCTGTTGCGATGCTGCTCGGCGGTGGGTCGTCGGCGCCGCTGGACGCCCGGTTGCGGCGCGAGCTTGGGTTGTGCCTTGGCGCGTCCGCGTCGCTTGAGCCGGAGGCCGACGCGGGCATGTTTGTGGTGTCGATGGACGTTCAGCCGGGCCGGGTCTCCGAGTCGTTGGAGGCGCTGCGCGACGTCATCGGCGATGTTCAGCGCGGCGTAGATCGCGCTGAACTGGCGAGGGTGAAGGCGCAGATCCTCGCTGACCGGGTCTACGGGCGTGAGGGGGTGGACGGCCGGGCCCACCAAATCGTCTTTCACGACCGCCGCTTCGGCGATCTTGACGCCATGCGGCGCTACGATGCGGCCGTCGCTGGGCTGGACCCGGAGATCGTTCGAGGTGAGGCGGGGCGTCTGGATCTGGATCAGGCGTGCGTCGTTGTGATGGAGCCGAGGACGGCGCGCAGTCGGACCGCTGCGCGTCACGCGCCCGCCCCTGACTCGGCTGCGCGCCAGCGGTCCGCAGGCGACTCGCCCGCCAGCGTCAGGGCTCCGGCCCGGCCCGGCCCGCGCGATTTCACCCTCGACAACGGCCTGCGGGTCGTGCTGTGGCCGGACTCCTCGGAGCTCGTTGGCGTTCGCGTCGTGGGGATCGGTGGACAGCTTGTGGCCCGTAAGGGGAGCGCTGGCCGGGTGGCTGCGTGGTCGCGCATGGTGACCCGGGGCACGGAGAGCTGTCCGGGAACGGACTTTGCTGGCCGGGTCGAGTCCCTTGCAGGCGGAATCGGCGCTTTTGTGGGTCGTAGTTCGCAGGGGTTGCGAGCTGACTTTCTGTCGGAGCACGCACGAGAGGCGTTGTTGTTGACTTGCGACGTGCTGCTGCGGCCGGCGTTCGACGCGGCCGAGCTGGAGTCGGTCCGCGGCGAGATGCTGGAGGAGCTCGCTCAGAGCGACGATGAGGCCGCCGACCGGGTCGCGGAGACACTTTGGGCCACCTGCTTTGCTGGACACCCGTGGTCGGTTCGGGCGAGCGGCGCTCCGGGGACGATTCGCGGCATTCAAGTCGGGCAGCTTCGGGCCGATCATCTGCGGTGGGGGTGCGGCCGCAACCTCGTCGTGGCGATGACCGGGGCCTTCGACCCCGACATGGCCGAGCGAGTGCTTCGGCACCAGCTCTCTCGGCTTCGGCCGGGCGCCCCGATCCTGCCTCAGCAGACTGCTCCGTGGGCTCCTCCGGGTACCCGCCAGCGTGTACGGCGGCGCGCCGGCTGGGAGCAGACCCACATCGCCGCAGTCTGGCCCGGCCTCGGCGCTCGGCACCCCGACGCTCCGGCGCTGGAGTTGATGTCGGTCGCGCTGGGGAGCCAGGGCGGCCGCCTGTTTGACGAGGTTCGCGAGAAGCGAGGACTCGCCTACGGTGTGGGCTGCTCGGTGCAAGATGGTGTCGTGCCTGGCGTGTTCGCCGCGTCTCTGGCCACTGACCCGGCCAAGGCGGACGAAGCGGAGCGTGCGCTCTTCGATTGCGTGATGGGCGCGCGGGAGACCCTGACTGACGCCGAGATCGAGAGCGCCCGGGTGCAGGTTTTGGGTGCTATCGACTCGGACCGGCAATTCGCCGGCAGTCGAGCCAGCGCTTTGGCCTTCCAGTTCGCCTACGACATCGCGGTGAGCCAAGAAGATCGGCAGGTCGCCGCGCTGGACCCGTTCGGCTGGGCGCGGCGGCGGTTTGAGCTCGTCACGAAGGAGGACGTGCGGCGGGTCGCACGAGCGGTCCTCTCCGGGCCCGCGCTGGTGGTTCGTGTGGACCCCAAGCAGGATCGCGGGTGAACGATCAGGACCTCGCCAAGGATCTGGTTCGCCGAGGCGAGATCGTGCTTCCGCGCCTTTGTGGCGACGCCGCGATCACGCGCATCGGGCATCGGGGGTGGCAGCGGCCCCCGTTTGCCAAGGGGCGCCGACTGTTCCGCCGGTGCGGGATTCCCGACCCGTGGGACCCGGACTCGGTGGAGACTTCCCTTGATCTGCCCAACGTCGGTATCCCCGATCGGCGCGTCGTCGCCCCGCACGCCGCACCGCCGAAGTCAGCCGGCCCATCCTCGCCGCAGTCGTTCAGTCCGCGCACTCCTGCTGGAGGCAAGCCCGCCGGCATGGGGTCCGCGGAGGGAGGAGGCAGCGCTGCGGGTATGGTCGGGCAGACGAGGAGGGACGACACGGCGGACCTGAAGCGCCGCATGGCCGAGAAGGAGGGCCAGTGGACGGGACGGCCCCGTGCTCCGTCTGGCGGCGACAGCTATCGGGTGGCGCAGCCGGTCAAGTCGATCCCGATGCGGCCGGACGTCGCGGCTGCTCAGGCTGCAGCCGGACAACGTACGCAGGCTCCCGCCTCGGGCCCCACACGGCCCCTCGTGCCCGCGCAGCGTCCACTCGGGCCGCCGCGGATGTCGATTGGGTCCGACCCGACCAGGGCCGCGCCTGTGCCTCGACCGACAGCGCCGATCCGGTCCGGTGATGGACGCGCTGCGCCGAGGACCGAGCCGGCGGAGCGCGTGCTGCCGCCTCGCGCCCCGCCGCCGGTTGGCAAAGTGTCGTCCTCGGCGCCCCGCAGCGGAGGCTTTCGCATGGCGGGCGGCGCGCGGCCATCCGGCAGCTTCGACGCCGAGCCCGAGGAGCTTCCGCTGGACGCTCCCGTTGGCCCCGCGCCGGCGCGGTCCGATCGCGGCCCATCCAACACCTACCACGGGCTCGGGGACGGGCCCGAGGAGCTTCCGCTGGACTCGCCCGTTGGCGGTACCCCCCGGCCGGCTGGCTCCCCGGGTGTGCCGGCGCCAGCTCCCGCCCGGCCCGCTAGGCCTGTGAACCTGGATGACATGTTTGGCATGGGCAGTGAGCCCACCACTCGCATTCGGATCCCGAAGGCGGAGCCGAGGGTGGAGGGCGATGCCAAACCCCGCCGCCCGATGGTCTCCGACCCGGCCAGCCTCGAGGGCGGGATTGACCGTCGCCCACCGCCCCCGAAGCCCCCGACGATCACGCCGGCAGGCAGCTCGGGTAGCGGCTCGGACGACCTTCCGGACGAATGAGCGTCCGCATGCTCACTCCCCGATGACAAGCCACAAATGAGGCTGTACGGTCCACCACCTGACGCAGCCCAGCGGCTCGTCGATGTGCCGATGGCTGCCTGGGCCGTCTCGATCGTGGTGGGGGTGCTCGCCGTGGCGGTCGGACTCTCGGTGCTGCGTCGCCGGTCAAGTTCTGTGGCGGCGATGGGGCTCCTGACGCTGGGTGGTACCGCGCTTCTCACGGCGCCGATGCTCGGGATGATCCCGATCGCGGTCTTCGGGAGCTTCCCGACGATCGACAAGGCGGGCTCGCTGCACTTCTTTCGGGACGGCGTGCACTGGCGGTTGTTTGAGGCCTCTGATCCGGGGGTCCAGTTGATCGGCGTCCATCTTGGCCACCTCTGGATCGTGCAGGTGCTCGCCGCGCCGCTCCCCGCGCCGCTCCCCGCGCTGTTCCCAGATTGGGCGGCGTTCAACGCCCAGAGCTTCCTAAATCTATGGCTCGCCGGGTGGTGCGCGGCGGCATGGCTTGTCCACCGCTCCGGGGATGTGCGCGTCGCACTGCTCCTTGCCCTGCCGTTCGCGCTGAACTTACACCAGTTTCGAGACATTAACTGGTATACTGTTGAAAAGACTGCTATATTTCTTCTTCCGCTTTGGCTGCTGTGTCTGGACACTCGCCGCTGGGCCGCCTGCTTTGCGGTCGGCGCGCTCGCGATGTTCCTCAACGTCTACATGGGCATCCTGATCGCCACCATGGGCGCTTGGACGACCGCCGCGGAGCTGGCCCGTGGGGCCCGCCGCGACCCCAGTCGCCTGCTGTGTGTGGCGATGTCGGCGCTGGGGATGCTCCCCTTCGCTCTCTGGCAGGGGGTGCTGATGCGTGGGGCCCACGCGCCCGGCTCGCCTGAGGATTTTCTGACCCAACGCGCCGCGCTCGATGTGCTGTCGCTGTCTCCCTGGGAGTGGAATCGTCTGGAGGGGTGGAGGGCCATGAACCTCGCCGTGCTTACGTTGGCCGGGCTGTGGCTCTACGGCGAGCTCATTTGGCGGCGGGGTGGCGGGTGGCTGGTCGGCGTTGTTCTGTGCACGCTGCTTGCGCTGGGGCCGAGCGCAAACCCGGTCTACATGGCGCTGTTTGACCTCGTCCCGGGCTTCTGGCGGGTGGCGAAGCCCGAGACGTTTTTCTGGGTCAGTTGGCTCCTGCTCGTCACCGCTGCGGCGGAGGCGCTGGCCAGCATGCGTCTGCCCAATCGGGCGATGCTCCTGGTCGCTGCGCTGTTTCTGGTGGGCTGGCTCGTGGGCGTGCGCGCACACCCGGTCTACCCGGACTTCTACAGCTCGCCGCGATGATCGACGCCGCCGCCCTGCTGAGCTGGTACCGCTCCGTCCGCCGCGATCTGCCTTGGCGCCGCATCGTCAGCCCCTACCGCACGCTGGTCAGCGAGCTGATGTGCCAGCAGACGCGCGTTGAGACCGTGTTGCCGTACTTCGAGCGGTTCATGGTCGCTTTCCCGACGGTGAACGACCTCGCGCTCGCCGACGAGCGCCGGGTGCTCCAGCTCTGGGCGGGCCTTGGGTACTACAGCCGGGCGCGAAACCTGCAAAAGGCGGCGATCGCCGTTGTCGCGCAAGGCGGATTCCCCTCGTCGCTAGCGGGGTTGTTGGCGTTGCCCGGGGTCGGACCCTACACCGCGGGCGCGATCGCTTCAACAGCGCTCGGGCTCGACGCGCCGTTGGCGGATGGCAACGTCGAGCGGGTCGTGGCACGGGTGCTGGCGCTGGACGTCAGCGGGGCGAAGCTGCGCCGAGATGTTTGGGCGGAGGCGGAGCGGGGGATGTGGGCGGCGGTCGCGCTGGAGCCCGGCTCGGCGGGCGACTTCAACCAGGGGATGATGGAGCTTGGCGCGCTGGTGTGCACGCCGCGGGCCCCGGCTTGCGGCGCCTGCCCGTTGGGCGCGGGCTGCGCGGGGAGGGGGGAGCCGCTGCGATTTCCTGTCAAGTCGCTAAAAAAGGTGAGCCCGACGATCCGTGCGGCAGCGCTGCTTCGTGTGGTCGGCGGCGAGGTCTGGCTCGCCCGGCGCCCGCCGGGCCTCCTCGGGGGGCTTTGGGAGCCGCCGATCTCGGCGTCGTGGATCGGGGCGGGAGCAGCCGTTGGAGTACGTGTTGGGGACTGCGTCCATGTGTTCAGCCACCGCCGCTTAGAGGTGGAGGTGCGGCGCGCCGGGCGTGTAGAGTGGGCCTCCGGGGGGCTGGCCTCCGAGGGGATGGCCTTGCCGGAGCCGGTGCTCGCCGCGGGGCCCTACGTCGAGGAGGCCTGGCTGCCGGTCGCTGACATCGACCGGCCAGGGGGACCGCCATTTTCCGCGCTCGCTCGTAAGGTGCTTGCCTGGCTCGATCAGCCCGAGATCCCCGCGGACACGAACTCCACGCAGGCTTCAAGCGCGTCTTCGTCCCGTCCTTCGAGGGTGATGAGCACCTTGGGCGGGTCGAGCTCGAACCGGGGGTAGCTCCCGATGGCCACCGTGGGCCATTGTCCGGCAGCCTCGGTGAGCAGGTCCGCGATCTCTGGCTCGGTGCGCTCGGTCCAAAGCCGTTCGGTGCGCACCGGCGTGCCAGCGTATCGATGGGCCACCGCCTCGAATTTGAGCCGCAGCAGGGCTGGCACGCCGGGGAAGATCGCCACGTTCTTCATGACGATCAGCGGGTAGCGCACCTCCCCATCCCACCAGAGTTCGGCTCCGTCTGGGATCTCAGCCATTCGCAGCGCGGCGTCGTTGCAGGCGGCGCCCATTCGACGGCGGAGGATGCCCTCCAACGTGGGGTGGCGGTACAAGGACACACCGAAGGCCTGCGCGATGGCGGGCATCGTCAGGTCGTCATGCGTGGGCCCGACCCCGCCGGTCGTGAAGACGTGGTCGAACTGCGCGCTGCAGGCGGCCACTTCGGCCGCGATGACGTTGGGCACATCCGGGATGACGACGACGCGGCCCAGATCGCAGCCCAGCTCCCGCAGCCGCCGGATGAGGAACCCAGAGTTCTCATCCACGAACTTCCCACTCAGGATCTCGTTGCCGATGATGACGATCGCGGCGGTGGCCATGGGTGGAGTTAACCGGATCCGGAGCTATGTTGTGGCGGTGAGCGACCCTACCGACCCTACCGACCCTACCGACCCTGCCGACCCTCTGGCGCCAGCCGGCTCTTCTGAGCCCGACGGCCCGTTTGTGCCTTGGCGCGACGAGACGTCACCCATCCGCCCGGGGGGTGGGCGGGCTAGGCTCGGCGTGCTCGTTCGGGTGGGCGGGCATCCGCTGCAGTTCTGGGTCGAAGGGGAAGGCGAGGTCCCCGGCCTTCCGTTCCGCCTGACCTACTCGCCCGATGGTGGGCACGGCTACGTGCTCGCCACGCCAATGCAGTCGGTGGTCGTGCGGCCGGACCACCCTGGAGAGATCCACGAGGACGGGGTCGAGATCTCCGCTCAGATCGTCCGGCGGTTCTGGCTGCCCCGATGGGTCGGTGAGCAGGCCGATGGGGTGCTTCCAGTGATCGCCCTCGCAGTTTCCGTCATGATCCTGCAATTCTCGTTGCTCACCATGCTCTTCGTTGGCAGTTCAGAGGGCGGCGGGTCGCCCGAGCCGTCGCCGGAGTACCTTGAGCGACTGCTGCGCGGCGAACACGCTGGGGAGAAGTCGGGTGTCACCGCAGTCCGTAAGGCACCCCGGCCAACCAACGCGGACCCGATCGAGGGCTATTATCTGCAGGCCGGGCACGGTGGGCCCCACACGAAGATCGGAGGCGGCAAGAACCTCGGCGACCATATCGCCTCTGGCAACCCCGACCCGCCGCCCCGCCGCGAGCGTGCGGCTGCCGCCGGCGCCGGCGATCTGGACCCGATAGAGCCCGTTCCGGTACCCGATGACGGCACTGTCGCCGAGGCAGCCGCTGATCCTGAGGAAGCCGAGAAGGAGGAGCAGCCCGCCGCGGTGCACGTCACCGAGGGCTGGGGGCTGAACGACTGGTACGACACCACCGATGCGCGGGAGGATGCGAAAGACATCCAGCAGGGCCTCGATCTGGCTCGGCAGCTCCTCCGGTTGGACCCCGACGACCCGACGGGGCTGAACATCCTCGCGTACTACCACTACCTCGCGATGGACTACGCGGCGTCCGAGAAGGTCTACACGCGCATGACCGTGCTCTACCCTGACGACTCTTCAGGCTGGAACAACCTTGCGCTCACCTTCAAGCGGCGGCAGGACTACGTCACGGAGGAAAACCTCTACCGGATCGCGATCGGGCTCGCCTCGTACGACGACCACGCGCTCAACAACCTCGCCGTCTGCCTTGCGCACCAGGGGCGGTTCGAAGAGGCCGAGCAGATCATGAAGCAGCTTGAGACGCTCGTCCCGGATGATGCCTACGCGGATCTGCACCGGGCCAAGCTCTACGCGGCGTGGGGTAAGCCCGAGCGGGCTTATGGGTACCTTGAGCGGTCGCTGCGCAGCATGCGTAAGCTCGACACGCTGCACAACATCGAGTTCCGGCAGGACATCCGAATCGATCCCGTGTTTGAAAAGATGCGTCAGGAGGACAGATTTCGAAATTTGTTGTTGCGATTCTATGGGGATGAGAAGAACGCGTGGTGGAAGAAGCCGGTGAAGTGAGGGTCGAGCCTCCGGGGTTCTTGATACCTTTGCGCGGTGTCAGCCATTGATCCCTACCGCTTGTCTCGAACGCTCACCTGGCTGCTGCGCCACGGGACGATCAGGGTGGGTCCGGGCGAGCTCACGAGCGGCTGCTTCCAGCTTGAAGACGTCGCACGCGCGCTGACTCAGGCCATCCGGCGCCCGGTGACGGCGGAGGACGTGCTCGAAGCTGTGCGGGCGCATGGCGGCCACCGGTTCGCGGTGCAGACCGGACGCATCCAGATGAACGCCACTGAGAGGGTGGCCGCCGTCGGTCCCGACCTGCTGTACCACGCTGCCAGCGCCGGGATGGTCAGCGAGTATGTGGCGACCGGGGTGGTGCGCGGCCGGTCGGGAGCGCCGCTGCCGCTGTTCCTGCGCGAGTCGTTCGCCTGGCACCAGGGGCACCGGCTGTGGGAGGAGCCTGCCGTGCTGTTCGTCGACGCCAACCGAGCGCGACGCGACGGCGTGGTCTTCACCCCAACGCGAAACGCGCAGTACACGGCGGATGACCTTCCGCTCCGCTACGTCCTGAATCTTCGAGACGGCTTCGCGGAGCAGGCCAGCGCGGGCGGGTTCGTGGTTGACTGGGTCGGTGCGCGGCCACGAATCGCCTTGATCCGCGTGGTCCGGCGGCATGGGGCGACGTGGGAGGTCGCGAAAGGTAAGATCGAGGCTGGGGAGACCCCGGCCAAGACGGCAGTTCGAGAGGTTCAGGAGGAGATGGGGGTGGAGGAGGTGCTCATCCGGCGGGCGCTTGGCACCGTTCGGTATGGATTCTCGACCCCCGAGGGTGCGCCGCGCCTAAAAACCATCCACCTTTACCTGCTTGAGTCCGGGTCACCGGTCACCGCCTTCCGGCCCGCGCTGAGCGAGGGGATCGAGACGGTCGCGTGGTTCTCGTTGGAAGACGCCCTCGACGCGCTGGCGCACCCGAGCCTGCGGATGAGCATCGGAAGGCTGCTCGACGCGCTGGCTGACCGCGCGATCGAGCTTGGCTACGAGGTGCCGGAAGAGGCCCTTCGGTACCGCGAGGCTGGGTGAGGCGCCCGGCGTTGGACGGGCGTCGGTGACCGACCCCGCGGCCCTACAGCGCGCGCTGGACGCTGTCGTCGTCGTGCAGACCGGCAGCTCGTATTGCGCTGGGGCTGGCGTGGGGGCGGGGCCCTCGGCCTACATCGTCACCGCCTACCACTGCGTCGCGGATGGAGGTCGTCCGCACCTTCGATGGCGCGACGGTCGCACGGGGCACGGGAAGGTGGTCGCCCGTTCACCGCGGGACGATCTCGCCCTGATCCATGTGGTCGAGGAGCTTGAAGCTGACCGCGCCTTCAGCGTTCTGCAGGTGAGGGAGGATTCGCCTGTGCAGGGCGAGGAGGTGTGGGGGCTCGGGCACCCGTTCGGGCTTCAGGCGGGGGGGAAGCTGTCCGGGCTGCTGGAGTGGAGCGTCACGCACGGCGTGGTGTCGGCGGTCGGTACGCACCTCGTGCAGACCGACGCTGCGCTGAACCCCGGGAATTCCGGCGGGCCGCTGATCGACTCGGAAGGTCGGCTCATTGGCGTGGTTTCGCGAAAGCTGCGGGCGGACAACCTGGCGTTTGTGAGCACGGCGGCCAATGTCACGGCGCTGCTCGCGCAGGTCGGGGACGCTGGTCCCAGCCTCGGCGGGAGCGTCGGCGCAGGGCTGGTGCTCGCCGCGGAGCAGAGCACGTGGGCGGGGTTGGAGGGGTGGTTCAGCCTGCGCGACAGGGTCGTATGCACCGGGGCGCTGGGGTTCGCGCCGGGTGACGAGTGGGCGGCGCACGGTTCGGTGGACGTGGCGATCCGGCAACGAATCGGCCGCGGTGCGCTCACTGGGCTGGTGGAGGTGGGGCCCGCGCTGGTGTGGGATGGGTCGGCGGCGCCGGTTGGGTCGTGGCTGGATGGACAGGTGGACCCCGCGCTGGTGGGGCGGGTCGGGTTCAACCAGCTGATGCTCGGGGCCTGGTGGCACCCCTTGCCGGAGGCGGGCGAGACGAGGGAGCAGGGGGAGCCGGTCGGGCGGGTGGGGATCACCGTGTCGCTGGCGTGGCCGGGTCGGATCGGGGTTTTTTGAAGTAACCCTTTAGTCCGGTGAGAATTGGGCGTCGGGATATCGGCGGACTTCCTGACCTCGTCCCTCGGTCGGTGGTCGCAGGCGGTGATCGGTTTTCTCGATAGACCTCGCAAACAGGCCTAGACATCTTGACGTGTCCACAGGAGTGGGTCGGCATGCCCACCCCGCCCGCCAACGAGACCGACACAGAGAAGATCGCGCGGGTCGCCCTGGACCGGCGCAGGTGGATCGCACGGTGACGTGCCGCTCGGGGAGCGCGTGCGGGGGAGCGCGCTTCGCCGAGCGACCTCGCCGGAGTGCGGGCCCGTATAGACGAGTGTATTTCAAACACAACCTACATATTCAACGAATCGAACTCAGTTTGCTCAGTCGCCGCGGCGAAGTTCCTCGGGCGCTGAATTCTGAAAGACGTGTCCCGGGGGCTGTAGGACGGGTCGGTGAGGGGCCCGACCCGTCCGTCACAGTGGGCCGGTGCAATCCACCCAGCGCGTGCAGCTTGGACTTCTCGTGGAAGAATCCATCGTCGACGTTGTGGCCATCGTGGTGTCGTTTGCAGTCATTCCGGCGACGGCCCTCGCAGCCGCGGCGGTGATGCGGCTCCTCGGTGTGCGCACGTTCGCTGAGGAGATCGACGAGATGAACCGGATCCGCTCGGTCGCCTGCACGCTGCCTCTGGCCTCCGGGCGAGGGGAGGAGC
>SHYV01000101.1 GCA_009692605.1 Myxococcales bacterium
GGGCTTGAGCGCCAACGCGCGTTTGGGGCTGCTGGCACCTTACGCATCCTGGGCCGACCGGATCGCCACGCTCCGGTTTGTTGAAGACATCCCCATGGAATCAACACATCCAAGCCGTGTCACGTTGCAGGGTGTGGCGGATGGGCTTGGGCGACTGCGGGGGAAGCCGATGAAGCTGGTCTGGGGCATGAAGGATTGGTGTTTTACACCTGCCTTCCTTGAAGAGTGGATCGCTCGCTTTCCGGACGCAGAAGTGACACGGCTTGACGAGGTCGGGCACTACGTGATGGAGGACGCCCCCCATCATGTGATAGCCGCGGTGACGGCGCTGACGACCGACGCCTCCAGCCCGGCGCCGGGGTGACCGCGCCGCTCGACGACACGTCCAACACGGCCGGGTGGTTGATGAGGGGCGCGATGTCGCATGGCGATCAGGTGGCGATCATCGCGGATCGCACGGGCGAGCGGTTGACGTATGGCGAGCTGGACCGCTGGACGGATGGGATGGCGCGTGGCCTGCGGGGGATCGGGGTGGAGAACGGCCGGCGGACGCTGGTTCTGGTGCGCGCCGGAGTGGATCTCATTGGTTTGACCTATGCCTTGTTCAAGGCCGGTGCCGTCCCGGTGTTGATTGACCCTGGCATGGGGCGCGCTGCTTTCCTGCGCTGCGTCGAGGACATTGCGCCCGAGGCCTTTGTCGGCATCCCACTCGGCCATGTGATTCGGCTGTTCTTTCCCGGCGCCTTCCGCTCGGTGAAGACCGTAGTCACCGCCGGCCCGCGCCTGTTCTGGGGGGGGGCCACGCTGAAGTCACTCGCCAAGACCCCCGGTGAGCCGCAGATGGCACGGGTGGGTGACGACAGCGAGGCGGCCATCCTTTTCACCTCCGGGTCCACCGGCCCAGCGAAAGGCGTCGTCTACACGCACGGCATGTTCAACGCTCAGGTCCGAGAGCTTCGTGAGATCTATGATTTTCGCCCCGGAGAGGTCGATCTCGCGGCGTTTCCCCTGTTCTCGCTGTTCGATCTCGCCTTCGGAATGACCAGCGTGATCCCGGACTTGGACCCATCCAGACCGGGCAGGTGTGATCCTGCGAAGGTGGCACGGGCATTGAGGAACCACCGGTGCACCACGGCGTTCGGCTCCCCCGCGATCTGGCGCCGAGTGGCTCCATGGGCGACGTCGAATGGAGTGCAGTTCCCAGGGTTGAGCCGGGTGCTGATCGCGGGCGCGGCCGTCCCACCTTCGCTGGTGGCGGAGCTCCAGAAGTGCCTGCCAGACGGCGACGTCGGGACGCCCTACGGGGCGACCGAAGCACTCCCCATCGCGAACCAATGGGGGCGCGACATCCTCCGCGACACAGCCGCCGGCTCACTCGCCGGAAAGGGCACGTGCGTCGGCAAGCCTGCCCCCGGCATCACGCTGCGCATCATCGCCATCGATGATGCGCCGATCACCGATTTGGCGGCGGCTCGTGTGTTGGGGGTGGGAGAGATCGGTGAGATCACCGTGTCTGGTGATGTGGTGACCCGTGAGTACGCCAATCGACCCGCCGCGAACACCGCGGCGAAGCTCACGTCTGCGGGCCCTGATGGGGCGACCCTGACCTGGCACCGGGTGGGCGACGTCGGCGCCATCGACGAGCTGGGTCGGCTGTGGTTTTGTGGCCGCAAGTCAGAGCGCGTCGAGACCGCCGGCGGCCCGCTCTACACGGACTGCGTCGAGGGGAGCCTCGCGGGGGTCTGCGGTGGGCGGCGAATCGCGCTTGTTGGGCTTGGGCCACGTGGGGCGGAGCGGCCCGCGATCTGCGTTGAGGGGCCGGAGGACTCCACGATCGAGGCTGCGTTGAGGGCGCTCGACTACGTTGTCTTGTTCCGACCCGATTTTCCGGTCGACGTTCGCCACAACGCGAAGATCCACCGGCTCCAGCTCAAGGCCTGGGCCGAAGCTCAGACGGCGTTGGCGATCCGCCCGAGCGCTAAAGGGCGGGGTTGATGCGCGCGTTGGTGACCGGCGGCGGGGGGTTTTTGGGCCGGACCATCGTCGAGCAGCTGCTCATCGAGGGAAGCGCCGTCCGTGTCATCGCGCGAGGTAGGTACCCGGAGGTCGAGGCGCTGGGGGTCGAGGTGCACAGCGGCGACCTCGCCGATGCCGATGCCGCCCGCAGGGCCGTGCAAGACGTGGACGTGGTCTTCCACGTCGCCGCGAAGACCGGGGTCTGGGGCAAACGCGCTGATTTCGTCCGCAGCAACGTCGAGGCGACCTCCGTGTTGCTGCGGGCCATGGGCGACGCGGGGACACCGCGCTTGGTGTGCACCAGCTCGCCATCGGTCATCTTCGACGGCCACGACCATGTTAACGCCACTGCCGAGCAGCTCTCCTACCCGGCCAGCTACATGGCCCATTATCCGGAGACCAAGGCGGAGGCGGAGCGGCTCGTATTGGCCGCCAACAGCCCGACGCTGTCCACCATCTGCCTGCGGCCCCATCTCATCTGGGGTGCGCGCGACCCCTGGCTCCTTCCCCGGGTGATCGCGCGGCACCGGGCTGGCCGGCTACGCATCGTCGGCGACGGTACCAACCGTGTCAGCCTGTCCTACGTCGACAACGCCGCCGCTGCGCACTTGCAGGCCGCCCGCGCGCTTGCCACTGCCGCCCCTTGTGCCGGTCGAGCTTTTTTCGTGAACGACCCAGAGCCGGTGCTGCTTTGGCCCTGGATCAACCGCGTGTTCAGAGAGGTTGGGCTCCCCGAGCTGACGGCAACGGTGCCCTATTGGCTCGCTCGGTCGCTTGGCGCGGTCGCGGAGGGCGTGTGGACGATGCTCGGACGCGAAGACGACCCGCCGATGACGCGGTTCGTGGCTGCCCAGCTCGCGACCTCACACACTTACGATGTTCGTCCTGCGATCGATGCGTTCGCCTATGCTCCGGTGGTAGGGCCAGAGGAAGGGTTGGAGCGCATGTTCGCGGCGTGGCGGTCGGAGAGCCCGGGGCAGCACCCCGGTCAGGCTGGGCAGAAGTCCTGAAGCCAGGCGGCCGCCAGCTCCGGGAACCACCCGTGGGCGTCCATGTCGGTCGCGAGGGTGTATACGCTGGGGGCGACCACCCTCGGTCGTAGCTCAATGCGCCAGGGCTCACCGTCCACGAGGACGACGTCGATATCGGCGTGCAGGGCCGCGTGTAGCCTGAGCAAGGTGTGGGAGGTGAGGCCCCCGACGGCTCCGCCGCTTGAGCTGCCGAACGACGCCCGGCCGGTGCGCGGCAGGATCCACGTCTCCATGGGCACCCGAGGGGCCCATGCCAGAATGGCGACCGCATCGTCCCAGACCTGAAGGCAACGTGCGCCGCCGACCTCGCGGTCCCGCCAGCGCTCGGGGTTCGAAAGCGGGGTCTCGAACGGCAGCGCGACGAGGTCCATCTCCGTGCTCCGCCCGGCTACGGCGCGCCCCGCGAGCTTGAAGCTGCGTAGCCTCCGGTCGCCCCGTAGGTCCGAAATCCGTTCGACGGCCAGCGCGAGGCAGTCGGGCAGGTCTCCCCGAAGGTGCTCGTGGGCGCCGAGGCCGTCGCGGTGCACAGCGGGGTCGCGATGCACTGCGGTGTGCCCTTCCACTCCCAGCCACGGCGGATCGTGGGGGTTCCACCCCCCGTGCTCCGCACGCTGGCCCGCCCGGCCGCCGCTCGTCCCGGTGCTGACCATAGGCAGGGTTTGGATCAGGGTGTTGATCAGGACGGTCCTGCCCTCGACCGGGCAGGTTCGCAGCTCCCGCCGCCCTCTTGGGTCGCTCATTGGCCCGACTCCGTCCACCACTCCAGCCGGAGATCGGGGAACATGTCGTCGTGAAGCCTCGTGTCGGTCAACTCATGGAGGGCGATGACCGTGTCGGGCACATTTCTCGCGCGGTCCTCCGCCAACGTGCTGGCGCGATCAAAGCGGGCAAGGTGCTCACAGAACCGTCGATATCCGTAGTCGACGGCGCCCCGCGTATGGATGACGAACGCCCAATCGCTCGCTTGCAAGAGGAGCAGCTCTCTCGCCGCTGCGGTGAGCGCTTCCCGAACGGGGCCGTCGGTCCTCCATGGCAGGCGGTCAAGATCACCGAGAAAGCGGTCCTCGGCTCGGAATGACGCTTCGCAGAGCCACTTCAGCTCGTCGTTGAACCACACCCGGAAATCTCCACCCGCCCCCCAGCTCCCTGATGGCACCGCCACGACTTTGTCGGCGGGATGCTCACTGAGATACGCGGACACGGTCTGCGCCTCGACGTCGCTCGCCGCGAGGCAACGGAACAAGTCGTTGAGGAACGCCGGCCCTTCGTGCCACCAGTGGCCGAACAGTTCGGCGTCGAACGGCGCCACAACCACGCCGTGCCGACCGCCGGGATGCTCTGCGTTTCGGGTGTTCGCACGGTGTCGCCCCAGCAGGCTCGCGACCAGGGCGGTCATGTGTCGGGCGTGGTCGCGGGTCACGACGTGGGTGTGCTCGGGGTGCCACGGATGCTTCCCCCCGAGGTCCACGCCTGCCCCGGTGACGCGCCAGTATCGCAGCCCGTCGTTGCCGTGACGCTTGTGGAACTCGAGGTACCGGCCCTCGCCCGGGTACCCCACCTCTCCACTCCACACCTGCTCGCTGACCTCTGGGTGGCGGAACAGGGCGGTCAGGCCGCTCGGCGTTCCCCACGAGGTGAGGACGTGGGGCTCCATTGGGCTGCGCCAGCCGCGGGCGGTGTCCCACGTGGCCTGCTCCCAACTTGTCTTCTGGAATCCGGGCCCATGGCCGGGTCGGAGAACGCCCTCCGATCGTGCGTCTCGCGCGAGGTGGGCGTCGAGGAAGAAGAACCGGATGCCCTCTTGAGCGAACACCTCCTCGACTCCGGCTCGGGGTCGGGTGTCGCCACCCAACACCGGCGGAGTCCAGGGGCCCCCTGCCCGATACGCGCACTCGGGAAGCCAGGCGCCAACGGGCCGGATGCCGAGGATCCGCTCGCTGGTCGCGATCCCAGCTCGAACTTGAGCCCGAGCACATGCGTCATGCTGGATCAGCGGCATGAATCCGTGGGTGGCGTTGGACGTCAGCAGTTCGATGCGCCCGGCGCGCGCGTGGTCAGCGAACGCACGAGGGATGTCCCGGTTCATCCCTTCGAAACGATCGATACTATATTGAATGTGTCGCTTCCAGTACCCCGCCAGCCAGGAAAGGTGACCCTCGTTGCGACCCAGAAATTCGGCTTCGTCGGCCGTGGCGCGCGCTGCCCGTTCATGAAGCCAGCGCACGAAACCAGATTGGAAGTTGGCGTTGGCGAGCTGTTCGAGCAGGATCGGGGTGAGACCCAGCGTGATGGGCGTGGGCGTTCCGTCTCGCGCGCACCCATCGATCACGTCGAGGAGTGGGAGCCACGTCTCCAGAGCGGCCTCATAGAGCCAGACCTCGCCGTGGGGCCAGTGACCATGGTGCAGCGACCAGGGCAGGTGTCCGTGGAGCACCAGGCAGAACGAGCCGACGCTCACGCTGTTTCCAGAGACAGCCCGAGCTCGAGGCCCTGTGTACCTCGCCCTTTGAATTCGATCGGCCACCAGAGCACGATGCAGGTGCCCTGAAAGGCGCGGCCCACACCTCGGGGCGTGCGGCTGATGGTCTCGATCGGCCAGGCCCATACGTGCGCCGGCTGTTCGAGCTGGAGCCTGAGCTTGAAGTGACGGCTTCGGTCGAACCAGCAGATCTCGCTGACCGTGGACAGGTCGATGTCGTCCTCAAGGGTGAAGGACAGGTTCTTCCCCTTTCTGACCACATCCAAGCCGAAGTCCGGGCCGCGGAGGCCGCCGATCCCAAGATTGAACTCGATGCCGAACCGCGTGTGGACCGGATCGTGCATCCGGTTCTCGATCTCGTACTGCACGTCGAGCGCAGGGCGGTCGCGGAGCCACCCGAAACGCTTCTGCACCCGGACGAGCTTGAGCGCTGCCCCCTCGCTCATCGCGCCCTCACGCATGAGCGTGCACGCCGCGGATGCGTCGGTCAGCTCCTGCTGTATGAGCGTGTATTCGCCGTTGAGGAAGTCACCCGCCTCCACCAGCGCCGAGGTCCGCAGTGACTGCAGGCTGGCGTCGGGGGCGAGGAATCGATCGAGGAACGAAGCACGCTGGTAGCGATCGATGTAGATCTGGGTCGACAGGCCATCCTCGGCGACACGAATCGTGGAGAGGTCGGGCATGTCCTTCGCCGGCACGAGCGCGAAACCGGGCCCCGCCTCGCTGGTGGGCTCATCCTCATCCTGACCGGCGGCGGGCCCGTCCGACAGCATGAGCGCAGCGAGTTGACCGTGTTCTGGCTCATCGACCCGTGACCGTATGTCGAGCAGATTTCCCGGGAGCCTGAAGACTGAGAGCTCGACCAGCCCGCCTCCGAGCCCGGGTGCGACCACCCCCTGCCAATGTGGCGTACGAATGACATGCTCTGCCCGGCCGTCGAGGTCAGCGTCCACAAGCTCCGCCTTGAGCTTTCCAACGTCGCCGAGCGCCGCTCCGCACAGCCGCTCCGCAGTGAGGACGTTTCGCCAGGCCTCGCCGCGCACCTCGGCGTCCTGCGCGCCCACGTCGACGCCGTGTACATACGCCATGCCCTTCTGGCTACGGTAGAGCGCGAGCGTCGCTTCCTCCAGTACGAGCATGCGCGGGTCGAGCTCACCGCGCGCCTCCCGAATGGCGTTTCGCAGGCGTTGGACCTCGGCGGAGGCCCGCAGCATCCGCTTGTGGAGCCGGTTGACCTCCACGTGGGTGCCCAGCGTCGCGTCCCAGGCCGGGGGGCGGACCCAGGCAGCGAGCGGTCCGTGCTCGCCTTCGCGAGCCTCGTTCAACAGGGTGGTGAAGGCGAAGCCGGCTTTCCCCCCCATCGCATGGATGGCGACCGGAAGGGAGACCGAGGCCGGCGGGTACACACGCCCGGTTGGGCGCATGCGGTCGTACGCCGTGGACAAGGTGACGAGCTTGAGCCAGTGGCTGTTCGCGGCCAGCACTTCAAAGAATCGGTTAACCCAAGGTGATTTTCCACCGAAACAAGCTGTGGCCGACCGGTCCAGAGCGGCGCCGAACGACTCCACCGCGATCGCGAGCGTGAGGCAGCGGACGCCCTGAGTCGCACGGGTATGGATCGCGTGCATGATGTGCGTGGGTGGCTTCTCCGGCACCATCGCCCCGAGCCTGGAGTCAGCGACGAACACGCCCAGCGGAGTGCCTTCGCGCTCGGTCAGGTACCAGCCGTCGGCGGTCACGTTCGACCCCATCTGGTGCTCCTCCAGTACGGTGTACTGGATGCCTCGCCCGGCCAGGATGCGGACCGCAGACGGGTCCCACGCACAAAATGGCAGCCAGGCCCCACGCGGCTTGATGTCGCCGTGCGCCCGCCACCACCGTTGCTGTACGGTCAGCTGGCCGATGGCGTCGCGCTCCGGCACCCCCGGCAGGAGCGCCCCACCGAACATTCCCCCTAGCACTTCCAGCCTTCCCTGCTTGACCATCGCCAACAGCGACGCCATGGCTTCGGGGGCTTCGCGGTCCATCCACTCGAGCAGCGGGCCGCTCCAGTGCACGCTGGCGGTGATGGCCGGGCAGTCCTCGAGGACCGCGATCATCGGCAGGTAACAGCGTTCGAACGCTCGGCGGAGGTCGGCCGGGCTGCTCCCGGGAGGCTGTGTGTGGTGGAAGACGAGCGCGAGGCCTATCGACTGCATGGGCATGGTTATCCCGCCGATCGGCGGGGGACGGCTCTCGGATCCTTGATAGCAGCCGCGATGCTCGCTCTCGTGGATGCCCTAAGGACGCTCGGCCAGGAGCCTCTCGCCGTGCCGTGGACGGTGCACCTCTCCGAAGGCTGGTCGGCTTCCTCTTCGGTCCGGACGTTTCACATCTATGCGCCTCCGAGGTCGCGGTCGATTCGACCTGTCCTCTCGAGGCTCCACAACGCCATCCTGTTGACGAACCCAGCCTTCGCCTCCCTGGAGGCGCCCATTCGGGACACTCAGCTCGACATTGGGCTCGGTGAGCTACGCATGGTGCACCACGTGCCCATCGTGGTGGGTCGTGATGCCCCCGCACCAAGCCCGGTCGCTGGCCTTGATCTGCCTGCTCGTGATGAGATCCCCGAGCCCTGCTTGCCGGACGGTCTTGCCGGTGGGCTGGACATCGGCGGGACCGGGATGAAGGCCTGCGTCACCTTGCACGGAGCGGTCCTGCGGTCCGCCTCCAGCCCGAGCTGGCCGGATGGGGAGACCGGCATCGACTCGATGATCCGACGAGCCCGGGCGCTGCTCATCGAGGTGGCCGCGGGCGAGACCCTCACGAGCTTGGGCATCGGGATGGCGTCTCCGATGGACGTGAGCGGGCGCGTCGTCGAGCTCTCGACGGTGCTTCGCGAGAAGGTGGGTGACGCCGCGTTGTTCGACGACTTTGGGGCCCGTGTGGCGCACGGCATCTGCGCCGGGCCGGTCGTGATGTTCAACGATCTGGTGAACCTCGGGCGATGGCGGGCCGGGCAGGGGGCGCGTCGTCTGGTCCGCATCCAGATCGGCACGAGCTTCGGCGGCTGCTGGATTGACGCAAATGGAGATGTATCACCGGTTGAGATGGGCCGGCTCGTCGTCGATGTCGCCCCGGACGCTGTCCCCCACACCTACCTCCCGCTCCGGGGGGCGATGAAGAGTTACCTTAGCAACTATGGAATCGCCATTCACCTTCGTGGACTGATGGGGGAGGAGGGAGCCAGGATGCAGGCGAGGACGATCGGCAACCAGCTCTCCGAGCTCCTGGCGTTAGGTCACCCCGCTGGGCTCGCGACGATGCAGTGGATCGTCGCGACGCTTCATGGTGTGGTCGCGGAGCTGCACGCCACCCTGCCCGGAATCAGCGAGGTGGAGTGCGGCGGCGGCATGCTGGTGGGTGCCATTGGGCGGACGATTCGGGAAGGCATGGTCAACGCACCCATCCGGTTCTCGGTCCCCGCGCGCCCCGGTTTTGACGGCGCGATCGCGGCGGCAGAAGCGCCCCGGCTCGGGGTCTCCCTGCGCGGGCTCAAGCGGCTCGAGCGCGGATGACGGTCCGCGTCTACCGCTGGGATCTCGACAAGACCTATTTGGACACGGACTTTGAGTCGATGCGCGGGCTGCTCCGCTCGGCCGTCGAGCCTGCGCGCAACAAGAAGGCCATCCCCGGCGCGACCTCTCTGTTGCGGGAGCTGGCCCGGGAGCGTCCCGGCTGGCGGCCGAGGATCGTCCTTTTGTCAGGCTCTCCGACCCAGATGCGGGGTGTTCTTGAGCAGAAGCTGCGGATGGATGGCATCCGCTGGGACGAGTTCACGCTGAAGGACACCCTCGCCAGCCTGAAGAAGGGGCGATTTCGCGCCATCAAGGATCAGTTCGGGTTCAAATTGCCTCGTTTGCTGGAGGGACGCATCGGGATGGGCCCGGCCGTCCGCGAGATCCTGTTTGGCGACGACGCCGAGGCGGATGCGCTGATCTACTCGGTGTATGCCGACGTCGTGGCCGGGCGGGTCGCCGCCGTGGAGCTGTCGAGGTTGATGGAGGCGGCCGGCGCTTACCCCGATGCCATCGTGGCCGCCCTCGCCGCTCAGCGTCAGCTCTCCAGAGCCGAGGCGGTGGACCGGATCTTCATCCGGCTTGACCGTGGGGTGGAGCGCTGGAGCTTCGCGACCCTCGGACCCCGTGTAGTCCCCGTTCAGACCTGGTTCGAGGCCGCGCTGGCCATGGCGGCCTCAGGTGAACTTCAACCGGACGCGCTGGCCCGGGTGCACGACGCCGGTACCCACAGCGCTGTAGAGGTCGCTGAGGCGGCCGCTTCGTTGTTGCGTCGCGGGCTCGTGGATCACGACGCATTCAAGGCGCTCGCCGGAGAGCTCGATCCGCACCCGCTGGCGGCCACCGTGCGTCGGTCGGTGGACCAGACGTCGCCGCCGCTCACCCAACGGACGGCCATGTGCCTCGATTACCTTGAGCTGGTGCGCAGCTGGAAGTCGAGGCCACGGTGATGCTGACCGTCTTGCTTGCGGGTTGTGGGCAGCTGACGAGCGGGCCCTCGCTGACTGAGTCTGGCTCGACCGACTGCCCATGTGACCGTATCGAGCTTCCCGGCAGCCCGGTGACCACAGAGGCCGACCTCGCCATCCTCCTCAGCCGGGCCGTCATCGCTACCTTTCCGGAGCTCACCGACGTTGACCTCGCGGTGAGCCCGGTGGATGCCTTGCAGTTTTTTCGGTCGAGCATTGATCTCGTCTCCCTCGATCCGCTCGACGACACTACTAGGGTCTACCGCGTCGAGTACGACCCCGTCGTTTTGTCCGACCCGCCCGAGCCGGCTGCGCTGGCTGCGGTGCTTGTTCACGAGCTCGGCCACATCGCCGACTACACCGCCATGACCGGCACGGCCTACCTCGACTTCGGGCTCTGGTACGGGTCCTCCACCGGCACGGACGAGCTCGCTGCCTACGAGCGGGCCACCGACGAGCAGGCCCTCGCCCGCGGGTGTGCGCCCGGTCTGGCCGCCATGCGTGACTGGGTCTACACCCACTGCTCCGGAGAGGTGCTCGCCGAAAAGCAGCGCGACTACTACACTCCCGAGGAGATTGAGGCATGGACGGGTGAGTACGGGGCCTGCACGATTCGGTGAGGGGGCGCGCGTGGTCCGGGCGTAGCTCCCGCACGGCCGACCGGGGAGCGGAGCAGGCAGGCTCTCAGCCCCCCAGCTCCAACACCCTCCCGAACGGCGCTGGGCCATGCTCCGAAGGGACTACCCAGAGCACCGGAAACGCAGGCCTACAGGTTGGAAATACGGTGTAAAGGTCGGTGAGCCCGACGAACACCTCCACGTCCAGTCGCTGCTGGGCCACCCACTCAAACACCGGGACATGGCTTGTGCCGCCGCCGCCTTTGGCCTTGGACGCGGCGAGCCACGGCCCAAGCTGGTCGAGCGTAAGCGTCTCTTGCACCACCGAGTCGCAGACCACCAGACGCAAGTCATCGACCTCCCGGGACAGCGCTCGGATCTCTGCGATGAACGAGGCGATCTGGCCACCTGTCATGCTCCCGCTGGTGTCGAGCGCCACGACCACCAGCCCCATGCTCTCTCCGCCGCGCGAGGGGAGCACGGTGCCCGCTTCTAGCCACCTTCGATTGGGCCGCCGCGGGTCATATTCTTCTCTGGATCGGGCCTGTGATACAAAGGAGCGGAACACGGTCTGCCAGGGGACCCGGGCACGGGCCCCGCCGAAGTACCGTTCCACGATTCCGGGGAGCTTGCCACGCTCATCGTTCTGGCGCCAGTGTTCGACAGCCGCCCGAATCCTGTCGGCCAGACCCTCGCGCTCACTCGGGCTGCGCGCGCCCGGTAGGTGCACGTCGATGCCACCCCCGTGATCGGGGACTCCCGGGATTAGGACGCCGCCATCAAGCGGAACATCGACGGGCGTGGGTTCGCCCAACCCAGAGGCGTCCTTGGCGAGCACATCGTAGATTCGCTCGGCGATCATCCCATCAAAACGGGCGTCGAGGAGGATCCCGGAAGGCGGCTCGTACATCTTGCGTCGGGGCCAAGACCGGGTAGGGTCGTCAATGTCGGCGACGATGCGGTTGATCGCGTAGTCGGTGGCGCAGTTCCAAAGGTGAGGGTCGCGGCCCCGTTGGCGGTCGAGCGTAGCGTAGATGTGGTGCCCCACCTCATGGGCCAATACAAAGCCAAGCTGATTCAGCCGCAAGGGTTGGGTGAGGCGAGGGTTGTACCAGATCCGTCGCACACAATCTGTCGCCGCGATCGCCGGGAGCTCGAGGTTCGGGATCATCTCCACTTGCAGGAGCAGGTAGCCCCAGAACGCGTGCTCCTCCAGCAGCCGCATCCGCAGCGCCGCCACCCTGCGGGTCTCTGCAGCGACCAGCGCATCCGCCCCCGGGTCTGTCACCCCACGCCTTCGGTGCGGGCTCCGACCAGATCAGCGGCCAGCTCGCGAAAGGCCGGCAGGGCGCGGAGCCGCACCAATACGCGCGGATCGTGCGACCGGAGGTAACGGAGGAGCAAGAACTGGTACTCGGCGTCCAGACCGCGCGAGCGCAGAAACGTCACGATGTTGGGGAGCGCGGCGTCCTCGAGGCTGGTTTCCTTGAAGATCCAGGTGCCGACAGCGAACACTGCGGCGTAAACAAAGGAAGGATCACGGTTTTTCGTCGCGAGAAAGTCGATGCGCTCGCCCTTCCGAATGATCTTCTCGGCGTTCACCATCTGGAAGATGCGCACGTAGTTCTCGAGCTTCTCGGCGAACTCAAGCCCAACGCACGCAGCGACCAGCCGCTTGCGGTCCAGAGGGTCGGCGAGGCTGTATACGCGGCTCGCCATCTCCCAGCTCCGAGGACTGGGAAAGGCGACGTCTCCGGTGTTCTTGTAGAGGACCTCGTTCTGATACGCACCGATGAACGCGAGAATATCGGGGTGTACGTTCTCCTTCAGCGCCCATTTCTGCCAACATTCGGCGTCCACCTTCAGGATGAAGTGGGCGAAGCGATTGCACAACGCCGAGGAGAGCGTGGAGACGATCGCGTTGTCCTCCTCGAGATTTCCTGCAGCGAGGACCCTCGTCCCCGGGTGGAAGTGTACGTCACCCACTCTGCGTTCTAGCACGATCTGGTAGGCGGCAGCTTGGTGTAAGCGGGTCACCGCGGCGTTGATCTCGTCCAGAAAGACGAGGCACGGCGTCTCCCTGGCCAAGAGCGCCCAGTCCGGCGGGATCTGAACAAGACGGCTCCGGTCGGCGCTTGGGAAGTAGACCCCGACGAGGTCGGCGGGGTCACGCTGCGCGAGGCGAATGTCGATCAAGGTCAGGCCGAGCTCGCCGGCCAGCG
Organism: Myxococcales bacterium; assembly: GCA_009692605.1. GTDB lineage: Bacteria > Myxococcota_A > UBA796 > UBA796 > SXON01 > CAIUMM01. The sequence continues at coordinate 12,891 of SHYV01000101.1, forward strand.
TCTTCGCGAGGGCGGACTTGCCGACCCCGGGGTGCCCGCGCATGAGCACGGCGACTTCTGCCCGAAGGGCCACCCTGACAAGGGCATGCACCTCCGGCCAGCTGTAGCCTTCGGGGGAGATGGGCATGGCTGGCGGGGCGGGCTTTCGTGCCATTAGAGGTAGGCCTCAAGCAGCTGGCAGCGGAGGTCGGGCTCGCTCAACATCGCGGCGATGGCGTGCTTGCAGTAGCCCTTCACCTCCACGTGTTGGGAGTCCGGACACGTGCATGTGGGTGGCCGGGCCCAGGTGATGCTGAGCGACAGTGAGTAGGGGCGGCTGCCACCGGTCACCGCGAAGCGGGCCTCGTCGTCCACGGTCGTTCGGATGAGCTGGTATTTGGCCAGAACCTCGCGCGCGGCGCGGAGAACACGGGTGTCACGTTCGGAAGCACGCATGTCGGTAGGCTATCCCGGCGCGGCGCCCTCGTGACCGGGAGGTGTCCGCGTCGTCGAGGACGCAACGAAGCTCACCGACAGGCCTGCGTCCGGCTGCCCCCCCGACTACCACGAGCAGCACGCACTCAACGGGTACCGGCGGCTCACGTTCATCATGATCGACGCCGTCGTCGTCGCCGCCAGCCCAACGACGGTGCACCGCGTGCTCAGCGCTGCAGACCGCCTCGATCGGTGGAGCCGGAAGCCGAGCAAGAAGGGCACTGGCTTCGTCCAGCCCCTGCGGCCGCACGAGCACTGGCACATCGACATCTCCTACCTCAACGTGGCCGGGATGTTCTACTACCTGTGCTCCATCCTCGACGGTTGTAGCCGTTTCATCGTGCACTGGGAAATCCGCGAGTCGTTGAAGGAGGCCGACATCGAACGCCTGATCGAGCGGGCCCGCGAGCTGCACCCCGGCGTCTCCCCGCGCATCCTCTCCGACAACGGCCCGCAGTTCATCGCCAACGACTTCAAGCAGTACATGCGCCTCACCGGCATGACTCACGTTGGCACGTCGCCTTACTACCCGCAATCAAACGGTAAACTCGAGCGCTGGCACAAAACGCTGAAGGTTCATGCCATTCGGCCCAGGGCGCCGGGGACCTGCGAGGAGGCCCACCGCGTCGTCGCCGCCTTCGTGAACGAGTACAACAACGCCAGGTTGCGCTCGGCGATCGACTACGTCACCCCGCCGGACCGGATCGCCGGACGCCACACGGCGATCACTGCGACGCGCGACCTCAAGCTCGAGGCCGCGCCAGGCTGCCCGTCTTGCGTTGCCGAGCGAGGCGTGCGCGTGACGACCTCTGCGCGACGTCGAACGGCTGGGGGCTGGGGCCCCAGCCAGCCCGGCGCTGTCTGGGTCGGTGGGCATTTCCCGAGGGCGTCCACCGTCGCCATCGGCTCGGGCAGGACCACGTCAGCCTATCCGCCGTTCGGCATCCCATCCGAGAATCGTTACGCCACCCAACCGAGAGTCCGGTTCACGCTGGGCCAGTACAGTTTCGTAGCCCTGCCGGTATAGGAGGCAGCCGAGGACGAATAGATCAACGACAGATCTGGGTCAGCGTCGATGAGTTGGCGTCGCACGAGAACCAATCCAGATCGCAGGAGGAGACCCAGGTGCCGCTTGACCCGCAACCCGGAGTGGAGCCGGACCAGCCCGCTGTTTCTCCAGAGCACGGCCAACTGCAACTGTAGCTGCTCGTATAATACTTTGTCTCTGTCGAATCACAATTATAGTCATAGCTCCCGTCCCCGCGGTTCGTGGAGTAGTAGCTCGAACCCACGGGGCTGGCGCTCGCGTTGTAGTCATAGCAGTCGGAGCCGTTGGTCTCGTTGTAATAGCCGGAGGTGCTACACAGACACTGGTGGTAGGAGGCGTTCCCGTACCCGTCGCCGTCGTAGTCGTAGTAGTAGGTCGTGCAGCCGGTGGCGTTGACCTCGTCGGTCGCTCCATCACAGTCGTTGTCCGTGCCGTCGCACGACTCGGCAGCGCCGGGGTGGGACGATGCGGAAAGGTCGTTGCAGTCGGTCGCGGTGCTGACATACCCGCTGGGCTGCGCGCACTGCGTCTGTGTATAGGTCGTGCTGCCATACCCGTCGCCGTCCGCGTCGATGTACCAGACCGTCGTCGGGTTCAGTGACGCGTTGGAGTCGTTGCAGTCGGAGCTGTTGCTGGAATAGCCGGCGGGGAGCGTGCAGCCTGTCGTGGTGGTGGCGGAGGTGCCGTACCCGTCGGCGTCGGCGTCGCGGTAGTAGGTCGTGAGCACGCCGTCGTCCGCGGTGCCGTCGCAGTCCTGGTCCACCCCGTCGCACGTCTCGGCGTCCGCCGGGCTGATCCCGGAGTTGCCATCGTTGCAATCGGACGCGTTGGAGACATAGCTGGCAGGGGCGGAGCAGCTTGTCGTGTGGATGCTGCTGTTCCCATAGCTGTCACCGTCCGAGTCGACGTACCAGACCGTCGCGTCCACCGCGCTGGCTTCGTCCGCCGTCCCGTCGCAGTCATTGTCGACCTCGTCACAGTATTCGTTCGCGCCGGGGAAGTTGTCGGCATCGAGGTCGTCGCAATCGTTGTCGTCCGCGACGTAGCCGCTGGGTGGATCGCAGGCATCCGCGGTAGAGGCGCTGTCGCCGTACCCGTCGCCATCGGTGTCGGCGTACCATGTGTCGGCGTCGATGGCGCCGGCCTCGTCCACAGCGCCGTCGCAGTCATCATCGACATCGTCGCAGGTCTCGGTGTCGGCGGGGCTCACGTCCGACCGCGTGTCATCGCAGTCCGTCGCGTCGGCGACGTAGCCAGAGGGTTCACTGCACGCGGTCTGAGCGTCGTAGAGGTTGCCGTAGCCGTCCCGATCGTCGTCCGCGTACCAGGACGTCGCGTCGAGCGCGTCTCCCTCGTCGGTGCCGCCGTCGCAGTCGTTGTCGACGCCGTCGCACCGCTCGTCAGCGCCGGGCAATACATCGGAATCTGTGTCGTCGCAGTCGCCTGTGTCGACGGTGCCGCAGGCGCCGTTCACGCTCCCCTCGCACGGACCTACCTCGCACGCGCAGTCGCCGTCGTCGTCGTAGGCGGTGGTGCCCTCGTCGGTGTAGCCATCGCAGTCATCGTCCACGCCATCCGCGGCTTCGCTGGCCGATGGGTAGGCCGTGGCGTCTGCGTCGTTGCAGTCGCCGCCGGTCTCCGAGTAGCCGTCCCCGTCGTCGTCGTAGCAGGTGGTGCCGTTGTCGGCGACGCCGTCGCAGTCGTTGTCCTTGCTGTCGCAGGTCTCGATGGCGCCGAGGTAGCTGGAGGCGTCCGTGTCATCGCAGTCCCCCCGGGCTTCAGTCTGACCGTCCCCGTCGTCGTCGTAGGCATCCGTTCCCTCGTCGGCGAACCCATCGCAGTCGTTGTCCACGCTGTCGGCCGCCTCGGGCGCGCCTGGGTAGGTGGTCCCGCTCGAGTCGTCGCAGTCGCCGTCGATCTCGGTGTAGCCATCGCGGTCGTCGTCGTAGCAGGGGGTGTTGTCGTCCACGGTTCCGTTGCAGTCGTTGTCGAGGCTGTCACATGCCTCGGGGGCGCCTTCGAAGGTTGCGGCGTCTGTGTCGTCGCAGTCGCCTTCGTCTTCGGTTTGACCATCGCCGTCGTCGTCATGGACGTCGGTGTTGTTGTCGACGATGCCGTCGCAGTCATCGTCGATGCCGTTCTCGTATTCGGGAGCGCTGGGGTGCGTGGAGGGGTCGGCGTCGTCGCAGTCGTTCTGGGTCTCCGTCCATCCGTCGTCGTCGTCGTCGATATCGGAGGACGACATCACCTCGAAGTAGACTGCCGCTTCCGTTACGTTGCCGTCCAGATCCGTCACGGTCGCGGTCAGCGTGTGTGGTCCAACCGAGAGAGCGTGGTCGCAGGACGCGGAGCCCACCGCATCCGGCGTCGGGGCGCAGGTGCTGCCGTCGACATCCGAGGCGAACGTGACGACCAGATCGCTGGGTGGGTCTTGCAGGTCCGCGACGACGGCGACGAACCCGAACGCGACGGCCTCCACGCCATACTCGCCGGGGGTCGGGTGGACCCAATCCACGCTCGGCGCGTCTTCGAGGTCGGTGATGCTGACGCTGACAGTGTCCTCGGACGACTCCGCGTCGGAGTCCACCGCCTTCACGGTGATGAGGTGATTGCCAGGTAACAGGTTGTTGGTCGCGAAGGTGACGAACCCGTCCGCGTCGGCGGTCGCCTGCGCGAGGAGCCCGTCGAGGTCGGATTGCCAGTAGACCTCCAGATCCTGCGCGGCGTCCTGCTCGTCGTCGACGAGGGCCTCAAAGGTGGTGGTGTCGCCTTCGTTGTAGATCGACCCGTCGACCGGGCTGGTCAGCGAGACGGCGGGCGGCGTATTGTAGACCTTCACGCCGCGGTCGGAGCAGCTGATCCCGGAGACCAGCGGCACGGTGAGTGCCAACAGCAGAAGCGGACTTGGGCGCATCGTGAACTCCGATAGGCCAGCGTACCACGGGCCCTCCTGCCTCGCGCCCTGCTTTACCCGGTGGCCCGCCAGAGCTTCCCGCGTGCCATGGCCCCCAAGGGCCGATGGTAAGCAGCACGGAACAGCATGGAGTCGGGGATCCCGATTGCCCGTAGCTGGGCGGCGGCCTCCGGGTCGGTGAAC
>SHYV01000102.1 GCA_009692605.1 Myxococcales bacterium
CGGAGGGGATCGTCGAGGCCCCGCCCTTGTACGTGATCACCCGGGGCTTGCCGTTCTCGACGATCGCCGCGCAGGAGTTGGTGGTTCCGAGGTCGATGCCGATGGCTTTACCCATGTGTCCTCTCTTCTCTGCCGGTGAACGCGGGAAGCCGCCCGCCGGTCGGCAGATGCGCGGGGGTTAGCACGTCGAACGTGGGCGAGTAAACAATAGCCGTCGCGCCGACAAGAGCTCGGGTGGGCACCGCGTCTGACTCATGGATAGTACACCATTACCTTTCCGTCCGTCCGGTCCGTGCTCTTGTGCAATGCGCCCAGCGCGTCTGCGAACGGCATCCGCGTGGTGATCATCGGGGCGACATCGAGCTTCCCTCGCTCCATCAGCCGCAGGATCTTCGGGAAACAGCCCCCGCCCACGTGCCCCCGTGCCCCGGCGATCGTGGCGGCCTGGGTGACCAGCACGTCGAGCAAGACCGGCGCCCGAAGCCCGGTGCGGCCGAGGTACACCATCTTTCCACCCGGCGCGAAGGACTTTTCGATTTCCGGCATCGTCTGCATGGCCGCGCCGGCGGCTTCTACCAGCATGTCTGCTCCCCAGCCCCCGGTCAGCTCGCGGATGGCCTCGTGCGGGCGGCAGTCACGCGGGTCGAGCGCAAGGTCTGCCCCCATCCGCCGTGCGACCTCAAGTCGTTCAGGGACCGTCTCGAATGCACAGATCGTCGCGGCCCCAGCCGCGCGTCCGAGGGCGATCGCCCCCAGTCCGATCGGTCCACACCCGAAGACCGCGAGGTGACTACCCGGCGCCATCCCTCCGGCGGAGACGAACATGCCGTTGTAGGAACACGCGATCGGCTCCACCAACGCGCCGATTTCACAGCCAAGCTGCTCCGAGCCGAGCCGCTCTGCCAGCCCGTTGATTTTCCATAAAAAACGCTCTTTCGAGGCTATCAGCGACGCGTAGGCCCCGGGTGCCGAGAAGCCGACCATCTCCAGGTGTGGACACTGGTTCGGCCGGCCGATGCGGCAGGCCTCGCATACGCCGCAGTTGAGCATGCCCTCTGCGGCGACGAGGTCCCCGGGCCTGAGGAACCGAACATCCGGTCCCACCTCAAGCACCTTCGCTGTGTACTCGTGGCCGCAGATGCAGGGCATTCGCACCGGACCTGAGAACAGGATGTACCCTTCGTCGTCGCTCTCGTAGCAGTGTGTGTCGGACCCGCAGACGCCGCAGGCCTTGACGGCCAGCAGCACTTCGTCCCGGGCGGGAGTGGGGTCAGGTACGGACTCCCACCGAAAGACCGGGCGCTGGTAGACCTGCGACGCCATCGTCGCCTTTCTGGAGGTGCGTTCGCGCTCGGACAGGGTGTAGCCCGGGCGAGGGCTCCACTCGGCGTTCATGACGACGGCGTTCATTCACGCCGAATAACCCGTGGGCTCCTGCCTCAGTTCATGCTGCCTTGCAGCACTCCAGAGGGAGAGATGCGAAGGCCGGCGGCGACGCTAAATGGGTCGAGCACGAACAACACCCCTCCATCCGGGGCGATCGTCGCGCCGGTCACCTGCGGGAGCCGGTTGATCGGAAAGGGAGGCGGGCTCACCAACGCTTCGACCGTGCCGACCAGCCGGTCGATCGTGAGCCGGCGCCCGTCACGCAGGAACAGCGCGGTGGGGGTGCCGCCGTCTCTGCGATCCTCCAGCGCGCGGGAGGGAAGCGCGAAGGTCAGTCCGCCGAGCTGGATCAGGGTCAGCTCATGCAGTTCGACCTTCGCGGGTAGGTCCAGACGGATCCTCGTGCCTCGGCCGGTGAGGGTGGTCAGGGTGAGCTTTCCGCCCTGCGCTTCTACCGCCGCGCGCACGGCTCCGAGCCCCTGTCCCCGACCTGCATGGATATCGACCGCCGAGGCGGTCGATACGCCGGGGCGCATCGCCAGCTCTACTGCGTCTCCCCTCTCGACTCCAGCGGCGAACCGGATGGCCTCGGTGTCGAACCCGCGGCCGTCGTCGGTGAAGATGATCGAGATGTCGCTTCCGTTCCGCTCGGCGGTGAGCTGGAGCAGCGCCACTGCGGGCTTGCCCCGCGCAGCGCGCTCTGCGGGGTCCTCCACCCCATGGATGATCGCGTTTGTGACGAGATGTACGAAGATGCCCTGCAACGCGCTCAGCAGGACAGGATCGACGAGCGTGCCATCCCCTCGCACGTCGAGCCGGGCTTCACGACCGTACAAGGCGGCCACCGAGCGCATCTGGCGGCGCAGGGGCGGAACGACGGTATCGAACGCCACTTGCCGGAGGTCGGCGAGGGCAGCGTAGAGCCGGCGTGACGCGCTTTGCAGCCTGTCCACCTCGGCGCGGATCGCGTCGTCGTCCGGGATGAGGGTCTTGAGGCGGGTAGAGGCAGCCAGCACCTCCGTCAGGGCATCGGAGGCGCTGGCTCCCCGGGGCCGGTCGGTACCGTCGGGGTCCTCCTCTGCCACTGGGAGCAACAGGGTGAACGCGGTGGTTCCTGCGGTGCGAAGGAACGCGCGGGCCCGCTGCTCGAGGGCGGTCGCCGGCGAGGGCTCCTCACCGATCGCGACCTGATCGATCTGGCGGCTGAAGGTCTCCATGCCGTCGCGCGCGAGCTGCAGGGCAGGGGCGTCTCCCGGCACACGCTGCTGGCGCACCGCCTCAAAGACGTCCTCCATCACGTGTGCGAGCAGGGTCATCCCCGCGTACCCCATGGTCGCGCTCATCCCCTTGATGGTGTGAAACAGCCGCATGAGCGTCTGCGGGTCGGAGTCTTGCAGCGGCCGCGCTAACAGGACAGCGGCTTGGCCAACGATGCGTCGGGACTCGTCCACGAACAGCGCTCGGTACTTGCTGGTATCCACGGTCTGAGCGTACCACGTTGCTGGGGGAAGGGGGTCCGGTGGGCGGTCCCGAAGTTACCAGCCCCTCGTGCGCATCCTGCTGATCCACTCGTTCTGGCACGCCCGGGGCGGCGATACGACGTCCTTGCAGATCCAGCGCGAGGCGCTCCTCGCGCGCGGCCACCAAATTGTCGCCTTCGGAGTCCGCCATCCGGACAACCTGCCCGAGCCGGGGGACGCGTGCTGGCCGGGATGGCGTGACCCCGAGCCGGGCAGCTGGGGGCTGGCGGGTGCGGTATGGTCCCCCGGAGCCGCGCGGGCGCTTCGTCGGCTCCTGGAACGGTCACCTCCTTTTGATGTGGCGCATGTTCATCACCTGCACCGCCACCTGAGCCCGTCGGTGTTGCCCGTGCTCCGTTCCTTGGGGGTCCCGATCGTCTGGACCCTCCACGACTATGAGCTGACGTGCCCCACCGCGCACCACTACCGCGACGGCGCGCCCTGCTTCGAGTGCTCCGGCGGGCTGCTCCCCGCCCTTCGTTACCGGTGCACCCGGTCGACCCAGGAGCCGCGCCCTCCGGTGGCGAGGACGATCCACTCGGCGGCGTTGGTGGTCGAAAAGGCGGTTCACCGCGCGAGTCGGGTCACCGACTGCGTTGGGACCTTCGTCGCTCCGAGCCGCTACTTGGCCGACCGGGTGTCCGGCCTGCTGGGGGCTGGGCGCGTCGTCCACGTTCCCAACCCGGTGCAACAGTCGGCGAATGGCTCTCCCGACGCGGCAGCGGGCGCCCGATCCGGGGTGGTCTTCGCCGGCCGTATGGTGGAAGAGAAGGGCGTGCTCGACGTGCTCGCCATCGCCCGGGCCCTGCCCGCGGTGACGTTTACGCTGCTCGGCGAAGGGCCTCTGCTCGGCGTAGTGCGCGCTGCGAGGGTGGCGAACGTGGTCGCGCCGGGGGCGGTCGGACGCGCGTTGGTGTGGGAGGCGCTCGCCCGGGCCGCGGCGGTGGTCGTCCCGTCCCGATGGCCGGAGAACGATCCGTACGCCGTGACGGAGGCGCAGTTGGCCGGCGCACCGGTGCTGGCCTCACGCATCGGCGGCATCCCGGAGCAGATCGACGACGGCGTGGACGGGATTCTGTGCCCGCCAGCGCAGCCAACGGCGTGGGTGGCGCCGCTGGCTGCACTTCTGGCCGGCGGGGCGATGGCTGTGGAAATCGGTGGCCGCGGTCACGACCGCGTGCGCCTGGAGCGTAATCCCGATCGCATCGCGATAGCGCTCGAAGCGGTTTATCGGAGGTCTCCTTGAAGGCTCTCTTCTACGTTCCCCCACCCCAGTACAACCGGCGAAACATGCCGATAGATCGGCTGTACGGCTGCAACTACGGGTACGACTACAAGCCGCCAATGCACCTGCTCCAGCTCGCGACGTTCATGCGCGACAAGTCGCGGTGGGACGTGCGGTTTTTGGACTGCCCTGCGGAGGGGATCGACGCCAAGGGGTTCGAACGGATCGCCGGCGACGGCGGCTTCGACGTCTCCGTCTCCTGGTCCACGTACCTCTCGGCCGAGGAGGACCTGCGGGCGGCGAGGGTTCTTCGGCGCGGGAACCCCCGGATCCAGAACGTGTACACGGCGACCGCCCCGACGTGGCGGCCCGCAGAATTTGTCCGGGACAACCAAAGCTGGGCGCTGCTTGGCGAGCCCGAGCATACGCTAATGGAGCTCGCGCAGGTCTGGGAGGGGACGCGCCAGCAAGAGCAGGTGGACGGCCTCGGATGGTGGGATCAGGGCCAGAAACGGAGCGGATTCCGACAGCTCCTCAACGTGCCTGACCTTCCGATCCCCGATCGGCGCTTGCTCCTCGGCACCTACCGGGCGAACCGGCTGGACCGGTACCCGGTGACCGCCGCGGTGTTCAGCCGGGGCTGTGGGTTTCGCTGTACGTTCTGCACTCCGAATGCCGTGGATCAGACCATTGAGCTCGAGTTCAAGCGCCTGCAGCCGGTGTACAAGGACCGCCCCCCGCTGCGCAAACGCACCGTCGATCAGGTCGTCGCTGAAATGGAGGAGATCCACGCGCTTGGCTACCGCGCGGTGGAGATCGCGGACAACGTCCTGACCTGGGGCAAGACAAGGACCACCGAAATCTGCGACCGCATCGCGCCCCTTGGACTGCAGTGGATCGGGCTCGCGCGGGCGAACATGCTCCACGATGTCGAGATGGTGCGCGCCATGGCGAGGGCGGGCTGCACAATGGTCTACATGGGCTCCGAGAGCTTCGATGACGGTCTGTTGAGCGACATGGCGAAGGACCTCAAGGTCAAGGACGTGGTGAAGGCCGTTCAGGTTTGCCGCGAGGCGGGGGTGGAGCCTGAGGTGAGCGTGCTGATGGGCGCGTCGCCGAACGAGACCTGGCGCACGTTGTTCCACAGTTGGCGAGCCGCACGGCAACTAGGAACTCGATTCGTGCATTTCTCTGTGGCGCTGCCCTCGCCCTCGACTGAGCTGTACGATCAGGCGATCGAGAATGGCTGGTTCGTCGATGGTGACTTCGTCCCGGCCGACAACTCTAAGGATGTCATCGTCAACCTCCCCCACCTGAGCGCCTTTGAGCTTCGCGCCGCGCTGAAGTTCGCCTACGCAACACAGTACCTCTCGCCCCGCGGCCTGCGCCAGCAGGCTGGGCACGTGGGCTCGCTGGTGGACCTCCGCCACAAAGCCCGGAGCGCTGTAAAGCTCTTTCGGTTCCTGGGGGAGCGCGATCAGGCGCGCAATGGTGCGATCCCTCCTGGGCGTGTGACAGCAAGTTGACGAGACGGGGGCCGCGAGCGGGCGATCCTGCGCGACATTGCCGTCGAAAATGCGGTATCCTTCGCCCCCGATCCGGATGAGTCTCGCCTTGACACCGACCCAACCTTATCCCTCACCCCCCTTCCTCGCCCCGCTCTCCGCGCGGCTCGTAGCTTTCGTGCATTTCGCGACTTTGCTGCCCGGCTGCAGCTTTGGTCTGGCTGTCCTGAACCCGGATACGGACATCCTCGACTCGGCTGACGCCGACACCGACACCGACACCGACACCGACACCGACACCGACGCTGACTCGGACACCGATGCCGATTCGGACACCGACGCGGACGGGCTGCTGATCACCAGGGTCAGCCCAGCCTATGGCACGACCGCGGGTGGAGCTCAGGTGGTCATCAGGGGCGGCCCGTTTGACGACTTGTCTTCGGTTCGTTTCGGCGGCACTACGGCTCCGATCGACTCGATCTCGCCGGACGAAATCCATGTGACCACCCCCTCCGCGTCCGTGGAAGGGTTTGTCGACGTTCTGGTCACGAACGCCTCCGACTCCCAGACGTTGACCAGCGGCTTTTATTACGTCGAGGACGCTACCGGGATGACCGGCGCGCTGGGGTTGATCTACTGGATGCACATCGTCGGCTCCGGGTTTGGCAGCCCACCGCCAGCGGACGCGGGCGCTGCGTTCTTTAGCTTCACGTTGCCGACGAACATCGAGTACTACAAGCTGTGGTCGCCGACGATGGAGACGTGCACCTCGGGCTACACGAACTCATCCAGCTACTACATCTATGATTTCGGGGTGGATTCCACGAGCTGGTCGGCGTCGAACGGCTCAACGGTCAACTTTGCGTGGGACGCTGCGTACGGCGACTACACGGTCGCTTCGATCACCAACGCCCAGTTCGCGCAGGGTGGGCACTACGATCAGGCGAGTATCGTCCCGACAGATTTCCCGATGTTCTCGATGCCAGACATCGCGGAGACGCCGAGCAGCTTCAGCGTCACCACCCCGAACATCGCCGCGACCTCGCTTCCTTCGGTGTCCAAGTCCGCCTTCTCGCTCGGGTGGAGTGGGGTTCCCGGGGACTACATGCTGGTCGAGTTGGACCTCTACAACGCCGCGGGAGACGCGATCGTCGAGTCGGTCACCTGCGCGCTGAACGATGATGGCAGCTTCAACGTGCAGTCCTCTGTGTGGCGCTCCTGGGCGGCCAATCGGCTGGTCGCCATCCTCATAGGCCGCGTGACGCTATCGGGTGCGAAGGTGCCCTACAACAACGGTAATTCCGAGGTCGCCGGGGGGTATTTCATTCAAGGCGTGGCCCGGACTCAGTAGGTGCCGCCGGGCGCTTCCCGGCGGGCCGGCAGTGTGGACGTCACCGGCGTAAACGTCGATGGAATGGACGTCCTCGGGCTCCTCGCTGCGGTGGATGCATTGGTCTCACGGGGTCGTTCTGGCCACCGGGCGACGGTCGCCTACGCGAATGTGCATGTGCTCAACGAGGCGGCGGCGCCGGCACCTGCTGGTGAGCGGCTACGCACCTTTCTGAACGCGGCCGACATCTGCTATTGCGATGGTTCCGGCGTCGTCCTCGGCTCGAGGATGCTCGGAAGGGCGCTGCCGGAGCGCATGACCGGAGCCGACTGGATCTGGGATCTGGCGCGGCATGCCGAGGGCCGGCATCGCCTTTTCTGGCTCGGCTCGGAGCCCGGGGTGACGGAGGCTGCGGCTGCGGCGCTGCGCGAACGTCACCCCGCGCTGCACGTGGTGACCGACCATGGGTTCCACGCGAAGACCGGCGCGGAGAACGATGCGCTGATCGCCCGGATCAACGAGGCACGCCCGGACATCGTCTTGGTCGGCATGGGCACCCCGACTCAGGAGCGTTGGACGATGGACAATCGCGCCGCGATCGAAGCCCCCGTCGTATGGGTGCTCGGGGCCACCGCGGACTTCGTCAGCGGCAAGGTGAGCCGTGGCCCGGCGTGGCTGCACCGCAATCAGGAGTGGATCGCGCGGCTGGTAACTGAGCCTCGCCGGCTCTGGAGGCGGTATCTCATCGGCAATACCACGTTCCTGCTGCGGGTCGCGCGACAGGCAGCGGTCGAGCGCGCGAGGCGATGAGCCGCCCCCTCGCGCTGTCGGCGGCGCTGATGTCCGGGTGCTCCCCGGCGTGGGTCGTGGTCAGCGATCTGCACGGAGACCGCGTGTTCCTGACCAACGCTGCGACCGGGGCGGTCCAGGAGGAGATCGACGTGGACGGCACCTGGCCCGCGGAGTGTCACGCCAGCGACGAGCAGCACCGGTTCTGTCTGGTCTACCAGTCCCACGCGCGCACGCTCGACGACGGATCGGCCGAGATCGACTTCACGTTCACGCCGGTGGGCAACGAAAACTCCGCCGTTGGCGACGATTACGTTGACCTCGGGGGGCGCATCGTCGGGGTGGCCGCGAACACGACGCGCTGGCAGGTCGACCATCTGGACTTCTCCTCGGTGGACCCCGAGCAGCGCATCTGCAAGCGCGACCCGGCTGACCCTTGCCGCCCGGCGCCTGGGCTCACCGTGGACGAAGTGCGGGCGTGCCAGCTCTACTGGCCGCATGAGTTCGAGGTCATCGAGGAAGACGACGATTCTGTGCTGATCGCGGTCGCCGACACGCGGAACCACCGCGTGGTCTGGGTCGACGTTCCGCTCCAGCCGGATCCGGTTGTCGGCGCACCGACTTCTGGGACGTGCGGCACGGTGACGGAGGTCGTCGGCGGGTCGTCTGACCTCGGCGTTCCGGGGGGCGACCCGGACTGGGACATCTACACCTCGGTGAACGGGCTCGCCCTGTGGGCCGATGAGGACGGCGTCCGCCACATGTTCCTCTCGATCAAGGACACCGGCGGCGACCCGGACCAGTCGCCTGGTGATGGTCGGGGCAAGATCCTGAGCTGGTCAGAGGCCGGGGGCTGGCACCAGGAGTGGGAGTTTCCGCCGCAGGCCGTGTTGCCGGCTGCACCTGCGTTTGTGAACAGCCCTCATGGCATCGCGTTCGACGACGACCACGTCTACTTCGCGCAGTCGCTCGGGACGAGCGCGACGTTCAACGAGGGGTCGGGAGGCAGCTACACCGTGCTCGACCGCGATGGGACCTACCGGTTTGACGTGGTCCTCCCCCACGACCCGATCCTCTACTCGCGCGACATCGCGCCGCTCGGCGATGGCCGGTTCGCCCTCGTCGACTCGGGTACGAAGGGCGACGAGAAGGAAGCGTCGTACACCCATCTTTGGCTGGTTCGCCTGCCTGATGCTCCGAAGAGCACGCTCAACGGCTCATGGACCCCGGATCATGCCAATCAGATGTTCGAGGAGGCGACCCTGCTGGCCAGCCCCGAGTACCCGGACGCGTGGGTGCTGTACTCCGCGGAGCCAGTAAAGTAGGGGCCGTGTTGTAGGGGCCGTGTTGTAGGGGCCGGTGCAGGAGAGACCCGCTCAGTCGTCCAGATCTGCCGCAGCGGTCTGGCCCGCCACCCGCCCGGTGAGGATGGCACCGGAGACCATGGTGCTGTCAATGTGCTCGGCTTCCCAGGGGTGGGCGAAGCCGGCTGCTTCGCCGGCGGCGTAGAGGTGAGGGATGATCGTGCCGCTCGCGTCGAGCAGACGGCCGTCGAGGTCGATCTGCAGCCCGGTCAGGGACTTGGCGGTGGTGAGGCGCAGGGGGAGCGCGGTGAGGCGCCCTCTGGCCAGAGGGTGTGCAGAATCGGGGCGCGCCGGCGGAACGGTCAGCCCGGCGGTCACCGCCTCCGGGGCGACCCGGAGCTTTCGCGCGAGGTCTTCGGCGTTGTCGCCGCGGGTGCCTACGCCCTGACTGACGTGGTGGGCCTTGACGAAGCCGCGGGCGTCCACGCTCCACAATTGGATGTCGCCGATCGTCTGACGATCGAGGATCACCCAGGCGGAGCTGCCGGGTCGGGCGAGCAGCGCGAGCCCGCTGTCACCTCGCGGGGTCTTCATCTCGTTGAACACGGCCCCTTCGCGGTCGATGGGCCAGGCGCGGTCGCCATCCATGAACATCACGGCGGCGCCATCGTGATTGGGGTCGGGCACTCCGTGGGCATAGAGGAGCACCTGGGAAGGAAGCCGTTCGGTCGCCCCGACGGCCAGCGCGAGGTCGATGCCGTTCCCGTCCGCGAACGACGTAGCTCCGCGGAGCAGCGGGATGTCGTCGGCTAAGTCGAGCCGCTGGCGCACCCGCTCGATATTACCCGCGAATCCTCCGGTGGCGATGATCACGGCGGCGGCGGCGACGCGCCTCGTGCCCACCTTGACGGTGACCGCGCGGTCGGCCCGCTCGAGGCCCGTGACCTTCTCCCCGAGGTGAAACGTCACTCCTGCCGCTTTCGCCGCGTCGACCAAGTGCACGACGATGCTCGCTCCTCTGCCTTGGGGGGTCAACAACGCGACGTCGGGCTCCGCTGTGTTCGGCAGGGGACGCCAAACTTGCCCCATCGCAGAGAGCCAGTCGATGACGTCGGGCTGCAGCCGCTGGATGAACCGGGTTCGGGCGGCGTTGGGCTGGCTTGCTGCGTCGAGCCGGTCGAGGGCGGCCGCGCTGGGTACCGCTGTGACCGCATCCCCGTACAACGCGCTCCCGCCCAGCTCCTCACGGGCCTCGTAGACGTCGGTGCGATGGTGGGCGTTAGCCGCCTCGATCGCCGCCGCTAGCCCGGCGGGCCCGCCGCCGATGACGACCACCCCGGGCTTGGAGCAGGCGACGAGGATCACGAGGGCGAGCGTAGGCCAGACCCTCGTCACTTGACGAGCGCGCTGGTCAAGCGCCCGATCAGGCAGCGACGTTTCGCTTTCCGGCGAAGAACCGGACGTTTAATGCCCGCGCTGCCCGGAACCAGATCCACGGGGGCACCAGCAGCGCTCTACCCTCCGGGAGTGGCTCCGGCTTTTTGCTCTGGGCGTCGGGGCAGTGGGAGTGCACTTCCGCCATCCAGGTGCCCGTCGCTTCGTCCAGAACCAGCTGGGAGCAGGGGTCGCACATGTCCGGGAGGTGGCGGGCTACCCAGTCTACGGCCTCGACGGTGGGTGGCTCCTGCAGGAACACCGGGCTGGCCAGACGTAGCCGACCCGGCGACTCCGGGGAGCGGCTCTGGATGTCGAGGACCCGGAAGCCGAGGCCCCGCGGGCCGGGGACCAGCTTGGGGTCGACCATCGCGATGATCTCGCTGCGCGGCGCGTTGAAGGTGCCGGGGACCTGCTTGCGGATCACCCAGTCGCGATCGATGTGCAGCTCTTCCAGCTTGCCGGGCAGCCAGCTCACCCAGTGGGCATCGGCGGCGAGCGCGTCCTCGAGGTAGGCGAGCTCTGCGAACGGGACTTCCTCGAAGGGGTGACCCAGCTGCTGGGTGAGCTTGGCCGACAGTTCGGCCCGCTGACGCGGCGTGAGCGGCCGACCCGACCGGGAGATCTCCTCCGCCAGGACGATCCACCGCTCGTTTTCGCGCACGTGGGAGTAGCGGGTCAGCAGCTCGGTGACCCGGACTGGGTCGAGGTCGAGGTCCCGTGGGGTGACGGAGAGCGCGGCGACCGCGATGGATGCAGGCGCTTCGGCTTCAGAGTCAGCGGGCCCCTCCAGCGTGATGCTGAGCGCCTGAAGGCATTGTTCGCGCTCCTCTTGCAGGATGGCGGTGTGCCGTGGTGCGAAGGATGCGTGCGCTCCCTTCGCCAGCGCCCAGATTCGATCAGATGATAATATTTCACCTTCAGACAGGACTTTTCGCAGATCGGCCAGCTGGCGTCGCTCGGCCGACAACCCGCCGAACAGGCGTTTGAGCCAGCCTGCCTCGGCGATGATCTCGTCCGCCCACTGGTCCGCTTCCTGCTGCCAGCCGTGCTTTTCGCTGGAGTCCGCGGGCCAAACGCTCGCGAGGAACGTGAGCAGGTGTGCGACCTGATAGCGGAAGTAGGGGCCGGGTGGGGCCAGGAGTCGCTGCTCGATCCATGCCTGGAGCGGTTTTGACAGGTCTTTCGCGTGTTCGGAGATTTGTTCGCGCTCGCCCTCTGCAATGGTCCCGTCGGCCCATGCCACCACGATCATCGGGAGGAACCGGAGAATGTCCGGCTCGGGGTCGGCAAATCCTAGATCACGCCAGAGCCGACGGTCGATGGCAGCGAGGAGAGCGGGGCGAGGAGCGGTCATGCCCTGACAGGTTGGGATAGGGGGCGGGCGCTGGAGATAGCATGCCCCGCGGCGCGGGTCGAATCGGATGGTACCTCGTTTGGGCAGTCGCGTTTGGAAGCGTGGGCTCATCCATGTACTTCGTGCCCGGGCTGCTCCTGCAGGCCGCCGGGTCGGGTGCGCCTGCCGTGGTCGGGCTGTTGTCGGCGGCGTTTCTGGTCCTCGTGATGAAGGAGGCGGAGTTGACGCGCCGGCACCCCGGCGGCGGGGGTGCCGTGTCGCAGGTCCGGGAGGTGTTCGGGCCCGCCCTCGGCACGCTCGCTGGCCTGTTGTTGCTGCTTGACCTTGCGCTTACCGTGGCGGTCAGCGTGGTCGCCGGCTTGGGGCAGTTGGAGGGGGCGATGCGCGGGGCGGACGCGCTTGGGCCGCATGGGTTCGGCGTTCTGCCGCTGCTGGCCGCGGTCTGCATCGCCGGGATCGTCGCGCTTGCGGTGGGCGGGGTGCGCGGCGTGGTTCCCGCCGGTCTGGGAATCGGGCTCGTGGCGCTCTCCTTGAACGGGGCTGTGCTCCTGAGCGCGGTCGTCCGGGGCGGCGTTCACCCTGAGCCGGTGGTCTTGACGTCTTTCTCGCGCAGCTCCCTCGGCCTCGGTTGGCTGGCCTTCTCCGGCATCGAGGTGTGCGCGTTGCTCTCCCCCGCGATGAAGGAGTGGGCGAGCACGCCCACGCGGGCTCTAGCCGCATTGGGCATCGCCGTTCTGGCCACTGGGCCCTGGCTGATGTGGTTGATTGGCGGCTTGCCCCACGATGTGCTCCGCGCCTCGAGCGCCCACCTCCTGCCCGAGCTCGCCTACCAGATTGGCGGCTTTGGGCTGTCGCTCGCCGTCGCGGTCGCTGGCGGCGGCTTGCTGTTTTTCGCTGCCTTCGCCGCGATCACCGCGAGTTATCAGGTCCAGCTCGTGCTCGTCGAAATGCGGGCGTGGCCCGCGGACGCGACGCCCCTCTCGTCGCGATTTCAGACACCCGCGCGAGCGGTCGTCCTCTCCGGCTTGATCGCGGCAGCGGTGCTGGTGGGCACCGGCGCCAACATCCGGACGCTGGGCCTCCTATACGCGTTGGCGTTTTCGGGGAGCGTCGGACTCGGCAGCCTCGCGCTGGACGTGCAACGTTGGCGGGACGGGTGGCGAGGGGTCGGGTTCGCGGTCGGTGCGGCGATCTCACTGCTCCTGCTCGCCGGCGGCGTTGGGGTCGCCCTCGCGGAGCCCTGGCTCGCAGTCTCGCTCCTCGGGATGGTGGGTGTGGGCGGCGTCATCGCTGGGCTGGTGCGCTCGGGGTACTGGGACAGGGCGGTGGCCGCGATCCCAGGGTTGGCTCCACCGAGGGAAATCGTTCGAAATCCGGTGCAGTTTCTCACGCTGTCGCAGGTCCGGGAGGATCCAGCCGACGCCGGGATCCTCGTTGCGAGCCGCGGCGCGGATCCGCGGGTTTTCCGTGAAGCGGTAGACAGGGCGAGGCAGCGCGGGCTGCTGCGAGTGCACCTGTTGTACGTGGACGAGGTCCCGGGCTTGCTCTACCCTCAGGTCGCGGAGCCGAGCGACGAAGGGTTGGCCGTGCTGGCGTCGTCCTGCAGGACCATCCGGCAGCTCGGAGCCGAGCCCGTGCCGCTATGGGCGATGTCCCACTCCGCGGCGCTCTCGGTAGCGGAGGCTGTGCGGGCGTGCGGTTGCGACACCGTGATCATCGGGGCCACACAGCGCACGGTCGTCTGGCAAGCGCTGCGGGGGCGGTTCGTTCAGGACTTGAAGCGCGCGCTCCCCACCCATGTACGCATCACCGTCGTGGGATAGTCGTCGGCATTATGAGCTATGATTCTCACATGTCCGCAGCAGGGCCCCACCGGCTGTTGTTCGTCTGCACGGCGAACATCTGCCGTTCGCCGATGGGTGAGGCGTTAGCGCGGGCATACGCGATCGAGCGCCAGTGGCTCGCCGAGGCGCGCTCCTGCGGGGTGAGCGCGCTGCCGGACAATGAGGCCGCGAGGCGCTCCGTTCGGGCGATGGCGGAGGTCGGCGTCGATATTTCGGCGCATCGGAGCCAGCCGGTCACCGCGGAGCTCGTCGCATGGGCTTCCCACATCCTGGTCATGGAGATCAGGCACTCCAGCTCATTGCACGAGCGGTTTCCGGGCTGCGATGGCAAGGTGATGATGCTTGGCAACTTCGGAGGCGTCATGGAGATCGAGGACCCGTACGGCGCGTGGTTCATGCCCCGCTACCGCACCTGCCGGGATGAACTGCAGCGATGCGTCACGTCGTTCATGGACCGCCTCCCGGCGCGCCCGATCACGACGGACCGGCCGATCATTCAGGACAGCGAGTGAGCGGCACTGCCGGGGCGCGCATCGCAGCGATGGCCGTTGTGGTCTCTGCCGGTCTGGGCGACGCGGGCTGCACGGGCAACGGGCCTGCGGACCCGCCCGATACCGCCGACACCGACACCGACACCGACACCGACACCGACACCGACACCGACACCGCGTGGGATTGCGCCCCCGGGTTTGAGGCATCCGCGTCCGATCGAGCGCTCCCGGCGGGCTTCGACGCCGCGCTGTACCCCGCCGAGGCGCTCCAGACCTCCTCGGGCAGTCGCACCTGCGCTTCGGGCTCCGGCACCTACGTGTGGAGCCACCCCGATCTCGACGGCAACGGTGCGTTCGACATCGCCCTCCACGTTGACGACTGCGGGGCCGACAGTGCCCTGGGCACTACGCACTGGAGTGTCGGCCTCGCCGGCGTCTCCGGCATGGCGGCGCTCTCCGTGTGGTCCCTCCCAGCGTTGTTCAGCACCGACGATTATCCGGACAACGGTCTGAACAGCGCGTCCGGTACCCGCACCTGCCCGGATGGCAGCAGCTTCGTCTGGGCACTGTCCGACCTTACCGGTGACGGTAAGCCCGACCTGGTGCTGCCCTTCGACACCTGCGGCAGCACGGCGGCGGTGGGGTCCAGTGTCTGGGAGGTGTACGCCAACACCGGCGCAGGCTTCTCGGACACCGCGACTGCGTGGGCGTTGCCAGCGATTTTTGCGACCGCAGTGTACCCGGGGTCCGCGCTCAACAGCATGAGTGGGACGCGGGCGTTGGGCTCGTGCAGCTATGTCTGGTCGGTCACCGACATGGACGGCGACGAGCGTCCCGACCTCGTCGTCCCGTTTGATTCCTGCTCGGGCGCCGGCACGGTCGGGACGACCTCCTGGACGGTATACCTGAACACCGGCTCTGGATTTTCGGGCGCTCCCCTGGCGTTTACACTGCCCGGCTATGCGTCAAACTACCCGGCATCGCCGTTCAACAATACTACCGGGACGCGCACCTGCGTGGACACCACGCAGAGCTACAGTTGGACGCTCTCGGACCTCGACGGCGACAAGCGTCCGGACCTTGTGCTCCCGTTCGACACCTGCGGCACCGAGACCGACATCGGCGCGGTCGAGTGGCGCGCGCACCTGAACACCGGGGTCGGCTTTGGGAGCGCTGCGCCGTTCACCCTCCCCGCCGGCTACGGCGTGTCCCCATACCCGAGCGCCGCGTTCAACGCGCTGGCGGGGACGAGGTCCTGCTCTGACGGCGGAAGCTTCGTCTGGGCGGCGTCCGACATCAACGGCGACGGGGGAGCGGACCTCGTCATGCCCTACAATACCTGCGGCGCTTCCCTCGAGCCCGGCAGTCGGTTTTGGCGGGTTCATTTGGGTGATGGAGCTGGGTTTTCCGATCAGGAGACGCAGTGGACCCTGCCGCCTGCGTACACCTCCGGCGACTACCCCGCGGCCCCGCTCAACCTGACCTCGGGCACCCGCACCTGCGACAACGGCGGCTACTACGCCTGGGAGTTGGGCGATCAGGACGGTGATTCCGTGCAGGATCTGCTCGTCACCTCCGACACCTGTGCGGGTGATGCTGGGCTCGGCAGCACGAAGTGGCTGGCGTACCCCGGAGGGTGTTTCTAACTATCTGGTGAGCCCGGCTTTGGGTGGTGGCGCGTCCAGGCCCAGGCCCCGACCACCGGGAGGAGGTACCATTCCCCGTCGTTCGCCTTCACCGCAGCCATCAGCTCGAACCCCAGGTACGGGATGATCAGCACCGCCCCCGCCCCGCAGGTGAGGATGGAGACCGGCAGGATGATGAAGCCGGCTAGCAGCCCGAAGTAGACCGACTGCAGCGCATGGAACGCGATGAACTCGCTGGCGTCCTTCTTCACCATGTAGATGATCAGCGGGCCGATGATCCCGCCGTCGACGAAAGACACCACGTGGGAGGCCATCGCCCAACTGCGGTCGTCGGAGGTCAGGCTCAGCTGATCAGGCATCAGGCAACCTAACCAGTAGCCGCGGTTTCGCGCGGCCCAGCATTACTCCTCGACATACCCCTTGAGCCAGCGGATCTCCCGCCCCTCGCGCTTGGTGGGGCGGCCGATCCCGCGCTCGCGCTGTTCGACGACGGGCACCTCTGGCACCACCGGGGTCAGGTCCTCGTAGAGCGCCTGCGCCGCGGTCGCGTTGCCTCTGCGCACCTCAAGCGCGAGCACTCGCCAAACCAGCCGTCTCTCCGCGCGCAGGGCCTCGATCGTGTCTCCGCATTTGACCATCTTCCCGGCGTCGGCCCGCTCGGCGTTGAGCTTTACGAGGCCGCCCGCACAGTGCTCCTGAGCGATCGTACGGGTCTTGTACAGCCGCGCCGCGACCAGCCAGCGGTCGAGGCGGACCCGCTCGGTAAGCTCAGTGGGCATCAGCGCCGAAGGACCAGACGGGAGGCTCCGCCCACGATTACCCTGCTCTCAGCACCGTCCGCGTAGGTGCAGATCAGGGCGTAGCTCAGGGCTGGGTTGAGCGTCCAGCGGCCGGGGCGGACAGGAACCAGCGGGGTCGTCACTTCGGCGAGCTCCACTCGTGAGGCCACGACCGGCGCCGGCTCCACGATCGGTGGCCGCTGTTGCCGCTCCCGGGTCCAATCTGGACCGTCGGGGCACGTCACTGCTGCGGCGAGCACCTGCCCCGGGGTCAAGGCGGCCGCCGCTGCTCCGACGAGCCGGCCGAGCATGCCGTGGCTCAAGCCCGATCCGTGAACAACACCGTCCATGTGCCTGAGATCACGACGGTGTCGTCCTGCTTCTGGATTTCGCTGCGGAACACGACCACGCCCTTGCCGCCCTTGGACGACGGCGTCGCCGTGTCGACGGTCAGCACCAGCCGGATGGTGTCACCGAAAAAGACCGGACCCTTGTAGTCGAAGGTCTGGCCCATGAGCGCCAGGGTGGTCCCCTCGAAGATGCCGAGCGTTTGGCCAAGGCCGGTGGAGATCGACGCCGAGAGCATGCCGTGGGCGATCCGCTGCTTGAACGGGGTCTGGGCGGCGAAGACGGCGTCGGTGTGCAGCGGGTTGTAGTCGCCGGAGATGCCGGCGAACGAGACGACATCGGCCTCGGTGATGGTGCGGCCTCCGCTCACGTAGCGTTGGCC
>SHYV01000103.1 GCA_009692605.1 Myxococcales bacterium
AGCAGGTCGAGCGCCAGCGCGGTCGTCATCTGGAGGTTGCGGGCGCGGTCGAACGGTAGTTGGAGCGCTCGGCTCGTGGTCCCCGAAGGCCCAGCCACCGCGATGTGCACGGTGCCCACGGGCTTGTCGGGGGTGCCCCCGGCGGGCCCAGCCACGCCCGTCGTTGCCACGCCCCACGTGGTTCCGGTCCGCTCCCGTATTCCTTCAGCTAACGCCCGAGCGACTTTGTCGCTGACCGCGCCGTAGGTACCCAGCACCTCCTCGCTCACTCCACACTGCCGCATCTTCTCGGCGTTCGCGTAGACCACCGCACCGCCTATGAACCAGGCCGAGGCCCCTGCTACGGCCGTGAGGTCTGCTGCGACCCGGCCGGCGGTGCAGCTCTCTGCGGTCGATACCGTTTCCCCCCGGTTCTGTAGTTGTCTCCCTACCACTTGAGCCAGCGGTCCACCGTCCACAGTGAAAACGTACCCCCCCAATCGCGCCATTGTCTCCTCAATCAGCGGTCCCGCATCGATGCCCGGGTCGAGATGGAGCTTCACGTGAATCTCCGGCAGGCTCGCACGGTAGCCGACCTGCACACCCGGGCGTTCGAAGCCAGCCATCCGCTCCGCGGCCTCCGACTCGGGAAGCCCGACGCATCGGAGCAGGATCGTTCGCCGCGGGGGCAGGTCGAAGCGCGCGGCCAGATCGGGCAGGACGTGGGTTTCGAACATCTTCTTCATCTCGGACGGGACGCCCGGCAGGAAGTACAGCAGGCAGGGGGGGGAGGCCGCCGTCTCGACGTCCAGGCGGTAGCCGGGCGCTGTTCCCCACCGGTTCTCGAGCAGCGTCGCCCCGTGGGGGAGCACCGCCTGCTTCCGGTTGGCGGGTGGCATCGGTCGGTTGCGTGCGGCGTAGCGGGCCTCGACCTGAGCCAGGGCGACGACGTCCGTTGCGAGGGCGAGCTCAAACGCCAGAGAGGCCGCTTGCGTTGTCAGGTCATCCGAAGTTGGCCCCAGCCCGCCCGTGCAGACGACGACTGCCGCACGCCGGCTGGCTTCGCGGAGGGCGTCCCGGATGGTTTCGAGCTCGTCGCCTACGACCGTGATCCGTCCGGCGGTGAACCCGCGTCCCTTCAGCAGCGCGCAGATCCATCCCGCGTTGGTATCGACGGTCGAGCCGCTCACGAGCTCCTCCCCCTGAGACACAACCTCAAATCGGACCATCGGAGACTCCATGCAGGGGGCCTCGACTATCGGGTACCTTCGAAGGATGCGTCGCAGACCCAGAAGTGGGCGCTGGTTGTTGCGGATGGCGTGGACAGCACGTCGAAGCTCTACGCGCACAGGCGTCGGTGCGCTATCCAGCCGGATAGCCACGCCGGTGCCCGAAAAACGCGAGACCCTGCTTTCCCTCGATGTCGGGACGAAGACTATCGGGGTGGCGATTTGCGAAGGCGGGGTCGTGCTGCCCGTCTTCACCCTCGCTCGGGCGTCCGTGGCTCGCGACACCGCGCGCCTCAAGGAATTCGCCGAGGCGCGGACGGTGACCGCGGTGATCGTGGGCTTGCCGTATGAGCTGGATGGCAGTGAAGGGCGCTCCGCTCGCCTCGCACGCCAGATCGGTGGCGCTATGGCGCTGTTCGGACTGCCCGTACACTATCAGGATGAACGGTTCACGACGGTCGAGGCGCTCGATCGGCTCGGCTCGGCCGGCGTGTTCGGGGTGCGACGGAAGGCTGCGGTCGATCAGGTCGCGGCGTGCGTCATCCTGGAGGAGTGGATCAAGTCCCGGCGGGCTTAACGGGCGCCGACGGGAGCGTTATCTTGCACGGATGTCGACCCACGACCCTGCACCAGTCGCCTTGTCCATCGCCATCATCACGGTCTCGACCTCTCGCAGCGCCCCGGGTGGGGCCGGCGTGGATGATCGCTCCGGGGCCGTGATCGCGGAGCTGTGTGTGGGCGCGGGACACACGATTTCAAGTCGGACCCTGGTACCGGATGACCCGACGGCGATTGACGCCGCGCTGGTCGCGGCTCTTGGTGGCGAAGCGCAGGTGGTGATCTTGACCGGCGGCACCGGGGTGTCGGCGCGCGACTGCACGCCGGCGGTTGTCCGCCAACGGCTGGACAGGGACTTACCTGGGTTTGCAGAGCTCTTCCGAATGCTGAGTTGGCAGCAAGTGGGCTCGAAGGCCATGTTGTCGAGCGCTCTGGGTGGTGTGGCGGTGGGGCGGGCCGTGTTCTCCTTGCCGGGGTCGCCACGGGCCTGCGCGCTCGCGATGGAGAAGCTGATCTTGCCCGAGGTCGGCCATATACTCGGCGAACTGGCGAAAGAGGCGCCCGCAGCGCCCTCGCTCGCAGCGCCCTCAGCGCCCGCAGCGCCCTCGCCCGCAGCGGCGCCGCTCGCAGGTCCTCCGAGCGCCCGGTCGAGCGTGGTGTCCCGACCTGCCGCCCGGCCCGAAGCTCGCCCGCGCGGTGAGACGCTTGAGCCGGCGTCGCCGGTTCAGGGGACCTCGGTGCCGACCGGGATCGCGCTCACGGTCGCGCAGGATGCGGTGCGAGAAGATTCGTCCCCCATCGCCTCGGGCTGGGAGGCAGGGCTACGGGCGTTGTTCGGGGTCGTGGAGCGGCGGCAGCCGGAAATTCCGGAGTCTCTGTCTCGCATGCAGGCGGTGGTGGACGTGCTGAACAGCGCAGGGACCCGCGCGACGGTTCGGCTTCAAGACGGTGCTGTCTACGGCGCGTGGGGATTTCCTGACCTTTCGCGCCGGGGCAGCAAGGTGCTACTCGTACGCGAGGCCGAGCCCGTCGCGGAGATCGTGGCGCTACACCGCTGGCCCTCGCCCGCCGGTGTCTGCTGCGAGGGGGGCGGTGTATTACCGGACGCGACGCTCGCCTTGGCCTCGTTCACCGAGGATCGGACTGGCCGGGCCTATGAGGGTGCCGGCGGCCTGTTCGCGGTGGACGGGAACGTGGTCTGGATCCTGCTGGGGCGTAAGCTCATTCGATGGGACGGCCGGAAAACAGAAGCGGCGGCGTTGGCTGCGGCCGAGCCCGTCAGCAGCGCGCTTGCCACGATGGTCCTCGGATGGTCCGGGCGCTGATGGGTACGGCGGACGCGCGCATCACCCGCCTCGTTGCGGACCTCAACCGGTACTCTCGGCTGTACCACGAGGACAATGTCTCCGAGATCCCGGATCAGGCCTACGATGCGCTTTTCCGTGAGCTGGAGGATTTGGAGTCGGCTAACCCCGCGTTCAGGCTTCCGGACAGCCCTACGCAGCGGGTGGGCGGGCTGATTTCGTCGGCGCTCGAGCCATTCGTGCACGAGGTCCCGATGCTGTCGCTGCAGAACGCCTTCTCGGCGGCGGAGCTTGAGGAGTTCGAGGCCCGGGTGCGCCGGCATCTGGGCGGCGGCCCGGCGGCCATCGCGTACCAGATCGAGCCGAAGCTGGACGGCCTCGCGATGGAGCTGGTCTATGAGGACGGGGTGTTCGTGCGCGGCGGGACGCGAGGTGACGGGCAGGTAGGCGAGAACGTCTCGCACAACCTGCGCACCATTCCGTCCGTCCCTCTACGCTTACGCGATGCCCCGGCTGGTCGGCTTTCGGTCGTCGGGGAGGTGCTCTTTGACCTTTCTGGGTTCGAGGCGATGAACGATCGCCGGGAGCGGGATGGGGAAAAGCGTTTCGAAAACCCGCGTAATGCTGCCGCCGGCACGATGCGACAGCTTGATCCGAAGATGGTGCAGGGCCGGCCGTTGCTGTTCTTCGCCCATTCCGCGGGGCTCATGCCGGCCGAGTGCATGGCGCGCTCCCAGTCCGCGCTCGTGGCGCAGTTCGCCCGTTGGGGTTTCCGTGTGAACCCGTTGAACGTCGTCGTGGATAGCGTCGCTGACGTGGTTGCGGCGATTGAGTCGCTTCGGGTCCAACGGCCTGGCCTCGATTACGAGATCGACGGGGCGGTGGTGAAGGTCGATTCGTTTGACCTGCAGCAAGAGCTGGGCTTCGTCACGCGATCGCCTCGCTGGGCCGTCGCCTACAAGTATCCACCGGAGCGTGTCAGAACCGTGCTCGAAGGTGTGCTCTTCAGCGTGGGACGCACCGGCGCGGTCACCCCGGTGGCGTGCGTGCGCCCGGTGCGGGTGGGGGGGGTGACGGTGAGCCGGACCACGCTCCACAATCAGGATGAGCTCGCCCGGCTGGACCTTTGCGTGGGGGACACGGTGGAGGTCGAGCGAGCGGGCGACGTCATCCCGAAGGTGGTGCAGGTCGTGGCGGACGCCGACCACGCCCATCGCGCCCGCGTGTGCTTTCCGACGCTGTGCCCTGAGTGCGGGACGGTGCTGATCCGGGACGCGGAAGAGGCCGCGATCCGGTGCCCGAATGAGCTTGGTTGCCCGGCGCAGGTGCGTCGGGCGATCCAGCATTTTGCGAGCCGATTGTGCATGGACGTCGAGGGGCTGGGCGAGAAGATGGTGGACCAGCTCGTCGGGGCAGGCCTTGTTCGGACACCGAGCGATGTGTATCGGCTGACCTTCGAACAGCTGCTGGCGCTCGACCGGATGGGCAAGCTGTCGGCGCAGAACCTGCTCGCGGGCGTTGATGCGTCCCGGTCTCGCGGCTTGGACCGGGCCCTCATGGCGCTGGGGATTCGGCATGTTGGCGAAGCTACCGCCCGTGATCTCGCCCGGCACTTCGTCACCCTCGACGCCCTGCTTTGCGCGACCGTGGAGCAGCTGTTGGTGGTGGAGGGGATCGGCGCGATCGTGGCCACGAGCGTCGCCGAATTCATGGCGCGGGAGCGGAACCAGACGGAGGTCCAGGCCCTGCGATCCCTCGGCGTCAGGTTTGAGCCGATCGCGGCGCCCGTGCAGGCTGGGGCTCTCGTTGGCAAGGTCTTCGTGCTGACCGGAACCCTGACGGCCCTCGGCCGGGACGAAGCCAGCCGGATGCTGGAGGCGGCCGGAGCCAAGGTCTCTGGCAGCGTCTCGAAGCGGACCAGCTACCTGGTGGCAGGCGCCGAGGCGGGGAGCAAGCTCGACAAGGCCAGAGAGCTAGGGGTCACTGTACTTGACGAGGCGGGGATGCTCGCGCTTCTCGCCGCGTCGGGCGGAGCGGGGTAGACGGCGACATGTCGCTTAAACCCCTTCTGCTGGTGTTCGCTGTTCTGGCCGGCTGCACCGAACCGCCGGTGCTGGACCTTGTCACCGAGAGGCTCGCCGAGCAGGTGCTGGAGGTAGCAGAGCCTCAGATGCGCCTGTTGATCGGGGTGTCCGCCGTCGTCGCCGAGGCCTGTACGGTAGAGAGCTTGAACGGCTACCGCTTTGTCGGCGAAGCCGCGCTCGCCCTCGGCGTGACTGAGGCCGGGGTCACGACCACCGCGTCGGGCGGGCACACGTGGACCTTCGAGCATGTTGGCCTTGACGGCACGGACGGGATGCTCATCCTGTCGACCGATTCGGAGCGTACGACCGTCAACCTCAGTTACATCGCGGCCAACAATACACTTGTCAACGGCGTTTATCACGTGTTGAGCTGCGACGCCCCGGCGCCCGCTCCCGACACCGGGGCCGACACCGCTTCGGACACCGGAGACACAGGCACGGCGGCCCCGGAGGGGTACACGGTGAACGTGAGTGGCAATTTGGAATTTGAGACCGTGGACGGCACCAACTACATGGCGATCGAGGGGGATAAACCCTACTCGGCCCTGACCTGGCTTCCGCCGACCGCGTTTGCCCCGCGGTCCGGCTGGGTTCACTGGAGCGATCAGGAGGCGAATCCATCCGAGGAGATCACGCTGGAAGGCGCGACGAACATTGACTATACGGCCCGCACCTGGCCAGGGAAAGCGACCGGTAACCGGTGGGTCCGAAGCATCACCATCGGGTTGCCGTGATGAGCGGGATTTCGCTGGTCGTCGCGCTCCTCCGCGTACTGTGTGATGAGGCCTTGGCCGCGCCCCTCACTCCGGTGGCGGTACAAGACGTGCCGCTCTCTCTCGAGGTATCGGCAGCGCTGGGTTCGGATCTTTTTTACCTGCGGGCCTCAGGGTGCAAGGGGGACGCGTGCACGGCCGTTCGCCGCGAGAACATGCAGGGTGGTGAGGCATCGCTGTGGTTTGTCCCGCAATTCGGGGTCTACGGTGGCGCTGCCCACGACGTGGAGTCCACTGCGGCCGCGACATACTCAGGGGTCGGGTACAGGGTGCACGCTGGGGTCAAGGGGGGGGTGAAGGTTCGCCACGGGCTCGGGTTGAATGGCTGGCTCACGGTCACGCACGCCGAGACGACGGTGGCGCTGGAGCCGAGCGTCGAGGCGCCGACGGGGCCGGCGGACGAGGCGCGTCGGAACCAGTTTGAGGTCGGGGCGGCCGCTCGGTTTGGTGAGGTAGATGGTGGATTCGACGCATGGGTTGGTGTCGAGGCGATGCCGTACTGCGTGGACCTTACCCGAGTCGTGCACGGCGAGCTCAAGCTCGGCCTGAAACCCTTCATCCCGGTCGCGGCGGTGGGTGGGATCCGGGTGCTCTCCGAACCGCTCGGCGGGCCCTGGGCGAAGCGCGGGCGCCTTTCGGCGGGCGTTACGGGTGAGGTCGGATATCGAGTAGGCGTCACTGGATGGTTGACCGCGTCCCTGTAGCCGGGAGGCGCAGAAGGGAGTCCACTCGTGCTGCTTCGCTTCCTGAACTGGACGCCGGAGGTGGAGCAGAACGAAGGCGTGGTGGTGATCCACCCGGTCGCCCCCCACGATGTTGCACGGCCGCTTTCCGTGGTGACGTGGAACGTGCAATATGCCGGAACCCGGCGCAAAAGGTACTTTTATGATGGGGGTTCCGAGACGTTCGCCGATCCGGCTGACGTTGCTGAGGCGCTCGCGGAGATTCGTGGGGTTCTGGCCCAACTGCGCGGGGAAGGGCTCGACATCGCGCTGCTGCAGGAGGTGGATCGGGACAGCGACCGCACGGGTCGAGTCGATCAGCTCGCCCAGTTGGCCGCGGACTGGCCGAATTGGGTGTCCACGCCCTACTTTCGATCCCGGTTCGTCCCGTTCCCGCTGCCGCCCAAGCGCCCGCTCGGGCGGGTGGACTTGCACGAGGCCATTCTGGCTCGGTGCGCGCTCGGGGTCACCCGGCGTCTGCCGCTCCCGCTTCTGGATGAGCCACCGCTACGCCGGTCCTTCAACCTGCACCGGGCCATCCTCACCAGTCGTGTCCCGCTGTCCGACGGGCGCCACCTGCATGTGGGCTGCACCCACCTCTCCGCGTTCTCCCGCGGGGACGGCACGATGGGGCGACAGGTCGACGCCATTCGCCGCTGGATGGACGCGTGCGGCGACGACCCGTTCCTCATCGGCGGCGACTTCAACCTTCTGGCGCCGGGCGACGAGCCACGGCGCCTCGGAGCGGCAGCGGGCGAGTACGTCGAGGAGGTGATCGGGCGGCTATCTGGCGTCTCCCAGCGCGTCCCCGACCTCGGCGAGCATACCTACCTTCCCCCCGGAGCGGCTGGCCCTGACCGGACGCTCGACCACATCTTCGTCAGCCCGGGCGTGACCATCGAGACCCACCGCGTCGTTCCGGTGGCACCATGGCTGTCGGACCACTGGCCGCTGTTCGTCCGACTGCGCCTAGCGTAGTCGATCGCACCCGGTAGGTGGGGAATCGGTAGACGATCCGCCGGTGCCGTGCCATGTAGTATGGACTCCCGGAATGTCGAATGAAGGTTTCGCTGATCAGCCCGTACCCGGACATTACGAACTACGGTCTGCGTTCGATCTCCGCGACGCTGCGTCAAGCGGGTCACCAGACTCAAGTGATCTGCATGCCTGACTTTGCGGGCGACGGCGAGAGCGTGCACGTCCGGATGTCGGAAGACCGGTACAGCCCGCAGGTGATTGACGAGATGCTGGAGCTCGTCAAGGACTCTCAGCTCGTCGGCATCACGCTGATGACGCACTACTACGACTCCTCGCGCCAGCTCACCAAGGCGATTCAGGACAAGCTTGGGATTCCTGTGGTGTGGGGCGGCTTCCATCCTTCGGTCCGACCGGACGAGTGCGCGAAGCAGGCCGAATACGTCGCGATTGGCGATGCCGAAGACCTCATGCTCGACCTGTGCGCGAAGCTGGAGAACGGCGACAAGAACAACCTGCACGGCATCAAGTCGCTGGTGTGGCGTAAGGGACAGGACGTCATCCGCAACGCCCCTGGCTCGCTCGAGCAGGAGCTCGACCGCTACCCGGCGCCCGACTTCTCCCGGGACGATCACCACATCCTTTTCGAGGGCCAGATCCTTCCGGTCACCAAGGATCTGCTGCGTCGCTACCTGCACAATGGCACGGTCAGTCGCATGTTCGGCCGCACCGGGTACCAGACCATGACCGGTCGCGGATGCCCGCACGCGTGCACGTACTGCGGCAACAGCTTCTACCGCGACCTCTACAAGCGCCAACGCTACGTTCGGTTCCGGTCCACCGCGCACGTCATCGGCGAGCTTGAGGACATCAAGCGCGAGTACCCCTTCATCAACTTCGTCTGGTTCTCGGACGACAGCTTCTTCGGTCGCCCGCTGCCCGACCTGCTGGACTTCGCCCATCAATACAAGACCAAGATCGGCGACCCCTTCTACCTGCTCGGCTCTCCGGGCACGATCACCGAGGAGAAGTACGAGGCGCTCGTGGACGCCGGCCTGATGAGCATCCAGATGGGCGTGGAGCACGGCTCGAAGCGCATGCAGAAGATCTTCAAGCGCTCGACCATGGGCAACGACAAGATCATCAAGTCCGCCGAGATCATCACGAAATTCGCCGATCGTACCGCCCCGCCGCAGTACGACATCATCTACGATTTGGCGTACGAGACCATCGACGACAAGATCGACACGCTCCGGCTGATCTCGGACTTGCCGAAGCCTTACCGACTTCAGGTGTTCTCGGTGATCTACTACCCGGGCACGTCGCTCCATACGCTCGCTGCGCGCGACGGCCTCGTGAACGACGAGAAAGCCGAGATCTACGACCGCATGTTCTTCGAGCGGCACGACAGCTACACCAATACGCTGCTGTTTCTGGCGCGCTCGGGCCGGTTCCCCCATCCTCTGCTCAAGCTGCTGATCGATCGCCGCGTCGTCGACGTGATGACCAGCGACTACATGGCGCCGGCTGGCAACGTGGCGAAGGCGGCGATCCACTCGCTCCGGCAGGCCTTGCGTAGCCCCGCGGTCGAACGCGCGAAGGCGATGGGCACCTACAAGGCTCGCCTGACCGGCATGACCGGCGCTGATGCCGGCGCTGCTGCTCCTGTGGCGGGCGCGACGTTCTGATGGGGCAATAGGGAGTGGCGGACCCGATCGTCGTCGTCCCGACGCGCAACGAGGTCGAAAACGTTCTGGGGCTCATCCGGGCCCTTGGTGCGCTTGGGCTGCGTGTGCTGATCGTGGACGACGCGTCGCCGGACCGGACGGCCGAGGTGGCGCGCGCTGCAGGAGCCGAGGTGCTCGTGCGCCAAGGCACCCGCGGCTTGGGGCCCGCCTACCGTGACGGGTTTGCCTGGGCGCTCGCGGGGGGCTTTGACCCCATCGTGCAGATGGATGCGGACTTCTCCCACGATCCTGCTGACGTGCCGCGCCTTGTCGCCACTATGGCCGGGGCGGATCTGGCGCTGGGGTCCCGGTACGTAGCCGGCGGCGGTACGCTAAATTGGGGTATAGGACGACGGGTGCTTTCCCGCTGCGGCAGCCTTTACTCGAGGGCCTTCAGCGGCGTTGGGTATCGGGACCTGACCGGGGGGTTCAAGTGCTGGCGGGCGGAACTGCTGGGCAGGGTGCTCGCTCCGCCCCCGGGCCTGCCTCGCCCGTCCAGCGATGGATACTCATTCCAGGTGGAGACCACGATGCTCGCCCACCGGCTCGGGGCGCAGATCGTGGAGGTGCCGATCGTTTTCACCGAGCGGCGTGAGGGGCGCTCGAAGATGTCCTGGGCGATCGCGATCGAGGCCGCGAGGCGGATCCCGGGGTTCTGATGGGCGGGAGCCGGCTGGCACTAGTAGCGAGTCGGGGTCGGGCCCCAGCTTCCCGAGGCAGGTCAGGACCCGGGCGAGGTCAACAGCCGTTTGTACCGCCGTGCAGACCTTGCAAAAACAAGCACCGCCCGTCGGAGATCCCGACGGGCGGCCTTGTTACCAACGAGTGGAGCTGTGGAGAATCGAACTCCAGACCCCCAGAATGCCATTCTGATGCTCTACCAACTGAGCTACAACCCCGAAGGTGGCGCCGTCTTAACTGCAGCGATGGTGGCGCGCAACCCCGGCGGCTCCCAGAAGCTACGAGCCGGGCCCGTGGTCCGCTTCGGGTTCGAGCCCGACTGCCCTCATCTGGTCTTCGAGATCGGCGATCTTCCTTTCAAGGTCACGGATTCGCTCGACCCCGCGGGCCACGCCCGGGTGGGCGATCTCGCCGGCCTCGTGCAAGTGGCGGGTCTCCTTGCCTAACTTCTGGTACATGCGGTCGCGGTCGCCACGGAGCTGGCGCAAGGTCAGCTTTTCGCGGGCCCAGCGAGCAGCATGCCCGGCCTCCGAGCGGCTCTTGTTCCAGAGTCTGGACAGGGTGTCGGCGAGCAGGTCCTGCGCTTGGCTGGAGCCTGTGGGGCGTTCGGTGCGGTCCTTGGACATCGCTCTGCGGTTAGCACGGCGCTCTCCCGTGCGGGACGGCGTGGCTGGGGATATCAGTCGGCCCTTCCGGATGGTCCATGATCCTCGTTGTCGGCGGCACTGGTCGCCTCGGAAATCAGGTTGTACGTGCGCTGCGGGATCAGGGAAAGGATGTCCGGGCGCTTGTCCGAAAGGGCAGCGAGTACTTCTGGCTCAACGATACCGGGACCAACTACTTCTTTGGCGACCTGCGCGACCCGCAGAGCCTCCACCGCGCGCTCCGGGACTGCGAGTCGGTCATTTCGTCCGCCGCCGTGCGCGTAGAGCAGACCGACAACAACCACAAGACCATGGCGCAGGGCCACGAGTCGCTGTGGGAGGCGGCCAAGGCCCGCGGAGTGAAGCGCGCGGTGTTCGTGAGCTGCGCGGGGGTGCCGGTCGGCGGGGAGGTCCCGGCGTTCAGCTCGAAGCGGGCGAGTGAGGAGGCGCTGGTCAGCTCCGGGATCCCGTACACCATCTTCCGACCGGGGTTGTTCGCGCCGAACTTCGCGGACCTGCTCCGGCGTGCAGATTTCAATGGATCGGTCTTCCTGCCTGGTCGGCTCGACGCCAAGGTCTCCCCGATTCATCCGCGCGACGTGGCCGACATCATCGCCGCGGCGCTCGAGTCCGGAGACGGCGCGAACGAGACCATCGAGCTCGCCGGTCCCGACACGCTGACCGTTGACGCTGCCTGGAAGGTGGCGTGCGAGGAAGCCGGCCTCCAGCCAGCCTTCTGGAACATGTCGCCGGCCGGCCTCAAGATGGCGGCGGCTGCACTACGCCCGATCGTCCGGCGTTGGGCCAACCACTTTCAGGCGCTCGGGGTGAATTTCGGACAGGATCAGGTCATCGACGGGGTCGGCGTCGCCGGGCGGTTTGGGGTCACGCTCACGCCGTACCGTCAGGCGGTGAAGGCAGCTTGGCTGGACCGCCATCCCGGCGAAGATCCCGTCGCGCGGGAGGAGAAGGTCGTGCATCGCCAGTTCGTCGCGACCATCTACGAGCCGGGGACCATACGGTACGAGGACCTGCCCGAAGGGCCCCCTCCTCGCCAGGACTGAACGCTGGGTTACTCGCGGCGCGCGAGGTGTAAGTGCCCACCGCTGTCAGCCCCGCCGTGCTTCACTCCGAGGAGCACAGCCCCGCGTACCGTACCCGACGGTTCCTCAACTGGTTTCCGCTGGGTCTTGCCTACGCCCTGCTCTACATGGGCCGGTACAACCTGACGGTCGCCAAGACGAACCTCGGCGAGCTGATGAGCAAGGAGGAGTTCGGTACGATCTTCGCCATCGGTACGTGGGTCTATGGGTTGTCGTTCCTTGTGAACGGGCCGCTGACCGACCGCGTGGGTGGCCGCCGATCGATGCTGGTCTCGCTGGCTGGCTCGGCCGCCGCGAACCTCGCGATGGGGTTTTTCATTCAGGGCATGCTGCGCTCTGCTGACCCGGGTGCGGTCAACGTCTCGCTGTGGATGAGCGTGCTCTACGCCATCAACATGTACTTCCAGAGCTTCGCCGCCGTCGCGATCGTCAAGGTCAACGCCGCATGGTTCCACCTGCGGGAGCGAGGGGCGTTCTCCGGTATCTTCGGCACGATGATCAGCTCGGGTATCTTTTTTGCCTACACTGGCAACCAGTGGATCCTCGACACCTTCAAGACCGGGGACACTGTTCCCGTGTGGCTGGTCTTCTTCGCCCCGGGCGGGCTCCTCGCCGCTTCGCTGCTCATCGAGGCCATGCTGCTTCGGGACCGGCCATCGGAGGCTGGCCTCGCCGACATCGACACCGGCGACGGCGGCGATGGGCGGGATGAGGCGCCGGTGCCGGCGCTGCAGATGATCGGAAAAATACTCCGTCATCCGGTTCTTCTCACCATCGCGTGCATCGAATTCTGCACCGGGGTCCTGCGGCAAGGGATCATGCAGTGGGTTCCCGTCTACGCCAAGGAGGTCTGGGTCCTGCCTCCCACGCACGCGCTCATGTACGGGCACTGGGCGACGGCAGCTGAGCTCCATCTGCCCGGGCCCTCTTGGGTCGGCATCCTCGCCGTGCTGGGTGCGGCGGGCCTCGGTGCGACCGTGCTCTTCGTGGCGGCTCGGCAAACTGTAGGCTTAAAAAGTCGGGTCCTCGCGATCAGCGGGCTGTTCTGCGCGCTCTCTCCGTTCCTTCAGGGTGGATGGGGCGGGCTGCTCTTCGTCGCCGGGGTCATCGGCGGGAACGCTGCCGGGTTCGTGTCCGATCTCGTCTTCCAGTCGCGGCGCGGACCGGCCGCCGGAGGGCTCTATGTGGGCCTGACGCTCGGCATCGCTGCGATGATCTTCTCCCTCGGCGGCACCAAGCCCGAGGTCGGGTGGATCAAGGACCCTGCCAAGACCGACCTGCGCCCCGGAGACACCTTCACCGAGATCGCCGGCATCACCGATCTTCACGACTGGAACGATGTCTCGCGGGCCTTCGCGTGCGTCCCGGCGACGTGCGTGGTGCCGAAACGGTTCGAGAACACCGGCCTTTCGGCGCCGGGGTGGGACGGCGACGCCTGCACGTGCTCCAGCGCGCTGGTGAATGACCCCGCCGGGGCCCAGAGCCCGGGCTTCATCGCAGCGAAGGTCACGCGCGCGGGTCCAAACGGGCAGGAGGCCTTCACGCTCGCGATCAAGGACCAGAAGGCCACCCAGACGGCGGGCGACAGGCGTACGCTGCCCGGCGGCCCGGCCCTCACTGTGTCGCCGTTGCCGCTGGTGCTCATCAGCTTTCTGGTGAGCCTGTGCGTCATCGGCTCCCATGGGCTGCTGTCTGGAACGGCGACCATGGACTTCGGCGGGCGCCGTTCAGCCGCGACCGCCGTGGGTGTCATCGACGGCTTCGTGTACCTGGGATCAGGCGTGCAGGCGTGGGCTCTCGGTGTGCTGACTACAAAGGACTGGGGATTCTGGCCGATGTTCTTGCTGCCGTTCGGCGTGGCGGGCTCGCTGCTCTGCGTGCGTATCTGGGACGCGCGACCGGGCCGCGGAGGGCACTAAGCCGGCTCGCCTCGTCGGCGGGAGCGGGCGAACGCCCATCCAACGAACCCCAGCCACATCGACTCGGCCCCGGCGACACCGCAGCGTGCACCCCCGCCCCTGAGCTGTTCGGCGTCGCAGGTGTCCCCGACGGCGTCCTCATCCACGTCTTCCTGATCGACGTTCGAGAGGTCCGGGCAGTTGTCGCAGGGGTCGCCGACCGAGTCCTCGTCGATATCGGACTGGTCCGGGTTCGCGTCCTCGGGGCAATTGTCGCAGTTGTCGCCGATCGAGTCCTGATCGGCGTCCAGTTGCTCGGGCGAAGGGTTGGTCGGGCAGCGGTCGCACATGTCTCCGATGCCGTCCCCGTCCTGATCGGCGGCGGTGGGGTCGAAATCGATCGGGCAGTTGTCGCAATTGTCGCCTACGCCGTCTCCGTCGCTGTCGAGCTGATCCTGATTGAAGGTGATCTGGCAGTTGTCGCAGTCATCCCCGATGCCGTCGGTGTCGTTGTCTTCCTGGAAGGGGTTCGCGACGTCGGGGCACTGGTCGCAGGCGTCGCCGAAGCCATCGGCGTCGATATCGGCCTGATCTTCGTTTGTGACCGGTGGGCAGTTGTCGCAGTCGTCGCCCAGCCCGTCGTAATCGGCGTCGCGTTGGTCGTTGACGAGCCCAAGGCAGTTGTCGCACGAGTCCCCGGCGCCGTCCGCATCTTCGTCCGCCTGGTCCAGGTTCGGGCTGAAGTCACAGTTGTCGCAGGCATCGCCGAGCGTGTCTCCGTCGGACTCAAGCTGGTCGTTGTTGTCGATCTCGGTGCAGTTGTCGCAGTCATCCCCAACGTCGTCACAGTCCGCGTCGAGCTGGGTGGCGTTGGCGATGTCTGGGCAGTTGTCGCACGCGAGGCCGGCGACGAGGTCCGGAAATTCAGCGTCGGGCGGGTAGATGAGGGTGCCGTCGGAGAATCCGTCCCCGTCGGCGTCATAGCTCTCGACGGGGAACGTGCAGCCCCAGGAGAAGTAGTCGTAGTAGTAGTCGCCGTTGGGCCATTCGGGGTGCTGCGCGCAGAGCGGGTCGTTCATGTCCACCGGCTGCTCGACGGACACGTCCTTGGTATTGCAGTTGAGGTCTTGGGTGATCAGCTCGTCGCACTCGCCGGCCCAGACCGGCGAAGTCAGGCTCAGTGCCCCGACGCCCAGCGCAGCGAGGCAGGAGCGGCTGCTCCAGTGGAACGTTCTCATTCGTCGTCCTCCTTCGGTTCTGGCACGCGGGTGGCCGGGATCGGGGGCGGCAAGGGGGCTACCGCGCGCTCATCGCCTGTCCACGGCACCTTCGTCGTCGTGCCGTACTCGGGCCAGGCCTCCCCGGGGGCCAGTTGATGGACGATGTGGAAGACGACGCGCCGGTTCAGGGCGAGCGCGGCCTCGGTAGCTTGAGGTGTCGGGGCGCCGGCGGAGGGGGGAGGCGCGACCGGCAGGGTCTCGCCCATCCCGCGGCAGGACAGGCGGGCGGGATGTACCCCCACCTCCACCAACCGCCGGTTGATGGCCTGCGCGCGGGTCAGTGAGAGGTCATAGTTATAGATGAAGCTGCCCTCTTCACTCGCGTGGCCCTCGATCACCATGTCGAGGATCTGGGGCTTGTCGGCCAGAACCTTCGCGATCGCCCTGAGCGTCGGCTCGCTCTCCAGCAGGATCCGATCGGTGCCGAGCTCAAATTGGATCGGGTCGCGGATGACGATCTGCTGCGCTTCGACGCGAGCGAGCTCCCCCTCGGCCCACTTCGGCGGCTCCGGTGCCTTGGGCTCCTCCACCGGATCGAACTCGATGTCCTCGGGGACGAACACGGTCGGGGCTTGCGTGACCACCGCGACCGCCGCTGCAGGCTTCGGCCGGTGGATGTAGGTCACCCCGAGCGTTGCCCGGAACTGGGGGGTGCCGTACCCGGCGGTCAAGCCGCGACCGACCAGCGCGTCGATCTGCACGTCTTTTCGGGGCAGCACCGCCAGGCCCGTCATCCAGGCCAGCGGGTTTTCTGCGGGGGTGGCCAGGAAATGGTCGTATCCGGCGCGGCCGAGCAGGGCGGTTTGCAGCGTCGCCTTGTCCGGCCACACTTCGTAGCGCAGCCCGAGGCTGGCGGAGAGCTCGCTGCCAAGCACGAAGTCGTATTGGCTGTCCACCGGCGGGCGCAGCAAGGTGTGCAGCCCCAGAACGAGCCTCATGCGGCCGCCGACCAGATCACCCGCGACGCCTGCATTCAGCCGGACCGCGCGCTCGCCCATGTACATGCCCTGGGTGCTGGTGGGGAGCAACAGGTCCGCGTCGGCCGCGAGGTTCAGGTTTCGGGTGTCGATGACGCGGACGCGGAAGCCGCCGGATGCGTCGCCCAATCCCACGCCGTCGCCGGCGAGCGCGGGTACGTCGGTGCCCCACTGGGCGGCTGCGGGCAGGATCACGCGGAACCCCAGGCGCTTCGACGCCTGCCAGGCTAGGCCGAGGTACAGCGTGTCTCGGTTTGCCACCACTGCGCCGACCTCGTCGGTGAACTTGTAGAGCAGGAGCGGGTCGCGGTCGTACTGGAGCTGCAGGCCCAACCGCCACGTGCCGGTCCGGTTGAATGACGTAGACTCGAAGCCGGGCATGGCGTCCGGTGAGAACGTCGGTCGGGCGATCTCGATGTCCAGCGAATCGCCAGCGTAGGCCAGGCGGGTGCTCACCAGCGTGGCGAACACGAGCAGGGCGACGGTCCGGACCATCACTTGCCCCCGGCGGCTGGCTCGGCCTCGGGCATCCGGTCCACAGGTGGCAGAGTCGGGGCGTCCTCCGGCTGCCCGGGTGTCCCCGGGGCGGGCGTGATCGGCGCCACGGGCGTGATCGGCGCTGCGGGCGCTGCGATCGCGGGTAGGTCCCACTTGACCCGGAGTTCAGCGTTGTACGTAGCGATCAGCGGGTCGATCTGGGGCTCGGTGTAATAGAGCGCGGTCCAGCGCTCGCGATCCCTGTTGGCGCGGGACGGCAGCGTGCAGACGGAGAGCGGGAAGACGCCCGCGGCCGCGAAGGTCGCCCCGCGCCAGAGCCAATCCTCCGTGGTCGGGTTCCGTGTGCTGCCTCCGGCGAGGTAGGCCACCGCCACCACCTCGAGTGAGGTGCCGAGCCCAGCGAGCAGGAGCCCCTCCCACAGTCCGGCGTTGCGCCGATCGCGGACCCGCTGTCGACCAATGGTATCGCCTGTCACGGTCGTGAATTCGTCCACGCCCAGCGCGTGTCCGGCGCCGGTGCGAACCGCCCATCCGACGCCGCTCGGGGCACGGTCGGCCCGGCTCACCGGGCCGCGGGTGAGCTGCTGCTCGAGGTAGACGGGCTCCTGACCGGTGACCGGCGGGGG
>SHYV01000104.1 GCA_009692605.1 Myxococcales bacterium
GCTGGAGACGTCCGAGAACCACCGACGGGCGCTCCTCAGGGCACTGGCTACCGCCGCGGGCCGGGAAGCCCACCCGTCGGTCCGAGAGGCGTTCCTTCAGCGCGGGCTGGTCGGGGAGGACGAGATCGCGCTGGCGCTGCGGGCGTGGGAGGGGGCCCACCGGCTGCAAGAGCTGCTCGAACCCCTGCAGATCGCGAACCCCGTGGTGTTCCATGCCCTGCTCGACGAGCGGATGTTGCTGATTGGCCCCGGCGAGGACTGCCCGCCGGGGGTGGTCGGTGTCACGGTGGCGCCCGAGCGCAGCGAACGCCACACCTCCGCGCCGGTGCGCGCCGCGCTGGCCCGACTGGCCACGGCCCTGCTGGTGCACGGCAAGCGACGACTCGCGGTTCATGGGGGGGCTGCAGCCTGGCAGCGCGAGCTGAAAGACGGCCTCGACCCCCGCATCGACCTGCGCTTCTACCCGCACATCGGCCGGGGTCCTCTGCCGCAGGCTCAGGCAGCGGACGTCGTCGTCCTGTGGGACACCGCGGTGAGCGACCCGAGGCTGACGGACCGCCACACCGACGCCATCCTCGTGCTGCACCGTGGCCTGGTCGCGTTCTGCCGGAGCGTCACCGACCAGCTCGGCCGGTGACGGGTTTCCTGGACCGCGGTTTCTGATTACCCGAGACCCCATGTTCAGCCTCTCACCCGACCAGCAGGCCCTCGTCCAAGCAGCCCGCGCGACAGCCCACGCCGAGCTGGCCTCTACCGTAAAGGAAGACGACGAGCGGGAGCACTTCCGCAAGGATCTCTTCGGGCGGCTCGGTGCCGCCGGCCTGTGCGGCATCCAGACCGCTGAAGAGTGGGGCGGGCTTGGGCTAGGATACGTCGAGTACGCGCTCGTCATCGAGGAGATCGCCAAGGTGGCGCCGTCCTATGCGGTAGCGGTGGCGGTGAGCGGGCTGCCTCAGGTGATCCTCGCCCAGTTCGGCAACGACGCGCAACGCGCGACCTGGATGCCGGGGCTCGCGGCGGGCGAGCTGCTCGGGGCGTTCGCGTTGTCCGAGCCCGGCAGCGGCTCCGATGCGTCCAGCCTGCGCACCACAGCGGTGCTTGATGGCGATAATTATAGATTGAACGGTACCAAGTTCTGGATCACCCACGGAGGAGTGGCGGACGTCTACGTGGTGATGGCGCGCACCGGCGGGCCGGGCCCCAAGGGCATCAGCGCGTTCCTGGTCTCGAGCGACACGCCGGGGCTCTCCTTTGGTAAAAAAGAGGAGAAGATGGGCCTCCGCGCGTCGCCGACAGTGGAGATGGTCCTTGAGGACGCGATCGTGCCGGTCAGCAACCGCATCGGGCCGGAGGGCAACGGCTTTTCGGTCGCCATGAGCGCGTTGGACTCGGGCCGCATCACGATCGCCGCGACCGCGCTGGGCCTCGCGCAAGCCGCGATGGACTGCGCCGGCCGGTATGCGGTGACGCGTAAGCAGTTCGACACCGCCATCATCGATTTTCAGGGCGTAGGCTTCATGCTCGCCGACATGGCGGTCCGCATCGAGCAGGCCCGCCTGCTCACCCACAAGGCGGCGTGGCTCA
Organism: Myxococcales bacterium; assembly: GCA_009692605.1. Classification (GTDB taxonomy): domain Bacteria; phylum Myxococcota_A; class UBA796; order UBA796; family SXON01; genus CAIUMM01. The sequence goes on from SHYV01000104.1 coordinate 1,585, forward strand.
AGGATAACAAGCTCGCCTTCTCGCCCATCGCGGCCATGGCCAAGCTCGCCGCGACCGACTGCGCCATGTCGGTCACCACCGACGCCGTGCAAGTCATGGGAGGCTACGGCTACACCCGCGAGTACCCGGTCGAGCGGTTGATGCGGGACGCGAAGGTGATGCAGATCGTCGAGGGAACGAACCAGGTCCAGCGGGTGGTGATCGCGAGGCACCTCAAGCGCGGGTGGGAGTAGGAAGCCCCCGGCTCACCGCGCCGGGCTCACCGCACCGGGCTCACCGCGCCTGGCTCACTGCGGCGGCCAGGCCGCCTTCATCCACGCCCCAACCGAGTCTGACAGGAGCTCGGCGCCCGCCGGCTTGACGTGCCGGTCGTCCTCGAAGTGCGTCAGCGGCACCGTCGGCAGCGCAGTGTAGCCACCGCCGCGCTCTCGAATGAACCGACCCAGGTCTTGAAACGCTGGATCGCCCGAAGCGAAGCTCTGGTTGGCGTCCTTGCGGACCGGCATCTGCATGAAGGTGATGGTCGCCCCCGCGGCGGCCGACGCCTCGATGAGGCGGCCCGTCCACATCAACGCATCAGCCGGAGTAGGTTGGACCGGCGCGACGCCCGGTGCCCCAGATCGAAATGACCGTCCGCCGATCGTGGCTTTTGCCGCCTGAGCCTCGGCACCCCACCACTTCCACACGGTCGCGGCCATGAAGCCCCGGTAGCGGTAGGCGGGCCAGACTTGCAGCAAGGCCAGATCGATCCGGCAGCGGAGCCCGGAGTCGTTGTACGCGCTCCCGGCGCTGCAGGTCGCCCAGGCCTCGGGCAGGTCGTTCAGTCGCATCAACTCGGGCATCCGGCTCTCCCAGGGCGCGACGGCGTTCTGCAGGTCGCCGGTGACGAACGCGACCACGACGTGCTCCACCCCCGCGGGCATCCCGTTGCGTACCGCCAGCGTCCAGTCCATCGGCCCCGTGCCAGCGGTCCCAAGCCCGTACACCGCGCCGCCCCCCCACGCATCGGCGATGCGCCGCTCGTCGAGCTCCTGCTTGGCGAGGCAGGTTCCGAGGATGACCACATCGGCCCCTTCGGAGGTCTGCACCTTGTCCAAGGCGCCGGAGAGAGACAGCGGCAGCTGGACCCGACCGATCGCGAACTGGAGCAAGCCGGCCCCCAACGCGAGTGTAAGCACCATCCAGCGCAGGCGCGGAGTGCGGGATGCGGCTGGGGCGGGAATGGCCGCAGGGGGCGGCTCAGGCGACTCAGGCGGAGGCGGAACAGCGTCGGACATCTTGACCGGTGACACCTTAGAATTGAAAATAGATGAACGTCTGCGCGGTCGTCGCGCCAAGGAGAACGACAGCCACGATCAGCATCGCTGCGAGCGGCGGCTGGAGAAACCCGGGCAGGTGGATGATGTCCTTCCGGCGGTACAGCCAGAGGTCGATCAGCGCGAGCGGCGCGACCAGCACGCCGAACAGCCGGAAGTGCTGGTAGTCCGCCACGCTGGTGGGGAACGGGTTTTGGTAGACGACGGTCAGCAGGGGCCCGAGATCGCCAACGTGGGCCACCCGAAAGATCACGAAGCCGGCCACGGTGAAGTGGAACATGAGGGGTGTCCAAAACAGCCGAGCGAGCCCCTTCGGTTCGGGGTTACCGAGCGCGCGCTGGATGGCGAGGGCCACCCCGTGCCACGCGCCCCACAAGACGAATGTCCAGTTCGCACCATGCCAAAGTCCGCCTAACAACATGGTCACGATCACGTTTACACCCGCCCGCCAGGCAGCGCCCCTGCTGCCACCGAGCGGGATGTACAGGTAGTCCCGCAGCCACTGGGAGAGAGAGATGTGCCAGCGGTGCCACAGCTCACGGGGAGAGGCGGCGTAGAGGGGAACGTCGAAGTTCTGGATGAGCGACACCCCGAACAGCCGGGCGAGGCCGCGAGCGATGTCCGAGTAGCCTGAGAAATCGCCGTAGATCTGAAGCGTGAACGCGTAGGCGGCCAGGACGACGTCAAAGCCGGAGCCGCCCGGACGGTCAAAGCCGGTGGCCACCAGCGGCGCGAGGTTGTCGGCGACGACCACCTTCTTGAACGCGCCCCACGCGATGTACATGATGCCTTCAGACACCTCGTGTGGCGTCGGGCGCCGCGGAGCGAGGAGCTGGGGCGCGAGGTTGGCCGCACGCTGGATCGGCCCCGCCACGAGGTGGGGAAAGAAGCTGATGAACAGCAAGAAATCATCGAGCCGCCGGATGGGATGCATCCGCCCCCGCGCGATGTCCACCGAGAAGCCAATCGCCTGAAAGGTATAGAACGAGATCCCAGCCGGAAGGACCACGGCAAGGACCGGCAGGACAGGGTCTCCGACAGCACCGCCCATCCCGGGGCCCAGCGCCGCGCCGATGCCCGCTTCGATCTGGGCTGCGAAGAAGTTGTAGTATTTGAACGTGGCGAGCACCAGCAGGTTCGTCACCACCGAAACCGCAGCCAGCCAGTGGCGCTGCCCAGACCAGCGGCCCATCGCCCGCCCCAGCGCCCAGTCGAACGTACTGGTGGCGACCAGCAGCCCCAGAAACCGTAGGTCCCACCACCCGTAGAATACCAGCGAGGCACTCAGCAGGACATACTTGCGCAACGCGCCGGGCACGGCCAGGTACAGCGGCCAGACCAGCGCGAAGAAGCCGACGAAGACGAGCGAGTTGAACAGCACCACACGCCCCTTACTGCATTTGCCACCGGTTATGCACGCCAAATGTCGGAGCCAGAGCCGCCGCAGCCCCGGTTACGCCGCTGCGACCTCGCGGTTTGCGAGGGGCTGTGTTGCCACGATGGCGTCTGGCTGACGGCGGACGACGAGCAGCGGATCCGCGCCGGGCTGCGCGAAGGCGGTGGAGCGTTCGCGCACCTCCCGAAGGTCAAGATCACGACGGTGCACACCCCCACGGGCACCGGCCGCAAGACGGCGACACACCCCCACACCTACCGCCAGCGACCCGCCCACTTCACCGATACCCGCTGCGTCTTCGCCTACCCCGACGGGCGTTGCTCGCTCCAGTCGGCCGCCGTCGACGCCGGGCTACACCCGTGGACCTGGAAGCCCCTGGCCTGCTGGCTGCACCCGCTTCGGATCGGCCAAGCGGGCGCCACCCTCGTCGCCCCTCCACGCCGGGGACAGGACCCGGACGCGGGCGAGGCCTACCCGGGGTACACGACGTTCACGACCTGTGGCGCCGACCACGGGGCGGACGGCGAACCGTGGGTCGAGGTGCTGGCGGAGGAGCAGGCGTGGTTCGCGGCGATACGCGCGCGAACCGCGCATGACGCAGGGTGAACGCGGCGAGGGCATCCGCCTGCCCGCTGCGGCAGGGACGACGCGGGGGCCTACAGGCGCTCACTTCAGGACTTCCCTTAGGACCTGGCCCTGCACCTGGTCGGGCACGGCGACGCCCATCGCGGTCAGGATCGTCGGCAGCTGGTCAACGGACTGGATGGGCTCCGGGATGCGGTAGCCAGCCTTGATTCCAGGGCCGGCGATTATGAACGGGGTCCACACCGCCTTCGTCGCGCCGGGCAGAATGCCCTGTTTGTACCCCGTGGCCAACGGCGTATCGAACACCAACCCGTCGCGGGTCGCCTCTTCACTCCACCCGAACCCCGGGTGGTTCGCGACGATGAGGTCGCCTACGCGATCCGTTGGCAGGCGCATCGTCGCCGCGCTCTCCCAGCGTACGACCGAGGCGACCGCCGGCGCGCCGTCCCCGTCCCGTAGCGCTTCGAGCGCCGCTGCCACCTCGTCCCGCAGCGCCTCGTAGGCGGGTCCGGAAGCGCGTACCCACGCCCCGCCCAGCCCGTCGGGGTGGATATAGATGGCGTCCATATTGAGAAATACGACCTTTGTACCACTCCAATCGACGACCGGCGCGCCCGTAGCGGGGTCCAGCTTCGTCTGGAGCCAGCCGCGCGACGCGAAAAGGTTGTTGAGCCGCACGACGCGGTTCATCGGGGCCACGCCGTGATCGGAGCTGAACACCACCACGGTGTTTTCGTCCGCGTTGGCCATCGCACGCCCGAGGATGTCGTCCAGGCCCCGGTACATCGCGAAGACCTCGTCCCAGAGCACCTTTCGGTCGGCCTCCGCCACCTTGGCATACTGCGCGGCGGTCGGGTCGATCGATCCCATCCACCAGCGGCTGGTGAGCATCTGGTTCGGCGTGTAGATGGAGTGGATGAACACGTCCGGATGGTAGCGGGAGTAGATCGCGTCGACCGCCTTGGAATGCCAACGTAGAGACTGGTTCGCCTCGTCGATAAACGCGGCCTTGTCCTCGGGGTAGTGGACCAGCTGGGCCGGAAAACTGTCGGCGTAGTCGACCATCGGCCCCACATCGGCCCGGAGCTCGTCCGCCACCTCTGGCGGCTCGGTGATGAAGCGATTGAGCGCGTCTACCAGCACCCGGACCCGGATGAAGTCGGCCCCCTCAACGCGGATCACCTCGATCCGCACGTTGCTGGGCACGTCTGCATCCTGCCACCGCAGCGTGGTGGGCGCCCAAGCGGTCCACTCTCCCTCGGCGAGCACCGCGAACGGAGCGCCGTCGGGATCAAGGACGAAGGCGATGCGATCGGCGTTGACGACGCCGTCGTCGGTGCCATCGAGCGCCACCCCATACAAGGCCATGCCGTTCGCAGACAGGTCGAACGCGGCTGGCGGCGACCAGGACTTCGGCAGGTCCTTGAAGCCGGACGCAGGCATGGGCGCCACGAACCGGGTCAGCTCTTCCTTCTGCAGGAACAGCTTCGCCTGACGCCCGAGCGACTCTCGGCGCGAGGCAGACTCCGTTTCGAAGATCAGCGACGAAAAATCTGCGCCCCAACCGCCCCAGCGCCCACGAACAGTGATGCCACCGTACTGAAGCTCGGGCGGCGTGGAGCCGGGCAGGGACATCAGGAAAACCGAGCGTCGCGTGGCCTCCAACGTGGACCAGATCGCGGGGATCTTGCGGGCAGAAGAGCTGAACCCGCTCACGCTCGGATTTGCCAGCGGCTGGCCGCTCACGCGTATCGGGCCATCGGCCACGCCGTGAACCTCGGGGTACGCTCCGGTCAGCAGCGTGGCGAAGTTCACCGGGGTGTGCGTCGGAAAAACCGGGATGGAATATCCATAGGAGCCGCGGGCCATCAGGGCTGCCACGTTGGGCAGACGCCCCTCGGCCGCCCAGCGAAACACATCGAAGGTGTCCGGGTCGGCCCGGGTGCCGTCGGGGATGAACCAGTGCAGACGGGTCGGGTGTCCCAGATCCACGACCGGCTGCTCGGGCGTAGGGACGGGGCCCGCGGGTTGGCACCCCAGACCGGCCACCACAAGGGCCGCGAGCACCACCGGCTGCCAGAAAATAAACACAAACGCCCCATACGCGCCGCACCTCCCGCGTGCAACCCACGCGATCGCGCCACAACGGCGGGAAGCACTGTGTTACCGTGGAAGAATGCCCGCGGCCGCGAACCCGTCCCTCGACCCGCCTGCCACCAGCGATCTCCGGTCCGCCGTGTACCTCGACTGCGCGGCGAGCACCCCGACCGACCCCGCGGTCACTGCGATGATGATGGATGTACAGGGGCGGGTGTGCGCCAATTCAGCGTCGGTCCACCGGCCCGGACTGCGCGCAGCACGAGAGGTCGAGAGGGCCCGGATCCGCATCGCGGAGCGCCTGGGATGCGCGCCCGACCGGATCACGTTCATGTCCTGCGCGACTGAGGCCAACAACTTCGCCCTGAAGGGCGCGATCTGGTCACCGAGCCGCCGCGGCCGACACCTGGTCATCTCCGCGGTGGAACACCCGAGCGTCCACGAGGTGGCCAGTTGGCTCCAGAGCACCGGTCAGGCCACCGTGACCTGGGTGCCCGTGGACAAAGAGGGCCGCGTCGCCCCGGCGGACGTCGCCGGCGCGATCCAGCCTGACACCGCGCTCGTCTCGGTGATGCACGTCAACAATGAAGTGGGGACCATCCAGCCCATCGCGGAGATCGGCGCGCTCTGCCGATCGCGGGGCGTGCTGTTCCACACCGACGCGTGCCAGAGCTTCCTGAAGGTGCCGATAGACCTAGGCGCGCTGCAGGTCGACCTGTTGACGCTGAACGCGCACAAGGTGCACGGCCCCAAGGGGGTAGGCGCCATCTACATCCGCGACGGGGTGACGCTGGCTCCCCTGCTCCACGGCGGCGGGCACGAGCAGAACGTACGCTCCGGCACCCTGAACGTGGCGGGGATCGCCGGCTTCGGTGAGGCGGTCGTTCGATACGGCCTCGACGAGAGCGACCGCATCGGCGCGCTGCGGGATGGGCTCGTCCGCGAGATCCTCCGCCGGTTCGACGGGGCGCGGATCAACAGCCCCGCGACCGGCGCGGTCTGCAACATCGTGAACCTGGCCTTCCCAGGACACTCGGGCAAACAGCTGTTCATGGACCTGGACCGTAGCGGCGTCCAAGTGTCGGCCAGCTCGGCCTGCCACTCGACCAAGCTGACGCCCAGCCACGTCCTGCTCGCCATGGGGTTTGACGATCTCGCGGCCGATGAGGCGCTGCGCGTCTCTCTGGGCCGGTTCACCACACAAACGGAGCTTGATGCGCTCCTCGACTCTCTCGCCGTTCTGCTCCGCGCAGCACCTGGATGCCTGACATGAAGAAGCTGCGGTTCATGGGCGCGATGATGACGGAGATGCTGGCGCTGGTGCGCGAGCACAACCTTTACTTTCTGTCTCCCTTGTTACTGGCACTGGTGATATTAACGATGCTCGTCTACTACGTCGGGCCGACAGTCATAATCACGTTTATCTACGCCGGAGTCTGACATGTCCCAAGACCTGCCTTTCATCGCCACCGGTGGTCAGCGGACGACGCACATCGAGGTGGGGTCGGGCTTCGGAGGCCGGATCTGCTCGGCGTGCGTGCTCCCGGAGATCAAGCCGCACATCCAGCTCGATGCGGACGGCGTCTGCAACATCTGTCAGGACTATCGCCGGCAGGAGCGTACCCCGCTGTTCTTAGAGTCCGACTTCATCAAGATCCTCGACAAGAAGCGGGGTAAGCACCGGTACGACTGCCTGGTGATGTGCAGCGGCGGCAAGGACAGCACCGCCGCGCTGTACTTCATGAAGACCCGCTACAAGTGCAACCCCCTCGCATTCACCTTCGATCACGGCTTCGAGCAGAACGACGCCATCGACAACGTGCGAAAGGCCGTCGACAAGCTGGGTGTTGATTTCGTGTTCTTCAAGACCAACTACATGAAGGACATGTTCAAGCAGCTGATCCGGTCCAAGTCCAAGGCCGTGATCTGCCACCCCTGCTCGATCTGGTACATGGATCTGGCTTACAAGATGGCGAAGCGCTTCGACGCGCCATTCATCATCGCAGGGTGGACCAAGGGCCAGTCCAAAAAGCAAGAGGTCATGTCGAGCTGTGGGTGCAACGTCCACCAGCCCGAATACCGCGCGATGGCGCTTGAAACCCAGAAGTTCCTCGACGAGGAGCTCAACGGCCTCCCGCAGTACAAGGACTTCCCGCGTACGATGGAGACCATGCTAAAGCGCGCGAAGAAAGAGCACAACGCCACCGTGCTCTCGCCGCACTGGTTCCTCCCTTACGGTCCGGAGGAGTACGTCCAGATCATCAAGGAGAACCTCGGCTGGGACTACACCGCGCAGAGCTACCCGAAGAAGTCCACCAACTGCATGCTGAACTTCATCTCGGCGCACAACTCGATGCGCGACTATGGGTACACGCACTACCATGTGGAAGCCAGCAAGCTGGTCCGCGAGGGGGTGCTCTCCCGAGAGGAGGCGCTGAAGAACCTCCGAATGGACTTCGACGACAGCATGCTCGGCGGCATCCTCGGCAAGCTCGACCTCGACGTGGGGAACATCCGATGAGCGTCATGTGCAACCGTTGTGTGCTCCCGGCCGCCCCGCCGGACATCATCCTCAACGCGGACGGCATGTGCAACATCTGCGAGAACTACGACCGGGAGGAGCGCGCCGCCCCGAAGGGAGAGCGCGGGTTGCTGGAGACCGACTTCCTCAAAATCCTCGACAAATACCGTGGCAAACACGAGTATGACTGCCTTTGCATGCTCAGCGGCGGCAAGGACAGCACCGCAGCCCTCTACTACGTCAAGGAGCGGTACAAGCTCAAGCCCCTGGTGTTCACCTTCAACCATGGCTTTGTGCCCGACGAGCACATTGAGAGCGCCCGCAAGACCGTCGACAAGCTAGGCGTTGACTTCATCTACTTCCAGACCACGTTCATGAAGGACATGTTCCGGAAGATCGTCGCCACCAAGTCCAAGGTGGTCATCTGCCCGGTGTGCTCGCTCTGGTACATGCTGAAGACTTACGAGATCGCGGCGATGTTCGACGTGCCGATCATCATCTCCGGATGGACCAAGGGGCAGACGTCGGGGGGCACCCGCTCGGTGCTGTCCAAGTGTGCGTGCGACCAGAACCCCGAGGAGTTCAAGTCGATGTCGGCGGCGACGAAGGAGTTCATGGACAACCACGTCCGTACCGACCCCAAGTACGCCGACTTCCCCCGCACGATGGACGACGTGTTGAGCACCGCGAAGAAGAAGTACAATTCCAAGGCGATCGTGCTCTCGCCCCACTGGTTCGTCCCCGGCGGGCCCGAAGAGTACGTCCCGATCATCAAGGAGAAGCTCGGCTGGGACTACCCTGTCCGCTCATACCCGAAGAAGTCCACGAACTGCGATCTGAACTTCTTAGCTACAAAGCTTGCTATCCAGAACTATGGCTACTCGGTCTATCACATCGAGATGAGCAACATGGTTCGCATGGGCATCGTGTCGCGCGAAGAAGCCCTCGACCTGCTCGCTGGGGAGATCAACCAGGAGATCCTCGACGGGATCCACGAGAAGCTCGGAACCGTCGCGGACCAGCCGTAGATGGAGCTGCCCCGCCCCATAGAGCGGGTCCTCGATCGGGTCCGGAGCATCGAGCTGCCGCGGCCGGTGTTGAGGCTCGTTGAGCGGATCCAGATGTGGTCGGAGCGTGTGGGCATCGCGATCCAGCGGGTCGTGCTCACCGTGATGCTCACGCTGATCTATACGATCGGAGTCGGGCTCACCCGGCTGTACGCGCGAATGGTCTCGCGGCAGCACCTCGGGCTCTACGAGGGGCCGAACGCGGCGGCGACGTACTGGAAGGACGCCGAGGGCTACACTCCTGACCGCGAGCAGCTGCACAAACAGTTCTGACTCGCCGGTCCCGCCCCGAGCGGCCCCGCACCCAGTGCGCTACCCGAACCCCCTTGCCCTTTGGGATCCCCGTTGACCGTCCTCGGCCTGTCCTGCTACTATCACGACGCCAGCGCTGCGATCATCCGAGACGGCATCGTCGTCGCGGCCGTGCAAGAGGAGCGCTTCGACCGGGAACGGTATTCGCCGGTGTTCCCGATCCAAGCCGTCAACTTTTGCCTGCAGCAGGCCGGGATCACGATCTACGACATCGACGAGGTCGCCTTCTACGAGAAGATGTACCTCAAGTTCGAGCGCACGATCCTGGCCCACGTGATTGGCTACCCGTTCACGTTTAATAACTTCGTCGAGACCATGCCGCTGTGGCTGAAGGACCGCCTCGCGGTGTCCTTCGCGGTGCGTGAGGAGCTCAGCTTCAAGAAGCCGGTGCTCTACGTGAAGCACCACCTCTCGCACGCGGCCAGCGCATTTCTCGTGTCGCCCTTCGAGCGTGCGGCCATCCTCACCGTCGACGGTGTAGGCGAATATGCCTGCGCGACGTGGGGGGTCGGAAACGGCACGGACATCCAGATCAAGAAAGAGCAGCATTATCCCCACTCGCTCGGCCTGCTGTACTCGATCGTCACAGCGTTCCTCGGCTTCCATGTCTTCACCGGAGAGGGCAAGGTGATGGCGCTGGCCGAATTCGGCGAGCCCGATCACCTCGATCACTTCAAGAAGATCATCGACCTCAAGGACGACGGGAGCTTCAGGCTCGACACCCGCTACTTCTCGTTCAACCGGGGCGCGAAGATGCACAACGAGAAGTTCGAAGAACTTTTTGGCGCTCCGCGCGGACCAGGCGAGCCGATGACCGACCGCCACCACAACATCGCCGCCAGCCTGCAGCGCATGACCGAGGAGATCGTGCTCCGGATGGCCCGCCACGTTCACAAAGCGACCGGCGAGCGCTACCTGTGCCTCGCGGGCGGGGTGAGCCTGAACGTGACAGCGAACAGCCGGATCCGGTCGGAGGGGCAGTTCGAGGACCTCTACATCCAGCCTGCGGCCGGAGATGCAGGCGCCGCCCTCGGGGCTGCGGCGTACGTCTACCACACGGTGGGGGGCAACCCGCGGGTGCAGCCGATGACGACCTGCGCGCTCGGGCCGGAGTTCAGCAACCACAGCGTCGAGGTGCTGCTCCGCAATCGCCGCGCGAAATTCCAGAAGCTCGACCGCGCCGCCCTGGTCGCCGAGACCGCACGCAGGATCGCGGCGAATCAGGTGGTGGGCTGGTTCAAGGGCCGGTCGGAGTTCGGGCCCCGTGCGCTCGGAAACCGCAGCATCCTCGCCAATCCGGCGGACCCGACGATGCGGGACCGCCTGAACCTCGCCATCAAGAAGCGAGAGGGCTTCCGGCCGTTCGGGGCGAGCGTCCTGCTGGAGCACGTGAGCGACTACTTCGAGTTCGAAGGCGACAGCCCGTACATGCTGCTGGTGGCGAACATCCGACCGGACAAGCTGGGCAGCATCCCGGCGGTGACGCACGTGAACAACACATCGCGAATCCAGACGTTGACCTCCGAACGCGACGGCGTCTACTACGAGCTTGTACGCGAGTTCTACGCGCAGACCGGCCTGCCGATGATCCTCAACACCTCGTTCAACCGCGACGAGCCGATCGTGAATACGCCCGCCGAGGCGCTGAAGTGCTTCGACGAGAGCGGCATCGACTGCCTGGTCATCAACGACTACGTGGTCGACAAGGCCACCCGTTAAGTCACCGACCACCATGAGCACCGCATGAGAACCCCAGACAAGGACCTCGATCTGACCGGCGTCCCCTGCCCCCAGAACGCGGCCCGGTCACTGCTCGCGTTGGCGTCGATGGGCACCGGCGAAATCATGAAGGTCACCCTCGACGACGGCGAGCCCATCGCGCTGGTGCCGGAGTCGATCGCGGATGAGGGACACGCCATCCTGAACCGGGAGCAGCTCGCAGACGGCCGCTGGGTACTCTGGGTGGAGGCCTGTTGAGATGAACGACGAGGTCGCGGGGGGACGAGGCTGGTTGCTTACGCTGGGCGTCTCGCTCGTGGTCATCCTCGGTGCGGGGTTCGCGCTGCTCGTTGATGGGCCGGCCCCCGCCCCGCAAAGCGAGCTTAGCCGCGCCCTCGGCGCCGTGGGCGCGAGCATCGATGTCCCCGCGACGGTGAGCACGCTCAACGTGCAAGAGGCGGGCGGGTCGCTGCAGAGCATCCTGGCGGCCGACGGCGCAGCCCGCCTTCGCATCCGCGTCACCGAAGGGCTGGACCGCGACGCAGCCGCAAAGCGCGTAAAAGACGTACGCAGCATGATAGACGGCCTCTTCGAGCCGCGTCAGGCGCCCTACCCGGGCGAGCTCTCCCACACACTGCAGTGCCCGGAGGAGTACCAGCCGATGGACGTAGTTGAACGAGGGGACGCGCTCGCGCTGCTCCAACTGTACGCGAACGACCGCCTGACGTTCGGCGGGTGCAGCGCTGACCTGCTCCGGTACCACACCACGGTGGGCTACTTCTACAGCGCAGGGAGCCGACGCCTCTTCGGCGTGGAGTACTTCGCGATCGTTGGTGGTGACGACAACGGCCTGCGTGTCGTGCAGTCCTTCCAAACCGCCCCAGAGGCCAGATGAGCGCTAAAAAATCGAATCGGTTCTGGATTGTCGCGCTGCTGGGACTGAACGGCGTGGCTGCGGCCGGGGTGGCCGGACTTTATTGGACGCGTACGGAGCAACCTACGGCCCCAGCCAGCGCCCCCGTCCTCGTATCCTCTGCTCCGAGCAAGGTGGTCTGGGCGGACCGGTTCGCGCCCAGCGCCGGGGCCGACGTCGATTGCACCGGCTGCAACGTGCTCATGGTCTCGCTCGACATCTTCCGGCCCGACCACATGCCGTGCTTCGGGTACGGCAAGCCCACCGCCCCGAACATCTGCGAGATGGTCGAGAACGGCGTGACCTTCGAAAACTTCATCGTGCACGCGTATCAGACCCCCGTCAGCCAGATGTCGTTGCTCACCGGCCGTTACCCGACGAGCAACGGCTTCGTATCCTTCGCGTCCAAGCTCGCCGACGACATCCCCTACCTCCCGGAGCAGATGAAGGCCGGCGGCTACAACACCGTCGCGATCGGATCGTCGTTCGAGGTGATGACGAACATGTCCCAATCGGACGTGCCAATGCGGTCGTTCACCCGGCAGGGCCTGAATCCTTCGCTCAGCTTTGGCCGCGGCTTCGACCGCTTCGTATTCAGCGGCAACCGGAACCTGCCGACCGACGGCATCACCTGGATACAGGAACACGGGCAGGAGCGATTTTTTCTTTGGATGATCCTCGGAACATTGCACTGGCCCTACGGCGCTCATGGGGAGCCTTCGCTGCAGCCGATGTTCGATCCGCCCAACTACCGCGGTGTACTCGCGAACGAGGAGGCCCTCAACTTCGAGCTGTTGTCCCGCATCTACAAGGGCCGGCTCTACACCGCGGGAGACCCGTCCAAATCCGTCGAGATTGGGGCCGACGACGCGGCGTTCATCAACTCCAGATATGACTTCGGCCTCTGGACCGTGGACCAGTTCATCGGCGACCTGATGGCCGCCATTCCGCCCGAGGTCATGCAGAACACCCTCATCGTCCTTCACGGCGTGCACGGCGAGGATCTCGGGGAGCACGGGTACTTCGGGCACTACGATGTGTACGACACCGAGGTCAAGAGCACCCTCATCGTGCTCAACCCGCGACACAAGGCGTCAGGAGTACGCATAAAAGAGCAGGTTGAAGGTGTAGATCTTGCGCCAACGCTGCTCGATGTGCTCGGGCTACCCGCCATGCCGAACACCGATGGCCATAGCTTCTCCGAGGTCATGACCTCCGGACATGGCGACGCGGACCGCCCAGCGTTCTTCGAGCGGATCCCGCTTTGGGAGGACATCTTCCGCCACAAGAAGGGAATGCCCGACCGCTTCGTCGCCACGGTGTCGGAGCTGCTGGACAAGGCCGTCGTGGGCGACACGGGGCTACGCACCCTGCGCTGGAAGCTCCTCCACCGAAAGGCGAGGCTTGTGGAGGCCAAGGTGAGCTGGTGGACCTGGGTGTCCGGGCTGCCGGTGGTGCGCCCGGAGTGGGAGCTCTACGACTTGATCAACGACCCCACCGAGCAGCTAAACGTGGCAGACCAACACCCGGAGGTCGTGAAGGAGCTGAGCGGAAAGCTCCTCGCATGGGAGAAGGCGCTCCCTGCGGCGCCGCGCCAGACCGTCATTCCGGAGGCGACGCCGGCTGGTGAAGGCCGATGATGGTGTCCGCAACGTGTTCGGCGAGCACCCGCGCACCTTCCTGGGTGTAGTGGGTGAACGACTGCGGGTAGGTGGGCTGGAAGAAGTACGCCTCAGGGTCCGCGTCGAAGACGTGCTGGTTGTCGATGAACACGACCCCGTCCTGCTCCGGCGCGTACGCGTGGAGCGCATCGAGCTCGAACGATGGGTACTGCATGACGATGAGCTGGATGCCCTTAATCTCGGCCAGATCGTACAGATACCGGTGGTTCTCCTTCAAGCTCGGCGTGTTCCGCACCGCCTCGGCGAGCACCTCCGGGACCCGCTCCGGGTGGCCGGTGAGCCGAAACAACTTGGCGAGCTCGAAGTACTCGGCGACCCGCCCGGTCTGGGCGAGCAAGTCCCGTCGGACGCTCTCCTCCTTCTCGGTCTGACCTGTCGCGCGGTACACTGAGCTGAGCAACCACATGTTCACGTGCCGGTTGGGCGCCCGGTTCAGCGCGTCGAGGAGCTCCACCTCCGCGGCGGCCCAGTCTTTCTTGCCGGCGTAGGCGCGCCCGCGGGTGGAGTGAACCAGGACATCGACCGCCGGAACAAGATCGTGGTACCGTTCGTTGACCTCACCCGTCACACCGGCGACCGCCAACAGCGCGTCGTCGAACCTGAGCTCGGCGAGCGCGAGCTCCGCGATTTCAAGCCGGAACTGGGACATGACCAGCTCCGGATGGTCGAACCGCCCCACGTTCACCGTCGCCGCAGCCAGCAGCGCCCGGGCAGCGTCATAGTCCGTGTGCTGAAGGTAGAGGTGAGCGAGCTGAAGCGCGTAGAAGCCGTCCGACGGGTGCTGCGCGACCCCGTCCTCCATCAACGCGACGGCCTCCTCGTACCTGCCCTCCCCTGCCAGAATGTCCGTGAGCATGGGGTACCCCACCCCATGATCCGCGATGGTGCCGCGGAGGATCTCCTCCGCCTGCTTGATCCGGCCGATGTGGTAGAGGTAGACGGCGGCCTTCAGCTTGTCAATCTCGAAGCCTTTGCGCGGCCGCACTTCCCGGATGTAGTTGCCATACATCGCGCCCTTCGCGCGCGCCGCCGGCGGCAGGTCAGCGAGCGTGCGGATCTGGGTGGGGTGCGCGTTCTGCCGGAGCTTCACGTCCTCGATCACCCAGGAGAGCAGCCTGACGCTGTGCAACGACGCCATCCAGTCCGGCAGCAGCGTGGAGACCGGGACCCATTCGGTCGGCGTATCCTTGATCCCCATCATCGCGATGATGATGTGGGGCTTCAGGTCGTCTAGCGTGCTGTCCAACAGCTCGATGATCGAGCCGGTGGTGCCGCCCATGATGCCGTCATTCAGCACGCGAAATTTTATGGTTGATTGCCGGGAGTTCAGGATGGTTTCGAGCTGGGTGGGGTAGGCCGTCCGCGTCACCAGCATCTGACCGACTTCGTCACCAGCGACGGCAGTGGTCGACTCCCCGACGCACAGGATCCGAACTTCGCCCTCGCCCGACCCGATCGCGGCGAGATTGCGCTCGGCCTGGAAGTAGACGAACCCCGCCGCCCCAAATCGAATCGAGCCCTCGAGCAGCACCAGGGTAAGGACCGTCCCAAGCACCAACGAGACGCCTTCCCGCGCCAGCCGGACGGTGCCGGACGATCTTTCCCGCATCCTCGCGGCCATCAGTCCACCTCCAAGGCCAACCGGAACCGCGCGTGGCACGCTACACAGGCCCCGGTGTTGGCAGCGAGCTCTGCGGTCACCCCAGGCGAGCTGCCGGCCCGGGCCTGCTCCGCGATCGCAGCGAAGGAGCCATCCACCTGCTTCCCCATCTCTCGCCACTCGGCCGGGAGCTTCCGCTTGAGTGAGACAAACCGCGCGACCG
>SHYV01000105.1 GCA_009692605.1 Myxococcales bacterium
AGCTAAGGGCGGACGACAGCATGGCCTGGGGCGTGACGTCCCACGCTGCTGACGCGCAGGAGAGCGCGCCGATGGTGACCGACGTCGTCGCTCCGCCGCGTGGG
The DNA here is from genome assembly GCA_009692605.1 of Myxococcales bacterium. Taxonomy (GTDB): domain Bacteria; phylum Myxococcota_A; class UBA796; order UBA796; family SXON01; genus CAIUMM01. The sequence goes on from SHYV01000105.1 coordinate 105, forward strand.
GTGACGTCCACGCGGACCAGCGACGCACCGTCGTACACGTAGGCCGCGCTGCGGGCGAGCGTGCCCGACGGGCCATAGAACCTCGCCCCGCTCAGGCGGCTGCCGGCGACTCCGGGCTCAACGTCGAACTCGGCACGGGTAAACGCCGAGCTACCCCCGGGCTTCGGGGCAGCGGAGACCGTGCGCGCTTGCAAGCGATAGGCCATCCAGCGGCGCCATGTCCCAACCATCGGCCCCGCGCGGGTCGAGCACGTCCCCGACCGAGATCGGGCCAAGCAGCCGTTGGGCGAGGCCGATCCGGAGCGGCTCCGCCATCGCCTCGGTGTGGAACCACGTGCCCCCGGCCTCCCCTCGCTGCTCGAGCACGGCCTGACGTCGCCCGGCTGCGAGCGAGGTGCTGACCACCAACCTGTCGTCGCCGTGGGTGGCCAGACGCCAGTTCGAGGGAGGCTTTCCGGGCTCAGCGATCCGGACGTCCACGATGCACCGCTGGTTCGAGCTATCCGCCGGGAGCGCGCTCACCGGAGCGGCGCTCACCGGGTGGGCCAGCACCGCGAGGAGGACGACGCTGAGCCCCATGAGCCCGCGGGCCGCGCCCACGCCGCTCGCGCGCCAAGCCGGCAACGCGGAGCCAAGCACGGCCGCCGCGAAGGTCACCGGAAGGACGATCGCGAACCCGATCGCGTCGAGCCGAACCTGAGCGGCGTACCCCACCGAGAACCCGGGTGGGGGCGGCATCGGGATGCCACCAGCGAGGTACACGCCGGTGGAGATGGCGACCGCCAAAGCCCCGCCAACAGCACAGCCGAGGAGCCCGAGCAGCGTCCCTTCGGCGACGAAGATCGCGGCTACGTCCCGCCGACGCAGCCCGACGACCCGCAGCAGCGCGATCTCGGCCCGACGCTCGGTGACCACCGCGCCCATCGCGTGGCTCAACGAGAGCAGCGTCACTGCAACCATCAGCACCTCGAAGACGCCGAAGATTCGGTCGTACAGCGCTCGCACCGCCACGTAGTAGGTGGCGCGCTCAAACCACGGCCGGGCGTCGAGACCCAGGAACTCCGGTCGGGCGAGCACATGGGACACCTGCGTCATCACCGCCGCGGTGTCCTGCGTATCGTTCAGCCCGAGGAGCAGCGCGTCGGCCGACGACCCCGCGGTGAGCTTCAAGGCGGTGTCGAGCGGGAGGGAGACGTACGCCCGGTCCAGCTCCACCGCGCCGGTGAGGGTCGTACCGAGCACGACCAGATCCATGGCGTTGGTCAGCCCATCGTCGGTCGTCACCATCGCGGTGACGGTGTCACCGGGGCCAACGCCGAGCCGGGCGGCCAGCGGTGCGCCCAGCAGGACGCCCTCCGGGACGGCCGGGTCGAGGGCACCGCCGGAGACGGGCTGCGCGAGCGGGGCGAGCAGGGCTTCGGCCGCCGGGTCGGTCCCCTGACCAAGGAAGACCGCCGACCGGCCGTTCGCGACGAGCATCCCCATGACGCTACGGCGAACGGTGCTGGTGAGCAAGTGAGGGGCGATCAGCGCGTCGGTGGACAGAGTGGTTCGCACCCGGTCGAGCCGGGCGTGGTCGACCCGCAGCTGCTCAGGAGCCGGGGCATCGAACCAGCCGGCGTTGGCGATCTGCACGTGCCCGTTGCCGGAGCGCGCGAACGACTCCGCGAGGCCCCAGTAGGTGTCACGCGTGAATCCGTAGAAGGTGAGCCCACCGGCGACGGCATTGGCCAGCCCCAGCGTGGTGAGCAGGGTCCTCACCGGGCTGTGACCAAGGCCCGCAGCGGCCAGTCGCAGCGCCTTCATGAAAGCGGACCGGTCGGGCCGGTCGGGCCGACCACGCGACCGGCGCGCAGCTCAACCACTCGGTCGGCCCGAGCGGCGACGCGAGGGTCATGCGTGGCGAGGACGAGCGCCGCCCCAGACTGGCGGGCCTGTTCAAAGAGCAGATCGAGGACCTGCCCCCCGATGTCCGGGTCGAGCGCAGCGGTGGGCTCGTCTGCGAAGACGACGACCGGCCCGGTGATCAGGGCGCGGGCGATCGCCACGCGCTGGCGCTCCCCGCCGGAGAGGGTTCGCACGTCGCGGTCGCCGAAGCCGCCAAGCCCCACGCGGTCGAGCAGGCTCTCGGCGCGCTTACGCGCCTCGCCGCGGGCCAACCCCGCGTACTCGCCGGGGAGCATGACGTTCTGCAGCGGCGTGAGCGACACGATCATCGGGTAGGTCTGGTGGATGAACCCCAGCCTGCGCAACCGGAAGGAGCTACGCCCGTTGTCGTCGAAGCCGCCGGGCCCCGCGAGGCACCGGCCCAGATACCACACGCTCCCCGACGACGGTGGTTCGAGCAGCGCCGCCACGTGAAGCAGGGTCGATTTGCCCGATCCCGACGGCCCCATGAGGGCGATGGCCTCGCCGCCGTCGAACGTGAGGTCAACCCCGTGCAGCGCGTGCACCGGCACGGCGTCGAGCAGGTAGCTTCGAGAGACACCCCGCAGCGTGTACCCCCGGTCCGGGGTCACTGGCCACACGACGGGACCGAGAACCGCACCCGAGCCGTCAAGCCGCGCGCTGTCCGGTTGACGTGCGCCAGGAGCGAGGCGTCCGACGGCGAGCGCGCAACCGGCTCGGTGCCGTCCAGCACCTCGACGATGCGCAGCGCAGCGGCCGAAGCGCACAACCGGGTCTCCGCCGGGGCGTACCCCAACCGCGCTGAACCCGCATCATCCTTGACCCCTGCTCCGGGCAGCACGGTCGCGCCGTCGGGCACTCCGTCCAGCAGGTCGCCAACAACGCCCACAGACACCTCGTCCAGCGTCGGGCCGCTCCCCTCGAACCCCAGCAGGACCCAGCCGGACCCAGCCGCGGGGGTGCCGCCTTCCGCGGCCGCGACCCCGAGACGCGCAAGATACTCCTCGATGCGCGTCGGGTCCAGCACGTCCACCGACCCGACCAGCGCCAGATCCACCAGACCCGCACGTAACGCCAACGTCGCCTCGAGCAGCGCAGCCTCAAACGAGACCTGCTCCTGAGACACCGTGACATTCGACCCCGCCAGACCCAACGAACGGGCGACGTAGAACGCCGCGGCGTTCCCGACCGACCCCGCGAAGGCCATCGGCGAGCACCATGGCCGCCCGGCGTGAATGATGCCCTCCCCAAGCGGCACGGCCGCTTCGGTGTTGCCGAGCCCGGTGCCCATGTACACGCCGATATTAGGGGCCTCCGGCGCGGGTGCGGCGTCGGGGTCGCGCGGGCCGATCTGCAACGGCAGGGCGGGCTGCCGCTCCTTCGCGGACCGCAGGCACGCCTGCGCGCCGACCTGGGCGAGCTTGACGTAGCTCCCGATCCGGCGGAAGCCTCTCCCGAAGGTAGCGAGGTGGCGGGCCTCGACGTCCTCGCTGCCCACCCGCGCCCAGCCAAGAACCCGAATCGGGCTTGGGCCCAGAACCGGGACCGACGGAATCGTGGCACGCCCAGCCGACCCGTCACCCGTTGGACGCCCCGCGACGGCGAACGAGACGCAGGAACCGCCAAAGCCGAAGGAGTTGAACAGGTGGACGCCCAGCGCGAGATCAACGGGAGGATCGACGGTGGCGCGCGTGCACCGGTTCGGCTGCACGGCGATCTCCGGGTCGGCCTCACCGAAGCCGACCGAGCCGGGCACGAACCCGGCACGCAGGCACGCGAGCCAGAGCACCGCCTCTATGGCGCCAGCGGCGCCGAGCGTGTGGCCCATCGCGCCCTTGAGGGAAGCGAACGGGGGGTGGCGTGAGCCGAACGCACGGAGGATGCCCCTTCCTTCGGCCAGATCGTTGTCGACGGTTCCGGTGCCGTGAGCCTTGATCGTCCGGACATCGAGAGGACCCACGCCCGAGTCGGTCAGCGCACCGCGGATCACCGCCTCCACCGTTGACCCATCCACGGCTGACCCGGTGAGGTTCGAGGTGTCGATCCGGTTCGCGCTGCCGAGCAGCCAGAAGCTCGGCGCTCCTGCATCCGCCCCCCCATCCGGCGCTCCTGCATCCGCGCGTCGTGATGCTGAGGCGTCAACCACCAATACACCACAGCCCTCCCCGAGCTGCGGCCCCGCCCGGGCGGCGTCGAACGGCCGACACGGGTTCGGGTCGACGAGCAGCAGGCTCCGAAAGCCGTACACCGTCATGTTCGCGAGCAGGTCGAACCCCACGACCACCGCCCGGGTGCACGTCCCCGCCCGAAGGTGGACCGCGGCGGAGGCGACGGCCGCTGCGCTTGAGGTGCAGGCCATCGAGAACGTCACCGCCGGCCCGGTGGCTCCGAGGTGCGCCCGCACCCTCTCCGCGACCTGACCCACCCCGGGCTGCCCGAACCACGGCGCCGCAGCCGGGTCGGTCTTGCGGCGCTCGTGCAGCTCGATGTCGGCATCCACGAAGAACCCGCCGGTCGTCCCGACAAAAACCCCTGTACGGTCCCCGGTAGCTCCCGGCAGGGCTGGACGCCCGTCCAGACAGGGTCCAGCCATCCCGATCGCTTCATCCACCGCGCCATCGAACAGGTCGACGCCGAGCGCACGGACCTCGACACCGAGATGGTTTTCGAGACGTCCCCGATCGATCTGGAAGCTGGGCGTGGGGAAGAAGCTATTTCCCCCAAGCTCGGTCCGGGCGGGGAGGTCGCTCCTGTCGCCGTTCACCGGATCGAAGAAGTACCGCAGCCCGAGCTTCGGCAGCTGGTGGGACCGGAAATGGTCGTTCAGCCCCAGCACCTGCGTGAAATAGTGGGCCCCGATCTCCACAGAGGACTCACCGACCTTGTGCGCCGCCTCCGGCACAGGATGGGCCTTCTTTTCCACCACGAGCACCGTGGTCGCGGGCCGGGCTCGCTTCAGTTGGAGCGCGAGCGTGAGCCCTGCGAGCCCGCCGCCCAACACCACCACGTCGTAGTTCATGGGGGGCACATCATGCGGGGCACATCACGGGGACTGGACCCGCACACTCGCGATGTGCGCCGCAAGGGACGAGACCGAGCGAAACGCAACCTTTGCTGCGCTCAGATCTTCGATCCTGACACCGAACTCCTTGTCGATCGCGGCGCTGATCTCGATCGCGTCGAGGCTCCCCAGGTCGAACTTGCCGCCGCCGCGGATCAGCCGCTCATCGTCGGTGATGTCCTCGGGTGAGATGTCCGCGAGGTCGCAAACTTCGACGATCAGTTGCTTCAAGCGGGTCTTCAGCGCTGCGATTTCAGCGGTGTCAGCGAGGTCGGTCCGAACAGGCTCGTCGCCGGTTAACGGGGGCGTGGGGGGCATCGTAGGTTGGGGCTCAAACCGCCGGTAACGTCACAGCAACGCCGCGCGCAACATCGCGCGGCACGCCACGTCATGGTCCTGATCTTCGGGGAGGCGCTCGGGCAGAGAGGCCGACCGTACCTCCCGCACCACGCCGCGGGCTTCGGTGACCCGCGCCATATGGGCGGTGACGGTGACCTCGAAGCGCAGCGTGCACGGCGCCCGCACCGGCCGCGGAAAAGACACCGCTTCGAGGCCCAGCAGGGCAGCGTCGCCCTGCTCGCCGCCCAACCGCCCGAGGCAGGCCCACGCTTGCGCCAGCCCCTCCACCATGACCAGCCCGGAGACGCAATCCCGATCCACCGTCGAGTCCCCCGGCCTGAAGTCGGCCTCGGCGCAGAGGACGGAGGCCTTGGCCCTGTCGGCGGGCTGGTACCGGACGAGCCGGGTCTACACCAACTGGGGTGGGCGGTGCGGGATCAGGTCGAGCGGGCGCGGGAGCGACATCGGCCTCACACCTCGCCAATGCAGAAGCAGCGGAGCGCCTCGTACACAGCGGGGTGCACCTGAATCTCGTGGTGGGGCACTCCGGCAAAGCGCGCCGTGACCACCCTCGAAGTGGAGTCGCCCAGGGCACTGGCAACCGGCACGAGCAGGTCGCCCGCCCCAGCCGGGAGCACGCCGGCGAAAAATGCGTACTCAACGCCGGGGAGGAGCGGGATTTCCCCCTGCCCGGGCCCGAGGTCAGACGGCGGCCCCTCCGGCCCATCGAGGTCGCGGCCGCGCCAGTCCTCGTCGTTCACGTGCCCATGGCGCAGGTCCTTGATGCCTTGGCTGCGCGCCCGCAGGATCGCAGCCGAGATGCGGGTTCCGGGGAGGTCGACCGCCTGCAGGGAGGAGGTGAGCGCGTGCCCGAAGCGCTCAAGCGGTGCTCCCCGATGCGGCGTGCCTAGGCACACCACACGGCGCAAAGCAGTCAGCCAGCCAGCCCCGGCGTCCTCCGCCTGAGTCGCGCTCCGCGCCACGAGCCCGCCCATGCTGTGCCCAATCAGCACCAGCTCGTCGACACGCTCGTCGCGAACCAGCCGACCGAGGGCGACCGCGAGGTCCCTGCCGTTGTCCGACACGTGCCTTCCGGTGTTGTAGCGCGCGAACACCGGGGTGAACCCGGCGTCGCGCTCAAGCAGCGTGCCGAAGTTCGCCGCCGGGTCGCCAAGCAGCCGGTCCGCACCCAGACACCACGACCATTCGGTGGCGGCGAGGCCGTGGATGAACACCGCAAACTTGCGGGGCCCGCCCACCCGCAAACCGCCCGTCCCCTCGGCGACCCGCAGCGACAACCCCAGGTCGAGCGGGTTCCCCCGGCTGCGGAGGTGATCGCCGACAACGCCGTTGATCGCCCCGATCAAGGCGTCCGCCAGCCACGGCGCGCTGCCCATCGCGTCGGCGCGCATCGCGACGGGGGCCTCCGCCGGGTCGTCCCCGGCGAGCGTGACGTCCAGCCCGAGGTCGCTCACGACCTCGACCGCGCGGTTGACGCCTCGCACAGCCACCAGCACCCCATCCGTCGCCAACTTTCGCAGCGCGTTCGCGACGCGCGCTGGCTCCCCGAACCCCAGGACGGCCGCCACACGTTCGGTGGTTCGGCCGGTGGAGTCATGGCCGTCGCCCACCAGACAAGTAGTGGCGCTCACCGCGTCGTGAACCAGAGCTTTCGCGCCCCGAAGGCGGCGGTTCTTCATCGCCGCAGGTCTAACGCGGGCGGCGCCGTCGCCCCGCCCGGCACGGGCGCGGCACGGGCCTTGCACAGCGCGGCGCATGTCCAGACGTCCGTCACCCCGCTCGCCGTCAGCCCCCCCCCCGCTGCCCACCCTCGCCGTCGGCGTGCTGCTCGGCGACCTCGGGTCTCCGTTGATCTCCGAGCTCCCCGCCGCCGCGGACTGGCTCTCGCTCGCCGCGCTCGCGCTCGGCATGCTCTCGCTCGCCGCCCGCCGAACCGCACCGCTCGCGACGCTGGCGGCCGGGCTGTGCCTCGGGGCCGTCCTCAGCACGCAGATCGGGCCACCGCTCACCGGCCTGCCTTCCCGGGTCCGTGCGACGGTAGATGGCGCACCCACCGGGCACGAGGCGGACGTTTTCGTGAGCGCCGTCGCGGAGCCCGGCGAGCCGTGGACTCCGGCCCGTGGCCAGCTGCGGGTTCGGTTTCCGGGCGCAGCGCCGCCCTCCGGGACGGTGATCGTGGCCGGGGGCACGAGCCACGGCTTCCGTCAGCACGCCCCACCCGGAGCGCCCGGCGAGCTTTGGCCCGCAGCCCGGGCGCACGTTCGCGCCATCCTTGTCGCGAAGGACGTCATCACGGTCGGCCCCGACCCCCGTCCGTCTCCGGCCTCCCGGCTGGTTCATTCTGGCCTCGTCGCCGCGATGGCGGGGCAACCCGGAGCGACGGTGCCCGACGACGAGAAGGAGCGGCTGCAGCGCACCGGAACGTGGCACCTGATCGCGGTGTCCGGGGCGCAGGTCGGAGTGGTGGCAGGGGCGACCTGGTTCGCGCTGCGCTGGCTCTGCAAGCCGCTGGTCCTGATCTGGGGGCGAGGTGGACTCAAGTGGCCGGCCGCCATCGGAGCCAGCGCAGCAGCCTTCGCGTTCGCGCACGCCGCGGGCTCGCCCCCCTCGGCGGTTCGGGCAGCGATCCTGGCCTCTGCAGTAGCCGGGGCGCGGGCGATCGGGGTCACCATCGGGGCGTGGGAGGGGCTGTCTCTGGCGCTGTGCGGGACGCTGCTGATGGACCCGACCGCGGTCGACCACCTTGGTTTCCAGCTCTCGTTCTCAGCGATCGCCGGGATCATCCTCTGGTCCAGCCGGGTGACCCGCTGGGTTCCATTAGACGCGCCGCGCCCCGTCATCTGGATCGCGACGACACTGGGAGCGACCCTGGGCGCCACGATCGGCACGCTCCCCATCGTCGCCTGGCAGTTCCAGTCGCTCTCGCCGCTGGCCCCGATCAACAACCTGCTGGTCGGGCCGTTGCTTGGCGTTGTCGCGACTCCGACAGCGGTGGCGGGCTTCGGCGTCGCGGAGTGGTGGCCGTCAGCCGGAGCCATCCTGCTCGCCGTAGCCGACACGGCGACCGATCTCGCCCTCCGCGTCCTCGCCCCGCTCGACGTGGCGCCCTGGCACCCGGCGGTGGGCCCAATCGGGGCGATGCTGCTCGGAGTCGCCGCGCTCAACCCGAGGCGGCTCTGGCTGGTCGTCTCCCTGTATACGCTCGTCCTCGGCACGCGTTGGCCGACGCCCCCCGAAGACGGCCGCCTCGTCGTGCAGTTTCTGGCCATCGGGCAGGGGGACAGCGTGATCGCCACCTTCCCGGATGGCCGGGTCTGGCTCATCGACGCCGGGCCCTCTCCCGACGTCGTGTTGGAGGTGCTCCGTCGTCAAGGCATCACCCGCCTCGACCGCGTGATCTTGAGTCACCCCCACCCGGACCACTTTGGCGGGCTCGACGCGGTGCTGGCCAACCTGCAGGTGGCGAACCTGCTGGTGCCCCGCGCGCCGCGTCTCACGCCGCTCGGAAACAACGAATCCGGCAGCGAAATAGCGTTCTCCCAGCTCCTCGCCCTCGCGTCGCGCCGGGGCACCGATGTGTCGTTCGCCGAGCTGCGCCCCCCGGGCGTCCTCCTCCACCCGCTGCTCGCCTGGCAGGGACCTACGGCGGATCCGGTCAACGATGAGAGCCTCGTATTCCGGCTTGACCATGGAGATCGCCGGTTTCTCTTCACCGGGGATGTTGAAGGCGCGGGCGAGGCCGAGCTGGTGCTGAATCACACGGCCGAGCTTGAGGCCGATGTGATCAAGGTCCCTCACCACGGCAGCAGGACCTCGTCCTCAGCGGCGTTTGTAGCGGCGGTGAACCCGGCCATCGCGGTCATCTCCTGCGGCGAGGACAACCGCTTTCGCCACCCGAACATCGAGGCGCTCGCGCACTACGCCGGCCGGCGGGTCTACCGCACCGATCGGGACGGAACGGTGGTGATCTCGACGGACGGCACGTCGCTGGAGGTGGACCTACCGGACGGGAGGCCCTGACGCGGAGCCCGGGCGGTGCCCGGCGCGCGTGGCACCTGCAGAGGCAGCGACTACGCTCCGAACGCCGCCTGCAAGTCAGCGATCAGGTCCTCCACGTTCTCGATCCCGACCGAGAGCCGGATGAGACCGTCCTCGATCCCGATCTCGCGGCGCTTGGCCGGCTCGATGCTCGCGTGCGTCATGAGCGCGGGAACCTCGATGAGCGATTCGACGCCGCCCAAGCTCTCGGCGAGGGTAAACACCTTCGTCGCGGCCACGAATCGGCGGGCCCGCTCAAGCGGGCTGTGCTCCGGGCCCGGACCTGACCCCGGCTTGAGCTCGAAGCTGATCATGCCGCCGAAACCGGACATCTGGCGCATCGCCACATCGTGGTTGGGATGCGAGGGCAGCAACGGGGTGTAGACGCGCGCGACATCGGGGTGCAGCGCGAGCCAGGCCGCGATGACCTTGCCGCTCTGTTGGTGCCGGTCCATGCGGACGCCGAGGGTCTTGAGCCCGCGCAGCACCAACCAACAGTCCATCGGCCCCGGCACTGCCCCGGCAGCGTTCTGGAGGAACTTCAGCTTGTCGTAGGTCGCTGTGTCGTTGAGCGCGACCATGCCCATCACGACGTCGCTGTGGCCGTTGAGGTACTTGGTCATGCTGTGCACGACAAAGTCGGCGCCCAGGGCGAGCGGACGCTGGAAATAGGGGGTCGCAAAGGTGTTGTCCACCGCGACGAGCGCACCGACCTGCTTCGCACGACGACACACCGCCGCGATGTCGCTCACCTTGAGGAGCGGGTTGGTCGGCGTCTCCAGCCACACGAGCTTGGTGCCGGACGGGATCGCCTGCTCAAGGTCACATGTCGAGAAGTCAGCGTAGCTGAAGGTGACGCCCCAATGCCGGATCACCTTGTCGAAAAGCCGGTAGCTGCCGCCGTAGACGTCATCGCCGCACACCACGTGGTCACCGGGGCGGACGATCGTGCGCACCAGATTGTCGGTAGCGGCGAGCCCCGAGGCGTAGACCAGCGCGTGGTTCGCACCCTCGAGCGCCGCGACGCAATGCTGGAGGGGGGTGCGCGTGGGGTTGTCGGAGCGCGAATAGTCGTATCCTTTGTGGTTGCCGACTCCGTCCTGAGCGTAGGTGGAGACCTGATAGATCGGGACCATGACCGCACCGGTGGTCGGGTCCGGCGACTGGCCGGCATGGACCGCGAGCGTATCAAAACCATGTGTCAGGTCTGCGTCAGGGCGGCTCATGCACCGACCCCGGCAGCGCGGACCTGCCCCTGCCCGGTGACCTTCGCGATGTAGTCGATGAGGTCAATGCGCGTGATGATGTCCACGGGCTTGCCACCCTCGATGATGACGGCCGCCTTGGAGCGCTTAAAAAGCTCGGTGAGCACGATGATGTCGGTGTCCCCGTTCACGGTGCAGTAGTTCGACTCCACCATGTCGCCGACCGCGGAGTCCGCCCGCGCCCCCGCCAACGCCCGCTCCAACAGGCGGCTCTCGCTCAGCAAGCCAAGCACCTTGTCGCCCTCCATCACCGGCACCTGCGAGATGCCGTTGAGCTTGAGCACTCCGATCACCTCGCTGACCTTCTGGTCGGGCCGGACCGAGACGATGGGGCGACGCCCCTTGTGCTCGGCGAGGTCGGTGACGCAGCCAAGCCCGCCGATCGCGACCTCGGGCTCCAAGAAGCCGTTCTCCCGCATCCAGTTGTCGTTGAAGACCTTCGACAGGTAGCGGGCGCCAGAGTCCGGCATGATGACCACGCCGCGCATCCCAGCGACCCCGTTGTTGGTCCACCACTTGAGCGCCCCCGCCATCGCGGCACCGCACGACGACCCACCAAAGATGCCCTCCTCGCGCACCAGCCGGCGCGTCATCACGAAGCACTCCTTGTCGTTGACGCGCACGACGTCATCCACGTACTGAAAGTCCATCGTGGACGGCAGGAAGTCCTCGCCGATGCCCTCGACCTTGTAGTTGTAGGGCGTCGTGAGCTGGCCGGTGTGGAAGTAGTCGAAGTAGAGCGAGCCAACGGGGTCCACGCCAACGACGCGGAGCCGGGGGTTCCGTTCCTTCAGGTACTTCGCCGTGCCGGTGACCGTACCGCCGGTTCCGAGCGAGCAGATGAACACGTCAAGCTTGCCCTCGAACTGCTCCCACAGCTCCGGGCCGGTGCTCTTGTAGTGGGCGCGCGGGTTGGCCGGGTTGTGGTACTGGTTGGAATAGGCGGAGTTGGGCGTCTCTGCGACGAGCCGCTTCGCCGTCGAGTAGTAGGAGTTCGGGTCCTCGGGTTCGACGTCGGTCGGGCAGACCACGACACGGGCGCCGTACGCGCGCAGCGCCGCCCGTTTCTCTTCGGACTGCTTGTCCGCCATGACGAAGATGGTCTTGTACCCACGCACGGCGGCGACCATCGCAAGCCCAGCCCCGGTGTTCCCGCTGGTGGCCTCGATGATCGTCCCGCCGGGCTTGAGCTTGCCCGTAGCCTCCAGATCGTCGATGATCTCCGTCGCGATGCGGTCCTTCACGGAGTTCGCCGGGTTCAGGTATTCAATCTTGGCGTAAAGATCCCCTGGCAGGCCCGCCATGATACGATTGATACGCACGTTGGGTGTATCACCGACACATTCGAGGATGTTGTTGTACAAGGGGCGCATGGGAACCTCGGGCTGGCGTCTACCCCGTCGGACGGCCAAGCGCGAGTAAGCCCCCCAACGAACCGCACGGGCAGCCGAGCCCTACTGAACCCGGCGGTCGCCAGAAAGCGCCAGATCAAACGCCGCGTCCGTCGTGGTCACCGACGCCTGATGCAGCTCCACAGCCACCACGTTCGTCCCTTCAAACAACGGACCCGGATCCAGCGAAAAGGTATAGAAGCCCGTCTCAGACGCAGTGACGGCGGAGGCCAGCGTGGTCGCGACCACCTCGCCCTCGGGCATGTTGCTGCGAAGCACCTCGGTCCCGTTGACATATACCAGCGCACCATCATCCCGCATCAGGTCGATCGTCATCGTCTCAAGCTGATCGACCCCGGTCACGTCAAAGGCCAGCCGAAACCAGCTGGTGATCCACTTGTTGGCCGGGTCGCCGCCGTACTCGATCATCGTCGCCTGAGCGTCGCCGTACCCAAGCGGCGCTGTGCCGGACAGCCAAGCGTCGTCGTAATAAGCGGGCAGGGACCAGCTGTTGTCGACCGCCGCCCCCGTCCAGTAGCGCCAAATGCTGCCCGGCGCGATCATCGGCACCGTCTCGTACACGATGGGCTCGTTGGAGTACCCCGGAGTGCCCCGGAACGTGAAGTCCAGACAGCCGGCTCCTGAACAGCAGTCAGTGAGCCTCGCGACCGCGAAGTCCGTCTCAACGGTCCCGTATTGGACGACCGCGCCCTGCCCGTCCGGGTCGTAGAGCCCAACCTCCCCGCCTTCCTGAGCCAGACTGAAACCAACATGGTCCGGGCCTGCGGCCTCATCCCCGCTCGCCCACAACAGCAGGTACCCGCCGGCCCCCAACCCGAGCCCATCAAACAGGTGCTTGTCGGTCTCCCCCACGTCATCGGTGAGGGTCCAACCGGTGAGGTCGAGGTCGACCTCACCAGGATTGTGAAGCTCAATCCAGTCCGACGCGAGCCCGAGGCCGTCGTAGGCCGACGCGGCGTTGTGGGGCATGAACTCGTTGATGCAGACTGAAAGCGGCTCGACGTCGCCCGTGTCTTCCGGGCCTGCCGAGTCGGCCGCCGAGTCTCGGGAGGAGTCGCCCGTGTCCTCCACCACGAACGGCTGGCTGCACGCGAGGAGAAGCAGCAGGCCGCTCACTCCACCCCCCACGCAGCTTTGAGGTTGGCCGGCTCCGTGTCAAGCCAGCTCCGGACGGCCGCCTGGGTCGCGGCCACCGACTCGATGGCGCACTCCCGCCGGGGGTCGGTCGTAGCATCGTTGGCGATCAGGGACTGCATCTGGTCAAACCAGACTTGAAGCGCCGCGGCGTCAAAGGTAGCGAGGACCGACCGCACCGCATCCTTATGCTCGGTGGCGCAGCGTGCGTTCTGGATGCAGGCTGCCGCCAATACACCGCGAGGCCTCTGCCAACTGTAGCCCCATTCGTAGTCGTGTAGGAACCCGTAGTCGAAGTCCCACGGGATGAAGCTCATCCTCCCGCCGTTCAACGGGTCGAAGTAGAACCTGTAGTTGTTCGTATTCAACGAATAACCATCGTTGTGTCCGACCAACTGCTCGACGGTGATGTAGGTCTCGAACAGTCGGAGGTCCATCACAGCGTTGGCGGCATCGTACCACTCGCTGGCCGAGCCCAGCGCAGGGACGGCGCTCACCACCGCATGAACGTCCGCGTGTCCGACATCCGTGCCCTCTTCAAGCTGAAAAAGGTCCTGTGTCGCCGTCGTGAAGTCAAGCAGTGTGTAGGTGTGGTCCTCATAGTACAGGTATTTGCCGTCGTAGAGGTTCCCGGCCGAGTCGGCGAAGTTTCCCTTCAGGAACTGGTCGTCAGGCGTCTCAACGATCACGTAGAGGCCGTAGTCGGCCCCGTTGACGCTGACCCGGGCAAAACCAGTGCGGGGAGCCGGCACCCCGGCGTCGCGGAAGATCCGGTAGGCGAGAGGCTCCTTGAGGTAGGAGCAGTCGATGACCTCGTTGTTGAGCGAGAGCTCCTCAATGCCATAGAAGCGCTGGTCTACATTGGTATAGTTTAGGTCGATCGCAAACTTCGGTTTGCCGGAGAGCTCCCGGAAAGACCCAACTTTTCCCCGCAGGCGTACACCCACTCCGAATAGCGCGACCCCATCGATCGAGATGTCGCCGAGCGTCTTGTCGTACGGCGACAGCGCCAGAGCCGCTTCTCCCTCGGGGGGCAGGGTGATGGCGATGGTGTGGACCGTCTCAGTAGAGAAGAACCAGTCATCGAGTCCCGTCTCCGGCTGGTCTGCGATGGAGTCACGCTCCACCGGCGGCGCGCTGGAGTCCGTGGCGGCCGAATCCCTCATGGAAGAGTCCACAGCTTCGGACTCCCGCGCGCGCCCCGGCCCGTCGACCGGCAGTAAGCAGGCAACAACCAGGGTGACCGGGAGAGCGAGCAAGGGCATGCGAGCCCGTATCGCGACCAAGCGGGTCAGCAGGCGCAGCCCATCCACGGCACCTTGAACTCCGCGGTGCTCTGAATCATCGGCGCGATGGCCGAGGGATGGCTGGAGTAGATCCCCCAGCCGTTCAGAAAGATCGGCAAGACTCCTATGCTATTCACGACTGCCACGTCCGCGTTGAAGAACGGGAGGGCGTCCACCGTGGGGACCGGGGTCCACTTCAGCCCGCGAGGGCCGCTCACCTCCCAAGCCAGCCAAAAGCTCGCTTCGAAGGCGCCACAGCCGCCATCGTGCTCGGTCATCACGACCCACGTCCTTTTCCCCGCGGTGTAGCGGGCGACCGACGGCGCTCCCTGCCACTCCTGCCAGTCGTCATCGGTGCGGGTCTGGATCCAACGCGCCTGCGTGGCAAGCCATGCGGGCGTCTCCCTCAGCCGAGCATGCGCACCGGCGTGAAGCGGATCATCCACGGCCAACGCCTGTCGCCAGGCGAGCTGAACGGGTGCTGCAGCCCGGTCTGAAGGCCCCTCTGAAGGCCGCTCGCCATAGGCGACCGCAAATCCGTCCCCCTCGCACGCTGTCAACCGACCCACCAGCAGCCGCTCCGAAAAAGAAGCCACCTCGGCGATCTGCGCCTCCCTGCACCCCTCGCTCAACGCAGTCGGGCTCCCGGGCTCGGCCCCGGCCATCCGGCAGCCCGGGGCAGCTGCCCAGAACGAGAAGCCCTCCATCCAGGAGGCCCGGCTGACGACCTCCAGCGCAGACACGGTCGCTGTGCACGTCGCCGTGCCCGGGACGGGCGAGAAGGGCAACGACCGGTCCTGCCGATCGACGCTCACCACACGCCCCCGCCAAGCCTCAAGGGGCAGAGGCAGCCCGACCGCATCGGCCACCACGATCGCGTGCTGTCCATTCTCCCCCGCGGCAGCGAGCCGCAGGTCGGGGGGGCCGGACCACGCCAGCGGGACCTCCACCCCCAACAAAACAAAGGCACCGACCCCGGTCGACACTACCGGAACGACGTCGTCCGGGAGCGCTTGCCAGGACGCTGCGAGCACCGTGGGGGCAACTGCAGAGAGCAACCCCGGTGCCAGTGTGAGGACCATGGGGTGAACCTTAGCGCGATATCGCGACTCAGGGAGCCGCAGGCGGCGGACCTACCCGCTGACTACATCGACGAGATGGTCGACAGGTCTTCCACGTGCATGGTGGCATTGGTCAACGCGCTGACGCTGGCCTCAAGGCCCGCCTCGACCACCGCGACGCTCGAATCTGGATTTTTTGCGAGGTAAACGGCTGCGGCGCCCGCCACGTGCGGAGCAGCCATGGACGTGCCCGACATCTTGCCGTAGCTGCCGGTGCTGGTGGTGGAGCAGACGTCCACGCCGTGAGCGGCCACATCGACGGCGCTGCCGTAGTTCGACCAAGAGGCGAAGCTGGACGTCGTCGAGTCGTACGCGCTGACCGTGATCACCTCGCCGTCATACCCAGAAGGTCAGGTAGTGGACGCGTTGACGCCCTCGTTCCCTGCCGCAACCACGAGGACGACGTCCGCAGCGGCCGCAGCGGTGATGGACGCGTGCAGCGTCGCCGAGTCGGTCGTGCCCCCGAGCGACATGTTGGCGACGTCCATGCTGTTGCTCACCGCCCAATCGACACCCGAGGCGATCGTGCTGTACGCCCCGGAGCCCCGACGGTCGAGTACCTTTACGCCGTAAAGCGACACGCCAGGGGCCACGCCGACCACACCCTTGCTGTTGTTCAGCGCGGCGATCGTACCGGCGACATGCGTCCCATGCCCATTGTCATCGTAGTTGGCGGTCTTTCCGGAGACCTTGTCCACGAACCCGGCGATGGTCAGGTCGGTGTGGCTGTAAATCCCGGAGTCCAAAACGGC
The DNA here is from genome assembly GCA_009692605.1 of Myxococcales bacterium. Classification (GTDB taxonomy): domain Bacteria; phylum Myxococcota_A; class UBA796; order UBA796; family SXON01; genus CAIUMM01. The sequence goes on from SHYV01000105.1 coordinate 16,442, forward strand.
GACCTTGACCCCCGCCCCTTAGCCCAGAATGTGCATGAACGCCGAGATTTCTCGTTGTTCTGCCTAGACAAAACACAGGTTACTCCTTATTAGTTTGTATCTAATAGCCCCACTACGAACGAGAAACCTATGGGCAGGAGTTCTACCACACCGCCCCCTGCCACACCCCTCTGTCCGGGCTGATGACCCCCATCTGACGCGATTCGCGGGAGTGTTGCCCTTCGTGCACTTCTGCCACGGGCTCGATCTCCCGCGGCTCCTCACCGTGGTCGTTCCAGCGGCCGGACGGCAGCGCATCCACGCCGTGCACGACGTGATCTTCGCGTTCCTCGTCGCGACGGTCATCGGCGCGGAGCGGCTGGCGCACTTGGACTGGTACGAGGGCGACGTCCTGATGCTCAAGATGCTCCGGCTCTCGTCCTGGCCGGTGCGTCAGGTGTTCTCTCGGGCGCTCGCGGGTGTCCAAGACGCCGGCGTCGCTGCCCTGCTCACCATCATCACC
>SHYV01000106.1 GCA_009692605.1 Myxococcales bacterium
GCCTGTCGAGGGCGGGCGCGGAGGACGAGCATGCGCGGGCGCAACACCACCTGACGCGCCGCAAGGCGACACAGCCACTGGACCTGCCAAGCTGCGGGTCGGTGTTCCGGAACCCGCCGGCGGCGGAGGGCTGCCCCCCCATGGCGGCCGGACAGCTCATCGAGTCGGTGGGCCTGAAAGGCTGGCGACATGGAGGGGCGCAGATCAGCGAAAAACACGCAAACTTCATTGTGAATCTCGGCAATGCCAGCGCCACCGACGTTTTGATGTGTATCCGGAAGGCGTACGCCAGTGTGCGCGACGAGCGGGGGATCGAGCTCACGCCAGAGGTGCACGTCGTCGGCCATTGGGAAAAAAACTTGTGGCCACTCCCACACGTTTCGGAGTAGAGGTCCGCACTCGGAGTTCCCTATGGTTCGTTTTCTTTCTTCCTCTGTGCTTGCTGTCGCTCTCTCGGGCATCACTGTCTTCGGCGGCTGCTCTGGCAAAGAAGACACCGACTCCAGCCGCGACTCGGCCGACACCGACACGGATACGGACACCGACACCGATACGGACACCGACACCGACACCGACACCGACACCGACACCGACACCGACACCGACGCGGATATGGCGACCTACGCCGAGTTCGTCGACGCACATGCGCTGGCGCTGTGCACGCTCTGGGAGACCTGCGGCTATCTGGACGACCACTCCTACGCCGACAGGGCCGCCTGTATCGCCGACATCACCGCGCGCCTGAACGGGGCCCCCTGCCCCGAGTACAACCCGGTGACAGCCGGCAAGTGCATCCACGACGACGTGACGGCCGCCATGGACTGCACGACGTACGACGGCCGGGTCCCCCCGCTCTGCAGCGCAGTATGCGAGCCGGCGCCGGACACGGGCGCGCCCCCCGCCGAGGCCGCTCCCGCGCGCACGCGGCCCACTGCGGTACCCAGCCCCCGCCAGTAGGCGCTGCTCCTCCTCGCGCTCGGCTGCTCGCTCCCAGCCCAGCCAACGCTGGACTGCGATCCGCGGGTGCCCGACGCGGGTGAAGTTCGCGCCCGGCTGCTGCAGTGCTCAGACGAGCTGATCGCCGATGGCGAGGCGCGGATCGGGGATTGGATGATAGAGAACGCCCGGGCCCGCTTCGGGTTTCGGGGCTCCTACAGCTCGCTCTATGCCCTCAACCAGCCCGGCGGGACCCTGCTCGACGCGGTGCTTTGGAACGACGATGGAAGCACCAGCGGCGACCTCCTCGCAGAGCTGCGCGTGGATGGCGACCGATCCGATGTGACCGTGGAAAACGGCAACGGGGAAGCGCGCATCGTCCTCCCCGGCATGACGTGGACGCTGCGGGCCGACGACCCCGTCCTCCGCCTGTCATCCTTCGACGATGAGACAGCCATCGCGACGATCCTCGCTCATGTGGACGCGGCGCGCACCGGCACCACATGGCGGAGCACGTGGGGCGGATCCGGGTTTCTCGGCACTGATGGGTCCGCCGCCGATGGGTTCGTCAGCCCCACCGTGAACCTCACCTTCGTCACCCCGGCCAACGAGGCCTGGGTTTCGGGCCTGTACGGCGGCGCGCACCCGATCTCCGGCGAAGCGGACGCAGACGACATAGCGGTTGGGATCGACGGCGAGGCCCTGCTTCGCCTCCCCGTGGTGGACGGAAGCTATCAGGGCTGGGCCCCGGTCGGGGCGGCCGTGCAGGGAGAACGTTCAGGCTGTCTCTACGCGAACACAACCACGCCTGACCGGCACCGCATCGCGCCGGCTGCATGCGGGGCGGCTGTAGTCCGCGTTCGTGATCAGGACGGCAACGACGTCAGCGCGACCTTCACCGACCGGGACTCCGGCGACGCCTGGACGCTCCCCCGGGGTGGAGGCCTGCTCGCCGCGGGCGTCAGGCGGCTGAACGGCGTGATCTCGGCGGGACCCGCCTACTTGAGCACGAACTTCGAGTACGCCCCCGGCGAGACCCGCGCCGTCCGCATGACACGCGAGATGAACACCGAGAACGCGGTGCTCGCCGACCTCGGGCGCCCCGCCTGGCCCGATCCGGACGCGCTCTGGGCCAGCGAGGCTGCGGTGCACGCCGCCACCGGCGAAGGCTACGGCTACGTCGTCCTCGTCGCGGACGACGAGATTCCGCCCGACGACGTGGCGCCGATCGATGCAGGCGTCACGGACCCGGTGCTGGCGGTGGGCGCGGTCCGCAGCCATTGCATCGGGCCCACAGGGGGTGACGGGGGATCGGTGACCTCCTGGCCGTGGAGCCCGAACTCCAGACGCGCCGCTCACGGCGTCCCCCCCTCGGACCTCACCGCGCTGGACCTGCTCGCGGTGGCGCACGACAACAGCTACAACCGCAGGACGGTGGTGGACCGGGCGTGGGTAGAGACCGCGCTGACCGAGGCGCCCGCCTGGGCCTGGTCGGACGAGCCGCTCGGCTTCCATCTCGATTCGTTGGATGATTTGGTCACTTTTCTGGACCTGCTCGACGCCTACGTCAATTTGACGCCCGTCGGACCGCTGACCTGGATCGAGCTCGCCACCGCCGACCGAAACGCCGTCGCGGTCGAAGCCGGGATGTACGCCGGCGGGACGACGGCAGGAAATGGCCCGCGTATCGAGGTCTTCGGGGGCCTTTCAGCCGGCGAGCACCGAGTCTACGAAGTGCAGGTCGATGCAACGCGCGCGATGGGCGTGAACTCCGTCACGCTGTGGTCGCCATCCGACAGCACCACCTACGAACTGACCGCGTTGGGTGAGCCCTTCGGAGGGGGAATGGTGCGCGTCAAGGTGCCGGAGGCGGCGCCGTGGGTGGTCGCAACGGTGGCTGGCAGCGACGGGAGCTGGGCGGTGAGGGCGATCCTGGCCGGGGATGGCGAAGCCAGCGTGGGGACTATGCCCCGACCTGACGCATCCGCAGATCGGCGATCAACGCGAGCTCCTGCGCGTCAGCCACGTTGAGGAGCTCGACGCGCACGTAGTCTCGAGCGTCCAACCCAAGCTCCGGCCCAAGCGAGACGCCCAGCGCTTCCAGCGCGTCACGGAACGCGAGATCGTCTGGGTAACAGTAGAGCACCCCGAGCTCGTCCAACACCACCGAAACCTCCGGAGCGGCGGGGTTGGCCGGTCGCCCGCGCACCCAGAGCTGGTGGCGCCCGTCCTCCCATACCAGCCGCCCGGCGCTCTCCAGCGCCCGGAGCACGTCCGCCGCCGGGGTGTCCATGCAAACCCAGCTGACGGGCTTCGGAAGCTGCCCCACAGCCCTGTCGGTGAGCTGCAGATACCGCACCGACAGACGGGCGCCGAGGGCCGCGAGCAGGGCCTTGTGCACCACGGGCAGCTCGTCGGCAGGCACCGAGATCACCAGGCGCGTTCCACCGTCGGGCGCCACCTGAGCGCGGAAGCTGCGCGGGGCCAGCCAACCGTCGGGCTGGCCATCCGCGCGAACCGAAGAGGCCTTTGGAGTCATGGCGCGGCCGCTAACCGGTAGATGGTGCCGGTGTAGTCGGCGACGTAGACCTCGCCGTTCGGGCCGTCGGCGAACGTAGAGGGATGCAGTTCGGTGCTGGCAAGTCGGGAGGAGACGCCGTCCCGGTATCCGAAGAACACGCCGGTCGCGAAGTCCGCGAAAAGGTAGGTGCCGACCAGCGACGGGAGCGACGCATCGCGGCACACCACGCCGCCGGTCACCGACGCCCCAACCTGATGCGAGTACTGCGCCAGCGGCGGGACCGTCCCCACCGTGCCGGGCTCGCCGCTCGGGAACCCGTGGGTGCCCTCCAGCTTGTTCCAGCCGTAGTTGCCGCCCGCGACCCCGATGTTGACCTCTTCCCAGGCGTCCTGACCCACGTCGGCGAAGTAGAGCTTGTGGTCTCCCCCCCGGTCAAAGTGCATGCCCCAGGGGTTTCGCACCCCGTAGGCCCAGATCTCGGGGAGGAATTCTGGCTTGCCGACGAAGGGGTTGTCCACGGGGATCGCGTAGGCGTGCGGCGGTTCGATGCCCGGCCCCACCGAGACGCGCAGGATGCTGCCGAGCCAGTCAGTGGTGTCCTGACCATGTCCCTCAGGATCGCCGCCGGACCCGCCATCGCCAACGCCAATGTAGAGGGACCCGTCTGGGCCGAACGCGAGGCTGCCAGAATTGTGGTTGGAGTAGGGCTGGGCGAAGCTCAGCACCTCGACGAGTGACGTCGGATCGGCCGCACCCTCCACGGGGGCGTCGATCCAGGCTACGACAGTGCGAAGACCAGCCTCAGGGCGCACCGTGTAGTTGACGTAGACCCGCGGATCGGCGGGCCAGCCCGGAGAGAGGGCGAGGCCAAGCAGGCCGGTCTCGCCCCCTGAAGACACGCTCGGAATCGTGATGATCGAGCGGCTCTTGCCAGTCGTGGGGTCAATCCCGATGATCGTCCCCGCCTGCTCGGCCACGAGCAAGAGGCCGGCGGGGGTGACCGCGATCGCGGTAGGCCCCCTGGCTGACCCGACCTTCTGCAAGCGGAACGGCGGCGACTGTCCCGCAGCGGAGGTCACGCGATCCGACGTCCGTCCGCGGCCCCACGCCAGCCCGATCACGACGGCGAGCATGGTCAACAGCGCACCGACGCGGACCCTTCGGAGCCAGGGCTGGGGAGGACGTTCCGGCATTCCGCAAAAGTAGCCGGTCGGCGTGCACCGCGCGCTCAGCCCCGCTTGACGCGTCAATGTGCAAAACCGGATAGCCCCCGCGCGTGCAGCCCCTGTCCCCGTTTCCCGTCGATGCTGATGTCATGGCCCGCATCCGGCCCATGCAGTACCGTGACGCAGACCGGATCGCGGCCCTGCACTCAGCCGCCATGGGGAACAGCCTCTGGGCGCAGCTCGGCCACCCCTTTCTGGCGTCGCTCTACCGGGCGATGATCGACTGCCCGGCGTTCATCGCGTTCGTGTACGTAGAGGACAACGAGGTGATGGGCTTCATCGCAGGCGCGCTCGACACCCGTGCGCTCCTGGACGATGTGTGGGGGCGACGCAAGCAATTCGTCATCCCGCCCGCCCTCCTCGGCGTGCTCCGGAGGCCGAACCTCATCCCGCTGTTGATCCAGACGGCACGCTACGGCGCGGCGTCCGGCGGAAAGGACGTCCCGGGCGAGAGCTTGTTCTGCTCCTTCGTCCCAAACCTGCGCGGCAAACGCGTGAGCGGGCACATCAACAAGGTGTTCTTCGACGAGCTGCTCGCTCGTGGCCACCGACAGGTCAAGATCAGCACCGAGGTGGACAACGACGGCGCCAATCGCCAGCTGAAAAGCTGGGGGTTCGAGGAAGGTTCCCGGTTCCGCTTCTACGGCAAGGACATGATTACCTACGTGCTCGACCTGCCCGGCCACCCCCGGCTCGAACCAGTGAGCCGGCACCCGTCGGTCTGACCGGACTGGTGTTAGCCAACCGCTCATGGCACCCTCAGACACCCCCAAGCGCGGCAACGGCCCTCTCGTCATCGGCTGCGTGCTCGGCCTCGTCTTCATCGGCGGCGGCGCGTTGGTCCTCATACTGGGCGGCGGGTTCGCGGTTGCCTACCTAGGGAATCCCGAGACGGTGCCCGTCGCTGGCGCGCTCACGCTCCACAACGCGGGCGCGCGCGACATCAGCGTCACCTGCTCGGGTGGTGGCGAGGCGACGGGAGCAACGGTGGCAGCGGGTGCGACCGAGGTCATCGCATTGGCGGGAGTCCCCGCGCAGTGCACCGGAAACGCAGGAGAAGGGGACATCTGGATGTGGAGCGCCGAGGACGGCGCTGCATGGTCCGCGGAGCTCCCGGCGCTGACCGCCCAGGTAGAGGCCCCCCCCACCGACGGCGCCCAACCCGACGGAGCGCCCGCGGTCGACGGCCTATCTGCGGACGGCACGGCCCCCGCCGACGGCACGGCCCCCGCCGACGGCACGGCCCCCGCTGACGGAGCCGCCCCGGTCGCCGCAGCAGCGGCCACGCCGCGGACCACCACCCCCAAGTCCACGACCTCGTCTACCTCCAAGCCGAAGACAACGACGACCGCTTCCACAGCTCCTCCGGTGGCAACGGCGACCACGACCACCGCCGCCCCCGCCACGCCGACCCGCGTGGCGGTGTCGTTCGCCAAGAAGGCCAAAAAGGAGAAGGGGCTCTCCGTCTGGCTGGATGGCAAGAGCGTTGGCGTGCTCCCGGTCGAGACGACGGTGGCGCTGGGCATGCACTCCATCGCCATTGTCGGCACCGCACACGGGGACTCGATCAACCAGTCATGCTCGATCGCTGCGTCGGGCAAGGACTGGGTCTGGGTGTTCGACGCCGACGCCCCGGCCTGCCCCTGAGCTGACCCGATCTGGGTGACAGGGTGCGTCAGGGCTCGGCCCAAATGCAGTACACGCTGCTGGCCCAACCAAGGGCAGCAGCGGCTTGGACTCAACTCGCGTGCTCTTGACCGGGCGGCGCTGGTAAGCCCCGTGGGGACGCGATGAGCAAAAATCCCCATCGGGCTTGAACATCCGATGGCTTGACCTCCGAAACCTGCTCCGAGGGGGGCTGGAACGCATTGCTCTCGCCATCGCAAGCGCTTCGAGGAGGACGCTACCGCCTGATCTCGGTGCTGCGTGTGGGCGGCTCGGGGGTGGTGTGGCGGGCCATTGACACCCGGGATGCCGTTGTGGCGGCCATCAAGGCCATCCCCGCGGAGTCCGGCGGCGAAGCTGCGGTGCAGCATGAGGCCGAGGCGGTCACCCGGGTGCGTCATCCGGGGGCGATGCCTGTGCCCGCCACCTTCGTCGAGGCGGGCTACGGCTTCATCGTCATGGATCTGGCGGCGTGCAGCCTCGGGGATCTGGTCGAAGCGCACGGGCCGGTCCCGGTGCCGGTCGCGCTGCGCGTCACCATCACGCTCTGCGATGTGCTCGCCGCTGCGCAAAAGGCCGGCGTGGTCCACCGGGACGTAAAGCCACCCAACGTGCTGGTGATGCCCGACGGCACGGTGCGGCTGGCCGACTGGGGGACGCCTTTCCCTCGCAGCACGTGGATCTCTCGGTGGGCCGGCATGTCGGCGCGCCCGGCGTCGGCGACATCGTCGGCGACGGGATCCTCGACCTCGTCGTGCCGCTGTTCAACGACGCCGCCTTCGCTGTGCTCCACGGCCTTGGCGACCGGCGCTTCAGCGAGCCGAAGCGCATCTTCCAGGATCCTGCCCCATGGGATCTCGATCTGGCCGACCTGGAGGGCGACGGCAAGGCGGACATCGTCTACACCTCCCGGGCGTTCCCGGAGGTGTACACCCTTAGCTCCACCCCGGACACGCCCGATGGCTTCGCAGCGCAGCACCTGCTGCTGAAGGCGCCCGCTGGGACCACGTCGTGGCCCACCCGGCTTCCGTGGTGGTGGTCGTCGAGCACGGAGCCGAGCGTGCCTATCTGCGCGTGGGCCCGGAGCAGCAGGAGGTGTGTCTGGTCGGTGTTCGGGGGGCGGGCGCGACGGTGCTAGGATTCACTGATTTTGACGACGATGGCGTGGCCGACTTCATCGAGGCGCGAACCTGCCAGTTCTGCGACAGCAACCACGTCTTCGTGCGCGGCGTCCGATGACCGGGAGCGTTGGCGAGCCGATCGCGTCGGACCGGGGAGTTTGGAGCGGCGTCCCAGAAAATACGTTAGCGCCCGACACCCTCGTCCCGGAGCGTCCCTGTGGCCCAGATCGACATCCCCGTCTACGCCGACATGCCCCAGCCCACCGGGGACGAGCGTCGCCTCGCCTATGACGTAGCCGCCCGCTCGCGTGCGACCGAGGAGCACATCGTCCGCCTCGTCTCACGGGGCGAGGTGAAATTCGCGATCTGGGGTCCGGGCGAGGAGATTCACGGCACGGCCACCGCCCTCGCGTTTCATCACGTCGTCAAGAACGGGCACTTCGGCATCGTCCCGCACTACCGCTCCGGCTCGCTGTGCTCGATGTGGGTCAAGCTCAAGGGCTACCACACGTTCAGCCTCGACCTGCTGCGCCAGCAGTTCTCGAAGGACACCGACAAGATGAGCCGGGGTCGGCAGATGGTGTACCACCTCGACATGAAGGAGTTCGGCATCCTGCCCGTGCAGTCGCCGGTCGGCATGCAGCTTGGCAAGGCCGCTGGTTACGCCATGGGCTACAAAATGAAGGGGATCCACGATGCCTTCACCGTCGGGATCGTCGGCGACGGCACCACGGCCGAGGGCGACACGCACGACGCGATGAGCGCCGCGTCCGTCTGGTCCCTCCCGTTCATGATGATGGTGACCGACAACCGCATCGCCATCTCCACAACGCCGGAAGAGGGCCGGGGTATCAAGGACTTCCGGGAGTACGCGGGCAGCTTCGGCATCGCGTCGATCACGTGTGACGGGCGCGACTTCGATGACACGTACCAGGCGATGTACCGGGCGAGCCGCTACATGCGGGACGAGCAAAAGCCCTGCGTCGTCCACGTCCACTCACTCCCCAGGTTCAACGGTCATAGCTCCGCAGCGGACGTCACCTACGACCTCTCCCAGGAGGACCCGCTGATCCACTACGGCGAGGCGCTCGTCAAGGCGGGGCTGCTCGCGGATGGCGACGTCCTCAAGCGCAGGATCGGCGAGGGCCGCGACTTCTTCGCCCACCACGAGCTTGGAACCATCATGGCGCGCCATGACGAGGAGATCAAGGCCACCCTCGATCAGGTGCGGTCCGAGCCCGACCCGCCCGCCGAGAGCGTGATGGAGAACATCCGTAAGCCTTACTCGATCTGCGGCGAACCGGTCCCGGACGCCGCGACCGCTCCGCAGACCAACATCACCTACGCTGGCGCCATCCGCGCGGCGCTCTCGAACATCATCACGCACCACGGCGGGGCGCTCTGGGGTCAGGACGTCGGCCGTCTTGGCGGCGTCATGACCGCCACCGCAGGGCTGAAGAAGCGGCACCCCGGCAACATCATCGACGCGCCGCTCAACGAGCCGCTGATCCTCGGGACCGGCTGCGGGGCCGGCCTGCACGACGATCTGGTGGCGCTGCCTGAGATCCAATTCGGAGACTACTCGCTCAACGCGTTCCATTGGCTCGTGCACATGGGCAACCTGTACTGGTGCACCAACGGGCGCTCGAACTTCGCGACCGTCGTGCGCATGCCGACCGACCCGTTCGGCGGGGGCGCGGTCTACCACTCCATGAGCCTGGATGGGTACTTCAGCTCGATCCCCGGGCTGACGATCATCATGCCGAGCACGTCGATGGACGTGTACGGGCTGCTGATGAGCGCGGCCGAGTACCGCGGCCCGGTGGTCTGCTTAGAGCCAAAGTGGATGTACCGGCAGTCACTTGGCCCCGCTTTTCCGGGAGAGCCGACCACGCCGGCGGATGTGCTGGCGCTCAAGAAGTCCATCATGCGCGGCGACATCCCCGACATCTCGGCCGACATCCGGGTGCCGCTGGGCAAGGGCGTCATCCGACGCCATGGCCGGGATCTGACCTGTGTGGCCTGGGGCCGCGCGGTGTGGACAGCGATGAAGACAGCCGACGTGCTCTCGAAGGAGGGCATCGAGATGGAGGTCATCGACCTGCGCACCATCGTCCCGCCCGACATGGAGCTCATCCTCGCCAGCACCGACCGCACCGGCAAGCTGCTGATCGCCGCCGAGGACCGATCGTTCGGCGGGTTCGTGCGCACGATCCAGGGTCAGGTCATCGAGGCGCGGCCGGGCACGCCCACCCGAGGCCTCGGCCAGAAGTACGTGCCGGGCATCGCCCAGTGCCTCGCGTTGGAGGAGGCCACGGTGCTGACGTGGGAGGACATCCACCACGCCGCCCACAGCGTCATCGCCGAGAAGCCAACGGTCAACCTGGGGGGTGCTGTGTCCCACCGGCCGGGGAGTGACCGGGTGGTGGAGATCGCCCCCCGGTACTTCCTGGTTTGATCGGCAGATCCGTGCATCCCGGCCCGCAGCTGTACTCGCCGGAAGCCTTCTCTTCCCAACGCCGGGCGCTGGCCGGCACATGGCAATTTGTACGCCGGGAGAGCGACTCAGAAGCCCCGTGGACGTCCGCACGGCTGGGGATGGAGGGCGTGCTGGTCAACGGCGACCGTGCCTACCCGAACGTGTGCACCCACCGGGGCGCGGTCCTGCTGGAGCCCAGTCCGGCCCCTGACGCCGACGCCCCGACCTCGTCGAAAAACAGCCGGTTGAAGACATCGATCACCTGCCCATACCACGGCAGACAGTTCGGTCCGGACGGCCGCCTGAAGGTCGCGCCGGGCTGCCCGGAGGTCCCGGCCGGTGAAGATCTCGAGCCGCTCGCGATCACCAAGCTGGGGCCGTGGAGCTTCGGACGGTTCACCGCCCCACCGACTGCAGGCCCACTCGCTGCAGGCCCACTCGCTGCAGGCCTGCTCGCCGGCGGCGGGGCGCTGCCCGACGTCTCGCGCTGGGTAGACGGCCTGCCGCTGGACGCGCTGAGGTTCGCCGGTCGCTCGTCCTACACGGTGCGCGCCCACTGGGCGCTGTGGGTGGAGAATTACCTGGAGGGCCTACACGTCCCGTTCGTCCACCGCGCGCTGGCCCGCACCCTGGACCTCGGCCGCTACCGCACGGTGGTCGAGGATCGCGTCGTGGTCCAGATCGGGCCAGCCGCAACCGGGCCCTATGTGCCGTTGCCGGCCGGACACCCCGCAGGGATCGACGTCGCCGGGCTGTACCTGTACCTCTACCCGTGCACGGCGCTCAACATCTACGCCTGGGGCGTCTCCGTCAACGTCGTAGAGCCCATCTCGGCGAAGGAGACGCGGATCCACTACGAGCGGTGGCAGTGGCCACCAGCCCACGGGGCCGCGCAGGGGGACGTGCCGGAGCACAGGCTGGGAGGGCAGGCCCGCGCGCTGGGAGCGCAGGCCGACGCGCAGGGCGGGCCCGGCGGCGCGCTGGACCAGGTCGAACTGGAGGACGACGCCATCGTCGAACGGGTCGCTCGCGGGGTGGACGCGCTCATCGCGAGAGGTGGCCGGCTCGGGAGCTACGCCCCAGGCTGGGAGGACGGCACCCGGGCGTTCCACACCTGGCTCACCTCATGACGATGTCAACCAGCTTGTCGATGTCCGGCAGGTCCAGCGCGCCCTTGAAGCCCCGGCTGTAGACCACCCGGCCGGTGCGATCGACCACGAACTCTCCACCCAGATCCCCGTTCGGGACAGCCGGATCGCGCCCCAGGCCCCAGCCCTCAAACCAGGACCGGAGCGTGGATGGCCGAAGCGCGAGCAAGGACCCGGTGTACACGGGGTCCGTACCCAGACCGAACTGCTTTCTGATGTCGCCGTCCACGTCGGCCACCAGCGGGATCAGCACGTGGTGCCGGGGCACATAGTCACGGGCGTACTCCAGCGACGTGCGGGTGACGATGGCTGCCTGAATCCCAGCCGCGCCGAGCTTTTGCCGAACGACCTCGAACCGCCCGATCGCCACCCGCGCGGAGGTGCCGTGCAGGTCGCGGAGGAAAACGACCACCGCAGGGAGCTTGCCGAACGCGACCGGCAACCCGGAGACCGGCTCCAGCTGCGCGACGGGGACGGGGACGCCTTCAGACAACACGCTCAATTCGACTCCACGCCGGCGGGTGACCGGCCCACGGCTATATCAGACGCAGTCGGTCCCGTCCGTGATCTGCCGCTCCATCGCGTACTGGGCGGAGACCCAGAGCTCTGCGACGGCGGCCGGAACCCCCGCCCGCTCGATCTCCTGACGAAGCAGCGCGAGGCGCCTGCGGAACTGGCCGGCGTTGATCTTGAGCGGCCGGTGCAGGGGAACGATGGGGCGACCGGTGTAGGCCACCGGGGCGCCGAGCACACCGGCGGCGTGCTCGTACTCGTGCTGCTTGACGCGCGCCCGATCCCTTCCAGTGAAAAAGAAGCCGATGATCATGTCGTCGAAGGCGCGGTCGACGAACCGGTCCACAACCCCGCGCACCACGGGCTCGCCACCTGCTTGATCAAACGGGGTCATGCGTCGCGGTAACTCCCGGGCTAGACGCAAGCCAGACCCAAGCGGAGTCCGCGATTTCCACGCCATCGTCGCCTGCCCCAACCCCACCCTCGCCCGGGGCCTCCCCGACGTCCGCGGTCCAGGACGTCGTCCAGCTTACGCTGGTGCCGGCGATCGTGTCACTTGGCTACGTCTTCTGGATCGTCGGCGGCATGGAGATGATCGAGCGGCTGGCCTACTACGGCGTGAAGGCCGTGGCGACGCTCTACGCCAAGGACCCGGTGTCGAAGGGCGGCCTCGGGGTGACGATGACCGAGCTCGGCAGCATCCTCACCTGCATGGCCGCGTTTCCGACCTACGCCGACGCTGCCAAGGCCATCCCGCAGGGCGAAGCCTTCACGACGCTGGTCGAATTCCTGCACATGCCCCCCCACGACGTCACGGCCATGCTGTACGCGGCGCACAACCCAGGCGGGATGTGGATCATCATGGGCGCCATCGGCGTGCTCTCCGCTGGAGGGATCGCCTGGTACGGCCTGTGGGTTCCGGGCGTGATGGCCAGACAGGCCGAGGCCGACGCGAGGAAGCTGTAGTGGCCAGCGCTGCGGCGCTCGTGGCAGCGCTGCTCACCGCACGGGCGGCGGCTTGGGACGTGTTGGGTCCCAACGCCGCTCCTACAGGCGCGGAGATCGACCCGGCAGCCCACTTCGGGAGCACGGGGGCGTTGAGCAGCGGCTGGGCCTCGCCGCGTGTCCGCACCGATCCGGGCGCGCTCGCTACCGTCGCCTCTGCCACGCTCGCGTATCTGCGCGCCATGAAGGCCACCGACCCCGCAGCCGGCCCGGGGATGTTCGCCGAGCTTGGAGTGAGCCAGGAGCGCATGGAGGCGACCCTCGAGCGGGTGATCGCCACCGCCGCCGCGGACCCGGACCGGCTGTCCGACCCGGATTGGCTCCGGTCGTCGTTCGACATCTACACCTGGACCCCCGACCCAGCCGAGCCGCGGGTAAAAAAATGGAAGCTCCAACCCGGGGAGATTCGTGTCACCCGGTACCTGACCACTCAGACGGAGGGCACCGCCACGCCAGACGGCACCCACACTCAGGCGCTCTACGGCGACCCGGGGGAGCCGTGGCGCTCCATGTACACCCGTGCGCAGGTGATGGCGGGCGCGTACCAAACTGGGCCGGCCTCGGCCGCAGCGCGACCGCTGGTGTGGTTGACCGAGGACGCCGTCCACGACGCGATCATGCAGGGTTCGACGGCCGTCCGGCACCCCGACGGCAGCGTCCACACCTACGGCGTCGACGTCTCCAACGGCATCGCCTACGTGGCCAGCCACGCCCGCCGCGCTCAAGACCGCTACTGGTACTTCCGGGAGCGGCCCCATGGCCCAAACGGTTGGGGTCCGCCCGGCAGTCCGGAGATCGCGCTGAAGGCAGGCGTGTCCGTCGCCGGGGACGTCTACAACCTCGGCCTGGGGCGGCTCATCCTGCTCGAGTACCCGGAGGGCGCAGGGACCACGCTGCGGCTCGTTGTCCTCGCGGACAGCGGAGGAGCCTTCCAGCCAAACCTATGCCAGCTCGATCTCTACGGGGGCGCGTTCCCCAGCCATGACGCGCTGTACGCCGCGTGGAGGTCGGTGCCCGAACACCTGAGAGCCAGCGTACTGGTGGCCCGCGAATAGCCGGAACACCGGTCCGGGCGCCGTTCACCCGCCACCGTTCACCCGCCACCGTTCACCGCGCGACCACCCGCACAGCCCAGACAAAGACATTTCGGTCGCGCCCGTCGGCGTCCACCAGATCGTCGGTGTAGGTGAGGGTCACGACGTCGCCCTGATGCACGGCTCCGAGCTCCACGCGGCGGGCCCGTGACCCTACAGGCACCACTGGGTCCCCGGCCACTCCGTGAACCTGAAGGTGAGCGGGACCGTCGCCTGCTTCGTCCCCGCTGAGCGTGACGACCAGCTCCCCGTCGCTGGGCATCACGTAGCCGGCCTCGCCCGTGGTGTAGAAGGCGACACGCTTGGGCTCCTGCTCCACCGCCGCGCCGGTGAGCCGCACTGGCTGCACCGCCCGGCCCTCCTCGAGCACCAGCACGGCCCGCTCGGCCAGCGCGCCCGGGCGCAGCAGAAGCGCGTGTAGCGCGCCTTGCAGCCGGGCAAGCTCCGCGTCGCTGGTCGCCCAGAGGAGGTGCGTCAACGTCCACCCTCCGTACTGCCCGGTCACCATCCAGGAAGCGACAAGGCGCCAATCCGCCGGCGGCCCGGAGAAGCCCCGAACCTGAAACCAGGACTCGCCAATCACGGCCGCAGTCACCTGGTGGTCGGCGATCACCCGGTAGAGCTGCAGATCCCGGCTGATCGTGTTGTCGTCGCCGCGTCCGGCCTGAAGGAAGACGTTCGCGGTGTCGCGGCTTGACAAGCCGTCGAGGTCGAGGAACGACAGAGACCCATCGGCCAACCACGCCATGTACCCGAGCCAGCTGATCGCCACGGTGGATGGGCGCAACACGTCCACGGTGAGCCGGGCCGGCCCCATCACGAACGCCTGAACGTCAGCGGAGGCCGCCGGGCTCTTCGACAGGATGAACGTGGAGCGCGCCACCAACGGGGCCGTGACCAGCGCCACCGACAACAGCGCGATCGCGCCCTGGGCTCGGATGCCCCGGAGCGCCTCCGGGACGCCGGCGCCAGAATCACACGCAGACCAGCCCGCGCCAAGCAGCCGGTGCAAGCCCCCGAGCACGGCCGGGGCTGCGACGAGGACACCGATCGCGACCAGGTAGGCGTCGTAGCGGTACGCATCCCCGACCCGGCTGAACAGCAGGTGCAGCGCCGCGGTCCCGACATAGACCCTGGCGGCCTGCCGGTCTGGGTCACGGTCAAACCATCGCAGGCAAAGCAGGCCCAGCACCGCGAGGGGCAGCAGCGCGACAGGCGAGGTGAAGTTGGCCAAGAGCCGGTCAGGCACGCTCACGCCGGTCCACGCCGGCGAGCTCGCGAGCATCACCCCTGTCGGCAGCGGGTACCACCCCTTTGACATCGCCACCGCCGCGTAGATCGCCACCGGCCCGACGCCGGCAGCCCCGACGATCGCCCCTTCGAAGAGCCGACGCTGGGCCACCAGCAAACCCACCAGCACGGCCACGACGAACAAGGCCTCATACCGGACCAGCGGAGCGATGGCCGCGAGAACCGCGAGCCCTACGGGGGGCGGGGGGAGCGCCGACGAGCGAACTGGGAGCCACCCGGCGCCTCCCCCGTCCCGGGCTCCCAGCACTCGGGCGCCGCCAAGCACCAGGGCAACGGTCGTCAGGAGCTGGAGCACATGCTCCATCCCCTGCACGGCAAGCGCAGGCACAGGCGCGAGCCCCACCGCTGCGAGCACGCAAGGGACACTCCACGCGCCCGACACCGGGGTGCCGCCCGGCGGCCGAGGCCGGGACGCCCAGACAGAAAAGACCCCGACCACCGCGACGGCCAGCACGCTGTTGGTCGCCAGCGGCACCCAGTCGGAGGAGCCGAACACGCCGAACAACCCCGCGAGCAGGATCACCCAGACCGGCGACGAGCTGGTGGACGAGAACGCATCGGCGGTGACCCCCCAGGTGCCGTGCTCCCAGAGGTTCCGTGCAATCGCCATGTGGATGTAGCTGTCGTCGAGCGGGTAGACGAGCTCGCCTCCACAAGCGGCAAACGCAGCCCACGCCAGCCCGACGATCCCGCTGAGGACCGCCAACGACCCGAGGACGAACGCCCACCAGCAGAATCGAGACAGGCCCCTACTGGACCTTGACCGTCAGCGACATCTGCGGGTGGATCGCCCACTTGATCGGATAGTCGCCGGCCGTCGGGAACGCGATCTCGCCCGATTCGCCGGGTGGCTCCACCACGTTCACGTTGGTGGTGCCGATCACGGTGTAGAGCGAGTGCACCACGTCGTCATCGTTCTTGAACAACACCTTCTCGCCCGCCTTGACGACGATCTCGGCGGCAGAGAATGTACGGGCCTTTTGGCTCACGACGTGGGTGGTAGCCGCGAACGCGACCCCAGCGTGGCAAAGGAGGACGAGGACGGGAATGCGGTGCATGGCGGTTCCGATTAACGAGGGAGAGTGGGCAGGACGGAGGCGACGGGCGCAGCCGTGAGCGTATCAAGGCAGGCGACGACATCACTCTTGTCGTCCGCGGAAAGCCCCAGCGGGCGCACCTGAGCGGCGGTCGTCTCACGAAGGACACGCCCCCCAACGTCGTAGAGATCGACCACGGCTGCGAGGGACGCCTCCGAGCCGTCATGCATGTATGGGAACCGACGAGCTACGTCACGCAGCGTCGGCGTCTTGAACGCGTGCGCCACCATGGCGATGCCAGGGAGCACCTTGCCCCGGCCCATGTCGTCGCCCGATACGCCCACGTCGTAGAACGAGTCGTCGGTGAACCGCCAGCCACTGTGGCGAGTCGAGCAGGCGCCAGTGGCATTGAACACGACGAAGCCGTGTTTGCCGTCGTCCGAGATCGCCGCCGTATCACCGGCCACGCACCGATCGAACGGGGCCTCCCCGGACACCACGGTGCGCTCGAAGGTGGCGATCGCCTTCGCGACCGTCTTTCGCTCCACGGCTTCCCCCGGGCAGGCGGCGGGGAACAGCGGGGCGTAGCCCGGCACCGCCTGGACCCGCTTCTCCATCTGATCGAGCGGCAGGTTCATCTCTCCGGCCGCGGCGATGGGTCCGAGGGCCTGTTCCTCGAGCGTCGTGGCCCGGCCGCCTCCTTCGCGGCCGGTTTCGCCGGGATCGTCGGGGTCGTCTACATCGCCAGCGGGTTGGCCCGCGCTCTGGGTCACTGCGTTGACCCTATGGAGCGTCCCCAACCCAGCGTGACCGCCACGCTCACCCGGCTGCGGGTGGACAGCCGCGTGCTGGAGCGGGTCGCCTGCGCAGGTCAAGAAGGGAT
>SHYV01000107.1 GCA_009692605.1 Myxococcales bacterium
CCGCCATCGCGCGGCGTGGCTTGCCGTGCGGCCCGTCAGGTAGTACCGTGCGGTCCTCTCCGGACTCTCCTTGGCTGATGCTGTGCTTCGTGTCCCCCACCCTGTCGTGTACACGATCCTGTACATCCCTTTTGGCGCGCTCTCGGGGTTCGTGAGCGTGGCATTAACGTTTCTGGCGAGCGCGAGCGGCCTCTCGGTCGCCGATACCTCTCTGCTGAACGGCGCGAACCTCCTGACCAGCTGGTTGAAGTGGACGTGGGCGCCGATGGTGGACGTCACGCTCTCGCCGAGGATCTGGTACGTTTTTGCGACGACCTGCTCGGCGCTCGGTGTGTTTACGATGGCGACCTTGCCGCTCAACCAGGGCACGTTGCCGCTGCTGCTCGTGGTGATCGCCGCAGCGAGCCTTATCAATTCCATCGTGGGGATGTCGATTGAGGCGATCATGGCGGTCACGACCTCCGTGGAGGAGCAGGGACGGGTCTCGGCCTGGTTTCAAGCCGGGAATCTCGGCGGTGCGGCGTTCGGTGGCGCCCTTGGCCTCTTGCTCCTTACCGTGCTGCCGGCGGCGTGGATGGCCGGGGCAGTCATGGCGGCCTCGTTCATGGCCTGTTGCCTTGCGCTCCAGTTCGTGCCGGACGTGAGGTCCCATCGGCCGGCCGGTGGCGTCGTCGGGGCGACCACCAGCGTGGTCCGTGATGTGTGGCAGATGCTGAAGACGCGGCCGGGTTTTTTGAGCGCGCTGCTCTGTGTGCTGCCGATCGGGACGGGCGCCGCTCAGGGCGTGCTCGCGCAGGCTGAGGTGGCCGCGTATTGGCATGCGGGCGCGGCGGAGGTCGGGCTTTCTCAGGGGTTGCTTCAGGGGTTCGTGATCACCGCTGGGTGCTTCGGGGGCGGGTGGCTCTGCGACCGCTTCCATCCGCGGTCGGTGTACGCCGCCGTGGGGCTCGGGCTGGCCGCCGTGGCGGTGGGGATGGCCGTAGCGCCGGTCGATGGCTGGTGGGCCATCCCGGGGAGCGGGTACTCGCTGCGGATTGGTGCTGCCATGTACGTCGGTTGGAACCTAATTTATTCGTTCGGTGTGGGGCTCGCGTACGCTGCGTTCACTGCGGTGGTGCTCAACGCGATCGGGTCGGGCTCCGGGGCGACGAAGTACAGCTTCTTTGCCTCGCTGTCGAACTTCCCGATCTGGTGGCTTGGCCTGTTGTTGGGTCGGGTGGCGGACTCGACGTTGGGGCTGGGTGCCGCTGCGACCGAGGGTGGCGCAGCGGTCGCCGCAAGTGGTCTGGACATTTGGCTCGCCAACGGGATTGGCAGCTTCCACAGCTCTCCGGGCGCCGGCACGATGCTCTACACCGAGGCGGTGCTCGGAGTCGTTGCGGTCGGCCTTTTTGCGCTGGTTGGGAGCGCTCTTGGGCGCGAGAGGCCGAAGCCGGCCGGGTAGGGCCACCGGGTCCGGAGGCCGACGCTTCCGCAGGTCAGCCTGATCGTGCCGAGCCTGCTGTCCGGCCTCTGCCTTCGTCTCCCCCGGGGTGCCGGCGGCTTAATCCGACGGTTACCGCAGTTCGGTCCAGCACGACTCTCGTGGGGAATCGGTGACCCCTACCTGCATACCATCAGCGGGCTGGAGCAGCGCAGCAGCTTCTCCTCGCCCGCCGCGACGGTGGTATGGCCGGTGGGGACGGCCTCGACGCCGTCGAAGAACGCGGTGACAGTGTAAGTCCCCGGCGGGACCTCGCCGGCTGGGAAGCGACCGGCGGAGGACTCGAGCCACACGCGCTTGGCGTCGCCCGCGATGGTGAGCGTCGCTTTTGTGGGATTTGCTGCGGGAGTGGTCACCTTAGCGGGAGCGCCCAGAGCGACCGTTGGGACGGGGGCGGACGCCGTCGGGGACGCGATGGGCGGAGCCGGCACGGACGCGACCTTCGCGGTGGAACTGCCAGCCGGCGTTTTTACGATCGACTTGGCGGTTGCGGCGACCGGCGCGGTGGGTACCGACCCGGTCGGTGGAGGGTTGACCGCCGCCGGGGCAGGCGCGACGACGCCGAACAGGACACCCGGAAGCCATGCGGGCATCGAGGCGCGTGGCGGTGGGGCCGGAAGCGATGGAGCGGAGCTGGTGAGCGACGCCTCGGCCCGGCTGGGGTTGTCCGCCGATGGGGGGGCCAGCGTGCCGTGGCTCCCCGGCTGCGAGGCGGCGGGCGGTCTCAGGTCGAAGGTTGAGAGGGCGTAGGTTCGGAGCGCTGCCGGGGGTGCGTCGCTCCTCAACAGGTCCTGAGACGGAGAGGAGAGGGGGTAGCGCGTGGTGACGCTCGCCATCAGAGCGGGGCTCCAGGCGCCGAGCGGTCGAGCCATGGGGGTGCCGCCGAGGTTCCCATCGCTCTGCTCCTCCGCACCGCGGAGGGTCGCCAGCAGCGTCTCGCAATCCGGGAGGCGATCTGCGGTCTTGACCTGAAGCACGCCGTCGATCGCCCGCAGGACCCGGCCCGGCAGGTTCGGCACGAGGTCACGCGGAGGCGTGTAGGTCCCGGATGCGATCGCGGTCATGACGGTCAGGATGTCGTCGCCGGGGAACGCCAGCACGCCGCAATACAGGTCGTAGACAATGGCGCCGAGGGCGAAGACGTCAGCCCGTTTGTCGACGCTCTTGGCGTCGCGGATCTGCTCGGGTGCCATGTACGACGGCGTGCCCATCGTGGTCCCAGAGCGGGTCCGGCTCATGCCCCCGTCGCTGTCGAGGAGCTTTGCGAGCCCGAAGTCCGCCACCTTGGGGACGAGCCCGTTCCCGGACCCTGAGATGAGGACGTTGCCGGGCTTCAAGTCGCGGTGGAGGAGGCCGATCCGCGCAGGCCACACCGATCGATGATGTTGGTCGCGAGGGCATCCGCCTCGTCGAAGGTCGGCCTATGGCGCTCCATCAGCTCACCAAGGTTCGGACCGTCAACGAACTCCATGATCAGCCCCGGAGCACCGTCAACCTCAACGTTGTCGGTGACCGCTACGATGTTCGGGTGGCGCAGGGTTGCCTGAACCCGGCCCTCCTGGACGAGCCGCGCCTTTACTCATGCGTTCGAGACGGTGAGCACTTTATGGCGTGACGGCTGCCCAGTTGCGTGTGGCGAACGCGGTACACCGTCGCCATTCCGCCCTCGCCGAGCCGGTCATCCACGGTGTAGCGGTCGATCACGGTGCCGGGGGTGAGTTCCATCATGGTCCTGCGGGAGACTAGCCGGCTTCCCATACGGCGCGTTGTGCGTTACCCTGCGCTCTCCAATCCCGCCGGAGTCTCGTCCCTGTGTCCATCACGTTGCGCAGCTATGTGTTCCTCGACAGCCTGCAACCGCAGCTCGCTGCGTTTACAGGCACGACCGCCAAGGGTTTTCTGCCGCTCGCCGGGCAGGCGTCCCTTTGGGTCGAGACCGCCCCAGGGATGATCATCAACCGCGTGACCGACGTCGCCCTCAAGGCCACAAGCGCGGTTCCCGCGGTGCAGGTGGTTGAGCGCGCCTTCGGCCTGCTTGAATTGCATCACGATGAGAAGGGAGAGGTTCACGCCGCTGGTGACGCCATTTGCGCGTTCATCGGAGTCAATGCGAAAGACGCTACTAAGCCCAAGGTGACCTCGAACCAGATCATCCGGGCTGTCGAACCTTATCAGGCGCAGCTTATCAACCGGAACCGCTCCGGCATGATGCTCATCCCGGGCCAGAGCCTGTTCATCCTTGAGACCGAGCCAGCTGCCTGGATCGTGCTCGCCGCGAACGAGGCCGAGAAGGCCGCAAACGTCAGCCTCGTCAACCTTCAGCCGTACGGCGCCTTCGGGCGCCTGTGGATGAGCGGGAGCGAGGCCGAGATCGACTCTGCCGCGGCGGCCGCCATCGCAGTGATCGAGGCGCTCGGTCGTTAGCCTCCCCTCCGCACCACCGCCGGTTGTCTTTCTTTTGATTCACCGCTTATCACGTTAGGAGTTCACCAAATGTCAGACGCCTTGGGAATGATCGAATGCAAGGGTTTCGTCGCCATGGTTCAGGCCAGCGACGCCATGGTCAAGGCTGCGCGCGTTGAGCTCGTCGGCTACGAGAAGACGGGCGGCGGGTACGTCACCGCGATCGTACGCGGCGATGTCGCAGCCGTGAAGGCCGCGACCGAGGCCGGCGCACGCGAGGCCCAGCGAGTGGGCGAGCTTGTGAGCGTGCACATCATCCCGCGCCCGCACGAAAACGTCGACCTTGTCTTGCCGCTCGGCCGCAAGCCGGCGGGCAAGTAGGCCCACGCTACGTCCGCCGCCGCCGGCGCGGACAGGAGGACTCGTGAAGCTTGGAAAGGTCGTCGGCACCGTCGTTGCGTCTCGCAAGGACGAAAAGCTTGAAGGGCTGCGCCTGTACATGGTGCAGGATCTGTCGTTGGCACACTCCGGGAAGGCCGGGAAGGCGGGCGACTGGAAGACGACGTCGAAAGACGCCTTCGTGGTAGCCGTGGACTCCGTTGGCGCGGGGGTCGGTGAGACCGTCCTCTATGCCTCGGGTTCTTCCGCCCGTCAGACCAGCTCGACGGACGGGCGGCCAGTGGACGCCGTCATTATGGCCATCGTCGACACGATCGACGTGTCCGGCTCCGTGGCCTACGACAAGTCGAGGGACGAGTGACTATCTGTGGCACCAGCGGGGTGACCCGTGGCTGATTCGATCGACGTTGAGGACATCGTCCGGCGGGTGGTCGGTCAGGTGAAGGCGGGCGAGGCGAAGCTGGCTGAATTGCCGGCGAAGCCGCGCGGCGTCTACAAGACCGTCAGTGACTGTGTCTCGGCCGCACGGGCCTCCCAGCAGACGCTGGTGGCGCTGCCGCTCGAGAAGCGCCGAGAGATCATCGCCAACATCCGGCGACGGGCGGCCGAGGATGTGAAGAGTCTGGCGCAGCTCGCCGTGGCGGAGACCACGCTCGGCCGCGTAGACGACAAGGTGAAGAAGAACCTGCTTGTCATCCACAAGACCCCGGGGCCCGAGATTCTTGAGCCGATCGCCTACACCGGCGATGACGGTCTTGCGCTGATCGAACGAGCCCCGTACGGTGTCATCGCGGCCATCACGCCGTGCACGAATCCGACCGAGACGATCATCTGCAACGGCATCGGCATGGTGTCGGGCGGCAACACCGTGGTGTTCAATACGCACCCGTCTGCCAGGCGGGTGTCTGCGTACACGATCGACCTGATCAATCGCGCCTCACTGGAGGTGGGTGGACCCGAAAACCTGATGGTGTGCGTGGACACGCCCACCATCGCCTCCGCCGACGAGCTGCTGCGGTTCCCTGGGATCCGTCTCAACGTCGTCACTGGCGGTCCCGCGGTAGTAAAAGCTGCATTGGCCGCCAATAAGAAGGCAATTTGTGGCGGCCCGGGCAACCCTCCGGTGGTCGTGGATGAGACCGCGGACATCGAGCAAGCGGCGCGAGGCATCATCGCAGGTGCCTCTTTCGACAACAACATCATTTGTTGCGACGAGAAAGAGGTGTTTGCCGTAGACAAGATCCACGACAAGCTGGTTGAAGCGATGGTCCGGTCAGGTGCGGTGCTGCTGCGGCATCATCAGATCACCCGGCTTGAGAAGTTGATCCTCACTCCGGATCGCGAGCACACGCTCAGCAAGTGGGTTGGAAAGTGCGCCCGGGAGTACCTGCGCGAGATCGATGTGCCGTTTCAGGGCGATCCCAGGCTGATCATTTGCGAGGTGGCGTTTGACCACCCGTTCGTCCAGCTTGAGCTGTTGATGCCGATCATGGGAATCGTGCGTGTTCGGGATGTGCACGAGGGTATCGACATGGCGCTCAAGGCCGAGCACGGTTTTGGGCACACGAGCTCAATGTACTCGAAGAACATCGACAACCTGCATCGGTTCGCCCGGGTGGCGAACACCAGCATCTTCGTCAAGAACGCGCCGAATTACGCGGGACTTGGTTTCGGTGGAGAGGGTTACACCAGCTTCACCATCGCGTCGCCGACGGGTGAGGGGCTCACTACCGCGCGGAACTTCACCCGAGAGCGCCGTTGCACGCTTTCGGGGCACTTCCGCATTGTGTGAGCCCGGCGCGTCGGATGGATCCGCGCAGCGGCGGGCTTGTGCCTGACGCCCTTGCCCTGCTTGAGCTCGGCTCGATCGCGCGCGGCTACCGTGTGCTGGACGCTCTGGTGAAGGAGTCGCCGGTGCGCGTCATTGAGGCGAACCTCATCGAGCCTGGCCGCTTCCTGATCTTGACGGGCGGGGCGGTGGCGGATGTGGAAGCCGCGCATCGCGTCGGACTAGAGGTCGCGGCCGAGGAGATGCTGGATCACCTGCTTTTGCCGTTCGCGCACCGTTCGGTATGGGCCGGTCTGGGCGGGGCGAGCGTTGGTGCCTCCGAGGCGGTGGAAATCGATACTGTTGGTATCGTCGAGGGGTCGAGCATCGCCGGGGTGCTCGAGGCCTGCGACCGCAGCTTGAAGGAGGCGGACGTGGAGCTTGGTGGGTTGCGGGTGGCTGTAGGTCTGGGCGGGAAGGGGTTCTTCGTGGTTCACGGTCGACAGGACGCGGTGGAGACTGCGGTGGGCGTCGCGGCGGCCCTGCTGGGTGCGCGCGGCAAGCGGGTTCGTGAGGAGGTGGTCGGGCGGCCGCATCCAGAGTTTCTCGTCTGGCTGCTCAGGCCCGCCCCGTTTTCGGTCGGGCTGCGGTAGGGACGCACGTTTCTTGATAGCAGCCGCTATGCAATTCGCTCGCGTCCTCGGCACCGTTGTCGCCACGGTCAAACACTCGAGCCTGGTTGGTGTGCGCCTGATGGCGATTCAGCCTGAGGACGAGGCTGGAAATCCCGATGGCGACGTCATCGTCGCCGCGGATCCACTGCAGTCGGGGCCCGGTGATCTCATCGAGTGGACGACTGGCCGCGAGGCCGCCCTGGCCTTGCCGGTGACCTACAGCCCGGTCGATTGCGCTGTCGTCCGGATCGTGGATTCGGTTCATTCGGACCGGTCGTTGGTCACCGGGCGAGCGGCGTTCGCGGCGCGGGCCACGAGGGCAGGTACATGATTCTGGCTCGCGTCATCGGCACGTCAGTGTCCACGGTCAAGCACGCTTGCTTCGACGGGCGCATCGTGCTCGTCCTGCAGCCGGTGGCCGGGGATGGACGCACGCCGAAGGGACCCGCGTTTCTGGGCGTCGACAGCGTGCAGGCCGGTCCCGGGGATCTCGTACTGGTGGCGCGAGAGGGAAACACCGCGCGTCAGATCCTTGGTAACGACAGCGACCCGCTCCACAGCGTGATCCTCGGCATCGTAGACGAGCTGTCGGGGCAGGCAGTTTGATCCGGAGCCCGCAATGACCCTCACGGCACGTGAGGCGCTCGCTCTGGATGTGGCCGCGCTTTGCCAGCACCTGCACGTCCGCGGGTGGGTAGCGAACCATGACGGGAATGTCTCCGCTCGGCTTCCGGCATCGTACGGCGGCGGGGGGCGCTTTCTGGCCAGCCCTACAGCGGTGTCCAAGGCCGACGTCACGGCTTGGACGCTCGTCGAGGTCGCCTCGGACGCGGACGGCGGGACGGGGTTCAAGGTCGTCGCGGGCGAGCGCAAGGTGTTCAGCGAATTCGCGCTGCACATGCACGCCTATCGGGCACGTCCCGATGTGAACTGGGTGTGCCACGCGCATCCGCCCTACGCGACGGCGTGGGCGGTCGCGGGTCGGTCCTTCTGGGATCTGCCGTTCATGGCTGAGCCCGTTGTGTCGCTCGGGGCGGAGATTCCGGTGGTGGATGCCTCTGGGCTGGTCGACGCGTTGACGCGGTGCGATGCGGTGCTGCTCAAGAATCACGGGGTCATCACCGTGGGACCTTGCCGGGAGACTACGCAGCTGCGAATGGAGCTCGTGGAGCACGTCGCCCGCATCGCAGCGCTCGCCGAGCCGCTCGGGGGGACGCGGCCGCTGGCGGTCGACGAGGTCGAGCGGCTGCTCGGAGCGCGGGCCAACGCAGGGATAGGGCCCGCCGGTCGGGGGCAGGCGTCGGGGACGGGCTTCGCCGCAGGCTCTTCGGTTGGTGCGGGTAAGCCTGACGTCGGCTCACTTGTGGCCGAGGCCCTTCGTCGGTTCTAGTCCGTCCGGGGGATCAGCCCTCGCTGTGCTCGCGCAGCGCCACCACAGTGGTGCCGAGCATCACAAGATCGCCGTAAGTGGCCAGGCGCGGCTGCATCACCCGGGCGACGCGCCGGGTGTGATCGAGCAACACGGTGGGGAGCGTCTCGTGTAGCGCGTTCAAGGTTGCGTGTGCTCCGCTGACGTCGAGCCCGCACTGGCGCCTGCCAGTGAGCACCTTGTCCAGCGTGAACCCCTTCTCCCGCGCGCGTGCGGCACGGGGGCCAGGACACCAACGGATGTTCTCCTGATTGTTTCGGTCGGGGAGCAGGAGCCCGGGGTGTTGCGGCTCGCGGCCGATCTCGACGTGCTGCCCGGTGGACATGGGCACGCGAACCTGGGTGTCGCCGACCAGAACTCCTGCGTAGCCCTCATCGCCGCCCAGATCGTAGAACCGCAGGGAGAAACCAGAGCAGCGAAGTTCGGTCCCCTCTACCAGCGTGAACGTGCCGTTGACCTGTGCGGTGAGCCCGTTGATCTGCACGCCGGGTGTCAGGACGGTGACGGTTACGCCGTTCGCGCTCACGTCGACGCGCAAGACGGCACGGTCGGTGCGGTTGAGCCACCGACCGTCGGGCAGGAGGTCATAGCTGTACCCGGCCACCACTTCAGCGATCGGGACCGCGGGCAGGGCGATCCCGGCGATGACCAGGTCCATGCAGGCGTCCGACTGCCCGTCGAGGATGATGGTGTCCGAGCCGGAGACGCGGTTTGAGATGCGCTGTTGCGCGGCCACGGCAGCCCGGAAGGCGGGCGGCGTGCCGATCAGCAGGCCGCGCCCCGACCGAGCCCATTCGATCCGGTCCGCCGGGCTGATGTTGTACGTGGACAGCCAGAGCCTCGACGGGTCGACGACGGGGAGCCGATCAACCGATTCGGTGAGGAATGGAGAGCCCGGGCGAAACCCCTCAAGGATCAGGTGGCCGTTCGGGCTGACCGACGGCATGGGCTCGCTGGCGTTCCAGATCGTGAGCGTGCGGGCCTTGATGGCTACAGCGAGCAGGTCTGGCAGTGTGCAGGCGTACTGGGGGACGGCGCGGAAGATCTCCGTTTCTCCGGGGATGCCCTTGAGCGTGTGGCGCCCCGTGCTCTCCCAGGGGATCTCCGCCTGATTCATGCAGTGCATCGTACCGGCAGAGAAGCAGACCGCTCCGGCCTCCGTGCGAGCGTTGATCCGGGCGGACATGTTGACTGGCTCGCCGAAGGCGTCATTCTCCGCCTCTTCCACGTCTCCAGTCGCGATCGAGGCCCGGAACACCACACCCGAGCTGCCACCCGGCGCGTGTGCTTCGACGAGATCGAGCGAGGCGCGCACAGCGTCTGTCGCGGTCTCGAAGAGCGCCATGAACGAGTCGCCGATGTTCTTCACCACGCGGCCGCCCCGACCGGTGAGCACGGGCTCCACGTACTTCTGGTGCTGCGCCAGAATGTTGCGGAGACCTTCGCGATCGGCGCTCGCCACCGACTTGGTGTAGTCAGCCATGTCGGTGAAGACGACACTGCGCGTTCGGCTACGGGTTTGCACACTGACTCCTGCGACGACGTCGTTATCCTGCATCCGGGCGCGGCGCGAGGACTGCGGGCCGGATTCTCGCAGTCTGTTCATCTGAGCCACTCGGTACGCCCTTTCACACGCGCTGGGCCGCTGGCTCCGGTAGACTGTGCCGTGATGAGTCCCAGCCACCCCTCGAGCCCGTTTGCTGCTGTACTCCGGGTGCTGCGCACCCCGCAGATCCTCCTGATGGTCGCGAAGGTCTACATCCCGGTGCTTTTCCCGCTCACGTTTCTGATCGCCCTGCTGTCGTTGCGCCTCGACGTGGCGCTCGGCATGGCTTCCTTCGTCCCCGTTCCGGTCAACTTTGTTTTGGCTGCGGTGTCGCTGGTCTCGGGGCTCGCCATCGTCGGAGTCAGCTACGCCGAACTGGTGTTCGTGGGCGCGGGGAGCCCCAGCCCTACGGCCGGGCGCACCCTGCATCTGGTCCGCAGCGGGATCTACGCGTACAGCCGCAACCCCTCGGTGATCGGGAAGCTGCTCGGCGTGCTCGCCGTGGGGTTTCTGCTCAACTCCTTCTCGTTCTGTTTCATTCTGGTCCCCACCTTGCTCGCGGGCAGCCTCGTCGAGAAGGTCTGGCGTCAGGAGCCTGTGCTGATCGAGATTTTCGGCGCGGAGTACGAACAGTACCGGGCTGAAGTGCCCTTGTTTTTGCCTTGGAAGTTCTTTAGTCGTCGGCGATAGCCGCCCACCTTCTGCTCTCTGTGGCCCCCGGCCGCCCCCCTTGAACGGAGCTCGACATGGACATCACGCTTATCAATCCTCCCGAACAGCTCCGTGTGTGGGCCGGCATTCCGAAGGCCATGGCCTACGGCGTCTACTGCTTCCCTCCGCTCGGCCTGATGTACATTCAAGCCGCGATTGAGAAACGCTCCAACTTCAAGGCGGAGATCTTCGATCCCGTGGTGGACGATCTCGATTACCCCGATTTCGAGGCGCAGCTCAAGCGCTATCCGCTCGATCTCGTGGGCATCTCGACCTACACCCACTCGCTGCCCGACGTGCAGATGACGGTGAACACCGTCCGCAAGCTGAACCCCAAGGCGACGATCGTGCTGGGCGGGCCCCACTGCTCGATGTTCCCGGAGTACGCGGCTGGGCTCAAGGGTGTGGATGCGATCACGACTGGGGACGGGGAAGATGCGTTCCTCGACATGGTTCAGGCCCAGAACAGCGGAAAGGACTTTGATGGGATTGAGGGGGTCTGGTTTCGGAAGGACGGTCAGCTGGTCAAGAACAAGGACCGGAAGTCCACCAAGTCGCTGGACGCCTACCCATGGCCTGACCGGGCCCGGACCCGGTACCGCGAGTACTACCTGCCCGGCTGCAAGCAGCCGCTGAACACCACCGCGATCACATCCCGCGGCTGCCCTCACTCCTGCCCGTTCTGCCTGACCTACAAGAAGCAGTACCGGATGCGCGACATTGAGAACATCCTCGACGAGATGGAGCACTGCGTCTCTCTGGGGATCACCGAGACGCACTTCATCGACGACCTGTTCACGCCAAACAGCCAGTGGGTGCTGAAGTTCTGCGACGCCATTGAGCGGCGGGGCGTGAAGTTCCATTGGGGCTACAAGACCACCATCGCCGGGACTACGCGTGAGCAGATCCGCCGATGTCGAGAGACCGGCTGCTCGAAGATCCACTTCGGCGTTGAGTCCGCGAACAACGAGGGCCTCGACAAGTGGGGCAAGCACTGCGACACCGATGACGTGCACCGCGTATTCAAGTGGTGTCGCGAAGAGGGTGTACGCTCGGTGGCCTACATCATGCTCGGCGGTCCGCATGAGCCGACCATGGCCGAGGCGGTTCACAACGTCGACGAGATGATCAAGTTGGACGCTGACTACGCGGTCTTCGCAGTGTTCTCGCCGTATCCGGGGACGGAGAGCTTCGAGGAGGGCGCAAAGCTGGGGCTCTATCCGGCGGACTGCTGGGATCGGCTGATGAAGGACCCTCTGTGTGGGGTGGAGGTTCCCGCTTGCTGGGAGGAGCACCTCAACAAGGATCAGATCCTTGAGCTGCTCAAGATCGCGCATCGCAAGTTTTACGCCCGCCCTCGCTTCGTCGTGCGGGCGATCACCCAGCTCGCGACTCCGGCGGAGTTCAAGCGCCTTACTCAGGGTGCGCTGTCGATCCTCAAGTTGGAGCTGCTCAACGCGCAGAGCCGCACCGCGCCCGTGTAGGCTGCGGAGTGCACGTCGTGGCCGCCGCGATCGTTCGCGATGGACGTGTGCTCGCGGCGCGTCGTCCGCTCGGGAAGCGTCATGCCGGAAAGTGGGAGCTTCCCGGTGGTAAGGTCGAGCCTGGTGAAGACGAGGAGTCCGCGGTCATCCGGGAGATCCGCGAGGAGCTGATGTGCACGGTGCGGCCCATGGTGCGCCTGGGCGAAACTGCTCACGACGGGCTGCGGCTCTGCGGTTGGCGCTGCGAACTCACAGCGGGTGAGCCGGTCGCCACCGAGCACATCGGCCTCCAGTGGCTGCTGCCGGAACAGATCGCCGGAGTTGACTGGGTCGCCGCCGATGTCCCGTTGCTTGGGCTGATTTTCCCCTGACTGTGGACGGCTGCGCTCCCCAGAACGGCATGTGCTCCCGGATGCCGATCATGGTGCCGGCCCTATCTGGCGGCGAGGAGGGGGAGGCCGATGCCTGAGAGCACGAGCAGCACCATGCCTAGCCCGGCGAGCGCATCGGGTGCCTGTCCCAGCACCCACCATCCGAGCAAGGTGGAGAACAGCGGACCTGCGGCGCCGGCGGCCGCGATGGGCCCTGCCCGGCCGACGCGGTAGGCCTCGGTCATGAGCATTTGGGCGAACGTGGCGGTGATGCCGGCCCCGATGAGGCAAGCGATGGCTCGCGGGTCACGGGGCAGGTGTTCGCCGATCGCGACCGAGGTCGCTGTGCTGCCGATCGCGGCGACCAGCGTGAAGTAGAAGACGATGGTGATCGGGCGGTTCGAGGAGCCGGCCTTCCGGATGGAGAGGTACGCCCCGGCCGCGCACAGTCCGCCTGCGAGGCCCATGCCCCGTCCAGCGAGCTCTCCGGACTGGCCGCCGGGCGACTGGGAGAGCAACGCCACGCCGACCAATGAGCAGAGAACGGCCAGCC
This sequence comes from Myxococcales bacterium, assembly GCA_009692605.1. Taxonomy (GTDB): domain Bacteria; phylum Myxococcota_A; class UBA796; order UBA796; family SXON01; genus CAIUMM01. The sequence goes on from SHYV01000107.1 coordinate 12,822, forward strand.
ACACGGTCCAGCCGGTTCGCTCACCGAGAAAATAGGGGGCGAGGAGGGCCACCCAGACCGCGCTGGTCTGGCTGAGGAACGCGGCCTCGCCGATGCCCAGATGCGCGAGCGCGCCAAAGTACATGACCAGAGACAGTCCCCCGAGGACGCCGCGGACCCAGAGCGCCCTGCGACCGTCGCCCCACAGCACCTTGACGTCAAAGCGCGCGAGGAGGATGAGCGCGATCAGGTTGACGCCGGACCGGAACGCACTGGTGACGAAGGGCGAGAGGTGGGGATCGAGCGAGTGGGCGACCGCGACGAAGGTGGCCATCGCTGCGAACAGGACCGAACAGGCGATCATCAGCGCGACCCCGCGTGTGCCCCCCTCGGCGGTGGTTGCCGATCTTGGGGCGGGCGAACCGGTCATTGGCGGGTTTAGCGGCACCTGCCGCGGGTAGCCCGCCGCGTCGCGTGTGGCCGCATTTCGTGGAGGCGCCGCCGCTGCCTGACTTTCTTGATAGACTCTTCGCCCACCCAACAGGAAAGCCCCTGAATGGCTAGCGGTCTTCGCTCCCGCCCCCCGACTTTCACACCGGGAATGAACCTCTCCGACTATTACAAGGTCGAAGCACTGATCCGTCTCGCCGAGGGACGAATGTTCTACGTCGTGAACGACGCCCGGCCTGACCGGCGCACACGGCGTTGCTGGGAGTGCGGGTTCGAGGACAATCCAGCGGTCCAGCTGAATTGTGGCGCGTGCTCGGCCTCGTTGGCAACCCGGCGGTTCTTGCTGTCGACGCGTTGGGAGCGGGACCGGTTCGACCCCTACCTGAAGTTTTTCCAGAAGCAGCTGGAGCATCCGGCGCTGTTGTCACCCTGTGACGTCTTCCCATACCCGGACGAAAATCCGTCGCTGATGTGTTCGGTCGTACCGTTCGCGAACGAAGCGATGATGCTGGACGAGGCCGCCCCGCTCCCCATCGAGCGTGTTGTCGCGTTCGCCCAGCGCGCGGCTGGGACGATCGGGTTTCTGGCGTTCAATGGCGTGCGGTTGGCCTGGTTGCACCGGTCGAATTTCGCGATCCGGGCCGGCGGCGAGTTTGTGCTCTTCGACCCCGAGGTGGCGGCGGTGGAGGACCACGCTCTGACCGCGGAGGAGTACGCGCCTTCGATGAGGCAGCTCGGCGAAATCCTACGAAGGTACACCCCTTTGGAGGAGCGCTCCTGGCAAGCGCTCTTTCTGGCTATGGAATCCGGTGAGTTCGGGACCAGTGCCGAGTTCGGGCAAGCGTTGCAGCAGGAGGCTCATCGGCACAAGCGGCAGCGTCTCACCCGCCACGCCGGAATCACGGACGTTGGGCTATTACGCTCATTGAATGAAGATAACTGGGGATGGTCCCGGCTGACGGAGGGGGTCGAGATCTTCGTCGTCGCCGACGGGATGGGCGGACATGACTCGGGGGAGGTCGCGTCACAGCTGGCGGTGGATACGCTGGTCAACGTCGCGCGCGACCGAGTGGACGTGACCCCGCGTCCCACGGTCTCGGTGATTGAGAACATCCTGGATGAGGCCTTTCAGGAGGCCAACAACACCATCAAGGGCAGCGCCGAAATGCGCGGCAACGACATGGGGACCACCTTGGTCACCTGCATGGTGGTGGATGATCAGATGGCGCTTTGCGCGAACGTCGGGGATTCACGCGGCTACCTCGTCCGGAACGGGACGCTCCACCAGATCACGCGGGACCACTCGCTCGTGGCCCGCATGGTTGAGCAGAACCGGATCACCGCGGAAGAGGCGCGCACTCATCCGCACTCGAACATCCTGCTGCGCACGGTCGGCACCGAGCGGAACGTCGACATCGACATCTTTCAGGTCGAACTTGAAGAGGGCGATCGCATCGTTCTGTGCTCGGACGGGCTGTGGGGTGAGGTCGAAGACTCCGAGATCGAGCAGATTTGTGCCTCGTCGGACGACAACCGGGCGATCAGCCGGCAGCTGGTTCGAGCGGCGCACATGGGCGGAGGCAAGGACAACATCACGGTGTTGGTGATCAGCGTGCCCGGCACCGGGTCCGCGACCGTCGCTCCCGAGCGTAGCGTAGAGAGTGTCACGCGCTCAGGGTAGGGGACGGCAGCCCGTCAAGGACTACAGGACTCGCTGGCCCGCTTTCCAGACCTGCTCGGCCTGAGTGCCGCCTAGGTACTGGAGCAGCACCTCCACCGATGGGGGTTCCCCGATGGGTGGGGCGAACAGCGCGAAATCGGCGGCTGAGCCGCGTCCGAGCCAGCCGAGGTCGGGCCGGCCCAGGGCACGGGCCGCGTTGCGGGTGATCCCCGCGAGGGCTTCCTCCACGCTAAGCCCCATCGTGAGGCATGCGAGGGTGGCCGCAGACCAGAGGTTGGTGATCGGAGACGACCCGGGGTTGAAGTCGGTGGCCACGGCCAGAGGGACCCCCGCGGCACGCAAGGCGGCTACCGGTGGTGCGATGTCCTTCAGGTACAGCATGGCGCCCGGCAGGAGCACCGCCACCGTTCCGGCCTTCGCCATCGCGTTGATCCCCGCCGCATCGATGCGCTCGAGATGGTCCGCTGAGAGCGCTCCGTAGTGGGCTGCTAACGCGGCCGCGCCTGTGTACGCGACCTGCTCGGCGTGCACGTGCAGGCCCAACCCCAGCGCTTTCGCGCGGGAGAGGATGGCGTCGGTCTCGGCGAGGGTGAATGCGCCGTCGTCGCAGTAGACGTCTGCTGCTGACACCAGCGGGGCGAGGGCTGGGAGGTTCACGTCGAGCAGCTCCCTCATGTACTCGACCCGGTCGCGGCCGCGGGGCAGGACGTGGGCGAGGAAGGTGGTCAGCACCTCGACTGGGCCGGAGCTCGCGCGCGCCGCCTCGATCATCCGTCGCTCGGTCTTGAGGTCGAGACCGTAGCCGCTCTTCACCTCGACCGTTGTGACTCCGTGGGTGAGCATCTGCTCCAGGCGGCTCGACGTCAGCAGCGTCAGTTCGTCCGTGGTGGACATCCTCGTCGACTGTACGGTGGTGTGGATGCCGCCGCCGCCTTCCAGAAGGCTGGTGTAGGAAGTTCCCCCCAGGCGGTTCACGAAGTCAGCGACGCGGCTTCCGGCAAAGGTTGAGTGCGTGTGGCAATCGATCAGGCCGGGCATCGCGATGAGGCCGTCCGCATCGATGTCCTCGTACTCTCCGCCGTCGTCCCCGCCGCCGTCCGTGTCGTCCGGCCCCGCGATCTCCAGGCAGCGGCCCCCACGGATCAGGAGGGACACGTCACGATGAACCCGCGCTCCATCCCATAGGCGCGCGATTCCTCGGATGCGGGTGGTGATCGGTGCCGTAGGCTCCATCTGGTTCCGCTTATCAAGAAGCGCTGCCAGACTGCTGCCCTGCGACGCCCTTCGCGGAGAACACGGCTCGGTAGGATAGCCCCCAGATGCGACGCGACCTGTTATGAAGTTCACATGGTATCGATCACCTACTGTACCTCCTGAGGCTACCTCCCGCGCGCCGCCCGTGTGGCGGATGTGTTGCGGGAGGAGTTTGGCGTCGAAGCGACCTTGATTCAGGGGCGTGGGGGCATCTTCGAGGTGCGGGTGGGCGCAGATGTGGTGTCCAAGAAGACATTCTCGGGTTTTCCCACCGAGGATGAGATCGTCCGGGCGGTCGCCGCGGCTCTCCCCCCGGGGTGACTCCGAGTCGAGCCGCGGTCAGGATCCGGTTACTTGCCCGTGGTGATGAACGCGATGTTGCTCCTCCTGTCCGCGGCCCTTGCCGAGGATCCTGCTGCTGCTCCGGCGCTCGCGCCGCCGCTCGCGCCGCCGCTCCCTGCCGCTGCGCCCCCTGCCGCTGCGCCCCCCGCCGCTGCGCCGCCCGCCGCTGCGCCGCCCGCCGCTGCGCCCCCCGCCGCTGCGCCGCCCGCCGCTGCGCCCCCCGCCGCTGCGCCCCCCGCCGCTGCGCCCCCCGCCGCT
>SHYV01000108.1 GCA_009692605.1 Myxococcales bacterium
CCTGGGCCCGGCCCCCGTCAGCACACCGTCGGTGCTGCGGAGATAGACTGCTCGTATGCGTTCCTTGCCCCTCTTCCCCATCCTCCCAGCGTTCTTCCTCTCTGGCGTCGCCTGCTCCGGCCCGAAGGACACCGCCGACACCGACGCCGACACCGACACCGACACCGACACCGACGCCGACTCGGACACCGACGCCGACTCGGACACCGACACCGCGTTGCCGCTCGACGAGGATCAGGACGGCTACTTCGACCTCGCTTCGGGCGGTGACGATTGCAACGACAACAACTACCAGGTCTACCCGGGCGCTCCCGAGGCCTGCAATGGCGTGGACGACGACTGCGACGGGCTCGCCGACGAGGACTTCGACGCCGACGGGGACGGCGAGCTGACCACCGCCTGCGCTGGCGGCACCGATTGCAACGACGCCGACCCCTCCATCGGCGCCACGCTCCCCGAGGTGCCCTACGACGGTGTCGATCAGGATTGTGACGGCGAGGACCTGACCGACATCGACGGCGACTACTATTACGGGGGGCCGGGCAACGACTGCGACGACACCGACGCCACCGTCCATCCCGACGCCACCGAGGTCGCGAAGGACGGCATCGATCAGGACTGCGACGGCGTGGATGCGATCGACGGGGACGCCGATGGGTACGACGACGACGCGCTGGGGGGCGACGACTGCGACGACGCGGACGCAGCGGTTCATCCCGGCGCACGTGACTACTGGGGGGACGGCCTCGACACCGACTGTGACGATTTCGACGACAGCGTGGTGGGGCTGGCCGACGCCCCGGTGAGCGTGATGGGAGTCGACGGCACTCAGGATCTGGTCGGTGAAGACGTCGAGCTCTGTGACATCGACGGCGACACGCTGCTCGATCTGGTGATCGCGGCGCCGTTCTCGGACTCCTACGCCGGCCAGATTGGCATCTTTTACGGCGCCAACCGCGCGGACTGGACGTCCTCCATGGGGCTCACCGACGCGGACACCCTGATCACCAGCGAGAGCATGTTCCTCGGGTTTCAGGTCGGTTGCGCCGATCTGGACGGCGATGGCTATGCGGATCTCGTGGCCGGGCGAGGGGAGATCCACTATTCCAGCTACCAAGAGAATTTCGAGCTCGTGATCTGGTACGGGTCCGGCGGCATGTGGCCGGCCACCCTCGGCGAGAGCGACGGGGCAGCCACCCTGCAGATGCGCCTCGGCGCGCCCAGCGGCGTGGCCTCCGTCTACGGGCGTCCGTTCACCGTCGCGGATCTCGATGCAGACGGGGCTTCGGAGGTCATCCTCGTGAACGCCGCGGACGCCAACCTGACGGGCGGCGACGACAGCTTCTACATCCTCGGAGGCGGCAGGTACTCCGGCGCGTCGATGCTGGCGGCGGAGGCCGCTGCGGTGGTCGTGGGCGAGGGGATCTCGACCTCGGTGGTGCTGCCCGATCTGGACGGGGACGGCGTCTCGGAGATCATGCTCGGCGAGTCGCTACGTACGTCGGGGGACACCGGCCCCGACAGCGGCCCCGACAGCGGCCCCGACAGCGGCCCCGACACCGGCGCGGACACCGGCGCGGACACCGGCGCGGAGACCCCCGGGCGCGCTTCCATGCTTCGCTCCCATGACCTGCTTGAGGGCGGGCTGGTGGGCGACCTCGCTTATGGGTTCTGGCAGGGTGTCGGGGCCGAGCAGCTTGGCTTCAGCGGGGCGGTCGGCGACTTCGACGGCGACACGTTCAGCGACCTCGCGGTCGGCGCGCTGGGAGAGAGCACGAACGCCCAAGACGCGGGAGCGCTCACCCTCTTCGCGCCCGCGGACGCGGTGCCGGACGGTACAGCGGCCTCCGGGGCGGCGATCCTCGGCAGCACGGAGTCAGGCTACTTCGGCTACACGGTGATCAGCGCGGGTGACGTCAGCGGCGATGGCGCCGAGGATCTGCTCGTCACTGAGCTGCAGGCCGATGGCACGTACGGCCGGGTCTGGCTCATAGACGGCGCGCTGGCGTTCTCGTCCTCGTCGCCGGATGCTTCGGCCCTGTTGGCGTGGACGGGCGAGTCCGCCGGCAGCTACGCGGGGAACGCCCTCGCGGCGGGCGACATCGACGGGGACGGCGTTCAGGACTTCGTCATCGCCTCCTACGGCTACAGCTCGATCGGCGACCCCAGCTACGCCAACGGCAAGGTCTACGTGCAGTTGAGCGGTGGGTGAGCGGTGGGTGAGCGCGCCGCGGCCCTCCCGCTACCGCACCAGCCCCCTGAAGACCTCCGGTAGCCGCTTCGGTAGGGAGTCGACGTTGTCCAGCTGCAGGTACTTGCCCCTCCCGAAGATCTCTTGCAGGTACTGGCCGGCATCTTCGCGGGAGTCGAGGCTGATGCAGTGGGTGTGCACGCCGGCTCTGGACACCTCCTGCACGGCCATCGCGCTGTCCTTGATCCCGTAGGTGCCGCGGTAATCGCCCCGATCCTCAGGCTTTCCGTCCGACACGATCAGGAGGATGCGTCGGGCCTGCGGCCGGGTGGACAGGATGTGCCCGGCGTGGCGGATGTACGCCCCGAGGCGGGTCGCGCCGTTCGCCCGGAGGTTGCCGAGCCGCTTGTGCACGTTGTCGCTGTAGGGCTCGTCAAAGCCCTTGATGCGTCCGATGGTGAACTCCGAAGGGTGCGTATTGCCGAAGGAGTAGAACGCGTGCGGGAAGTTGAGGGTGCGGAGCCCTTCGGCGAACAGCACCATCGCCTCCTGTTCGAGCGCGAGGATGTTGCCTTGTGTAGAGCCCGACACGTCCACCAAGGTCAGGATGCACACCTGTTGCTTTTGCCGTTGAAACCGCTTGAAGATGCGGTCGTCGGGCTGCTGGCCGGCTTGGATGTCGCACACCGCCGCGATGGCCCGGTTCAGGTCGATCTCGGAGCCGTCTCGTTGGCCGTGGAGCCAGCGCTCCTCGACCCGTAGGGCTTCAAACCTGCGCCGGATCTCCTTGATCTGCTTCTGGTTGGCGGTCACGATGCGGTCGTAGCTGTCCCTTGAGCCAGCGTTGCCTTCGACCTCGTTCACCTTCACCGCGGTGAAGCGGTACGTGCCGGCCTTGTAGTCCCACTCGTCATGCTCGCGCCCCGTCTCGTCGGGCTTGAGCACCTCGCCCTCGGCCAGCGCCTGCCCCACGGAGGTGCCGGGCGCCCACTTCTGGTCAGGTACCTCCCGCGCTTTCTCTTGGTGCTCGTCGCGCAGCGCGCCGTAGGCCGGGGCGTTCGACTGGGATGGACCGGTGAGCGCTGCTTTCAACCGGTCGCGCAGCCCGAGCCTCGGCCGCTCGAACCCGCCCCCGATGGCCGCCGGCGTGGCCCCGCCCTTTTTCGCCATGGCGGACAACAGCTGGCGGAGCGGCACCTGCCCCTTCTTCCACTCGTTCTCATAGGCGATGTTGCGGCCCAGATCGGCGAGGATCCACTCCGGCCGGATGACACCGAGGTACCAGGGGAGGGGGGGCGGCCCAAGCCTTAGGCGACGGAAATGTTCCCGGAGCTTTTTGGCCTCGGACAAGAACAGCGCGGCCGCGATGCTCCCGTCCTTATAGGCGGGGTCGGTGGGCTTCAGTGTATCGATCCGACGGACGCTCTCCCGTGCCGGGTCGCCGTTCGGTCCAGCGGCCTTCCAGTTTAGGCAGACCACCAGCCCGTCGTAGAGCGGAAGGAACGCGTCCGGCATGCCGTCACGCGGGACCTCCATCACGTTCACCCGCATCGAGCCGGCCTTGTCCAGATAGGGTACCCGCGTGATATCCGCCTTTAAGCCTTCAAACTCGTCCGCCCAGTGGCGTAGCACCCAGCGGGCAGCGAGCAGGTGGAACGCCGAGCGCAGCACCCAGTCGCGGTGCAGCTCAGCGAGGATGGACCGCTCCCGCAGCAGCTTCGACCGGATGAAGCCGACCTGAATGAGGCCCATCACGCGGTACAGCAGCAGATCGCTGGCGGGCTCCTCCGGCGCAGGCGCCGCCTTCGGGAGGTATACATTGACGTTGTCGGTGCACGGAGGGTCGCTGTACGCGATCCGGAACGACTGCCCCGAGAGCATGCGGAGGAGCGCCTGAAGCTGCCGTTGCACCCGATCCAAGGGGAGGCCGTTGCGCTCACCGGTGAGCGACTGGCGCTTCGGCTCGGTGAACAGGAAGTGGCTGAGCAGGGCCCGCTCGGCGTCGTCGTCGGTTTCGGCCTCCATCCCGAGGTCTGCCGCGCTGACACCGTACTCGTCCATCGTCGCCTTGAGCGAGTCCTCGATCTTGATGGTGGGCGCTGCCAATGGCTACCCAAGCACCGAGCGCACCAGCTCGCGCAGCGCTTTGGTCATCTCGGCATCGTCGGTGAGGGAGTGCACGAGGGTGGCCTCGGCGGCGTCCTTGAGCGTCAGCCCGCCCTTGACCAGCGCCGCGGCGTAGACGAGCAGGCGGGTGGAGGCCCCTTCGCCGAGCCCGTGGCTACGCAGGTTTCGCGACCCATGCCCAAGGCGCACGAGCTGGGTCGCCAGCTGTAGGTCGCACCCGGCCTCTTTGGCGACGATCTCCGCTTCTACTTCGGCGTTGGGGTAGTCGAACGCCAACGAGACGAAGCGTTGCCGCGTCGACTCCTTCAGCTCCTTGGTCACCGACTGGTAGCCAGGGTTGTAGGAGATGACCACGAGGAAGCCCTCTTTCGCCGTCAGCTCCACGCCGAGCCGGTCCAGAGGCAAGATCCGGCGGTCGTCGGTGAGCGGGTGGATGACCGTCATGACATCGGAGCGCGCTTCCACCACCTCGTCAAGGTAGCAGATCGCCCCTTCCCGCACCGCGCGGGTCAGCGGGCCATCCCGCCACACCGTCTGTCCGCCTTCCAGCAAGAAGCGCCCGGTGAGGTCCGCCGCCGCCAGATCTTCCTGACAGGCCACGGTCACCAGCGGTCGGCCCAGCTTCTCCGCCATGTATCGGACGAAGCGAGACTTACCGCAGCCTGTAGGCCCTTTGAGCAGGACGGGAAGGTTGTTGCGGGCGGCGGTCTCGAAGACCTCGACCTCGTTGGCATGCGGGCGGTAGAAGATCATCGCCCGAAGATAGCCGGAGCAGCGAACACCTGCAGGGGCTCACAGCATCCATCCCACCCCGGCGTCGAATACGCTTTGGCTCTGAACGACGTGCGCCGAGCCGCCACCCGTGGCGGTGGCGAGCGTCATCGAGCGATAATCCCAGCCGGCGCCGATTCGGATTCCCACGGTGTCTGTGACGCCGAACTGGAAGACGCCGCCGAGTCGCGTCACCACAGGGAAGGGGGCGAAGGTCTCCGCAGCTTCGATGCCCGTGTAGATCCTCCCGGTCTCCAGCATGGCCAACGCGGCCAAGCGGGCGCCGTACAGCGGCAGTCCAGAAGGCTGAGCCCCGGAGAAGTCAGAGGTATAGGTGAACACATTGCCGTTCGTATACTGGAACGCGAGCCCGCTCTGGACCGAGAGCGCGCCGAACGCACGCCGGTACCGCAGCCCGGCGATCGCGTCGCGCGCGATGCCGATGCCGGGCGACCCCAGCACGTTGTAGAACTCCACGCGCGTATCGACCCGGCCGTCCAGCCCGAAGTCCCCGATGGGGGTGTGGATCGGCCAGAACACCATGTCGGCGGTCAGGCCCGAGAAGCCCAGCGCGGGGGCCTTGTAGTCGGCACCACCGATGAGCCCGCCCGCCCCGTTCCCGGTCATCGTGTAGGAGCCGTGGGCGTTCGAATACAGGATTCCGATGTGGATCTTCTTGAACTCCGATGGCTCCTGCTGACGCTGGACCCGCTGCGCTGCTGGGGCGCCGCCGGCGTTGCCCGCGCTGCCAGAGGTGGTCGGCGAGGGCGCTGAGACTGAGGCCGCATTGGCGAGGGTCGGCAGGTTTAGCCGGCCGATCGCGCTCTCGGCTCCGGCCGAGATCGCCAGCGGGCCATCGGTGCCCGCGGGAAGTTGGGCGACAAACGTGTAGGATCCGTCATGGTTGTCGGTGACCGCACCGACGGCGGCGGGCGCCGCGGAGATGGCCAACTTCTGGCCGGGGACGCCCTTGCCGCTGGCGTCCGCGACGCGCACGGTCACGAGGATGTTGGCGCCCGGTGTGGTGTACGGGGGAACAGTGCTCACCGAGACGCTCGCCGGCGGACCCGAAAGCGGCGCCGTGCCTGTGCGAATGGCGATGGTCTCGGGGGTGGCGTTCCGCCAGCGCTCGAGCAGCGCCTCGACATCGGGCGGCCCGCCAACTGGGATCGTCGCGCCCGCGCCTGTAGCCTGGACGATCGGGGCCTCGGCCCAGAGCCCTGCGCCCTCGGCGCGCAGCGTCACCAGGCCCGGCGTGTGCCCTGCCTGAAACCGCGTGCGCCCAAGACCGCGTGCGTCGGTCTTCACTTCAGGCGGTAGGCTTCCGTCGCCCCGGGGCACCGACAGCTTGAAGACCTGGTTCGGGACCGGGAGGCCCCAGGCATCCACCGCGAGCACGGTGAGGGCAACCGAGTCACTGCCATCGGCGGCGACGGTGGACGTGGTGGGCCAGATGAGCAGTCGGACCGCGGAGAGCCCGGTCGTTTCGGTCGCGGGGCTGCCCCAGATCCGGAGCAGGTTGACCGAGGAGTTGCTTAGCTTCACGGTGCCCGAGTAGCTTCCGTCCGCGTTGTCCTTCAGCGCGCTGATGGTGCCGCCCTCGGCTTGCAAGGCGGGTGGGTGACCGACCACAGCGAAGCCCGCGCTGTCCTTGAGCCGGGCGATCACCTTGATCGAGGTGCTGCCTGCTGCGATCTCGAGCGGCGAGGTGACCAGCGTCATCGCGCCGGGGCCGGCGATCACCTTGACCTTCAGCACGCCCTGCACCGACCCGTTGACGGCGGTGAGCGTCACTTCGCCCGGCGTGGTGGGGGCGGTGAACGTCACCGCAAACCCGCTCCCGTCCACGACCGGAGCGGCCACTGTGCCCGCAGACGCGGTCACCACCGGGAGGATGGACGTCTGGAGCGCGCCGGCGGCCGTGGTGGCGACGTGCAGCAAAGCGGTGGCGCCCGCGGGGATGATGGTCGGGCCAGCGAGCCAGGTGATCGTGGTGGACTCGGTGTTCGGCATGTCGACCACGCGGCTGTCCCTGGACGTGTCGAGGTTCACGCTGGTGAGCTGGCCCCGGGGCTGGCGCGGGTCGGCGTCCACCGAGAACAGCACCTTGCCGGAGGGCGCGGCGATCACCGGCCCATAGGTCCGATCCCCCAACACCAGCAGGTTGCTCGAGCCAGCCTGTACGTCCAGGCTCACCGAGCGCTTCGCCACGACTGGCAACGTGGCCACGCCCCAAACGGTGCCCGGCGCGGCGGTGTCCACCGCGCTGATCACCACCGCGAGCGGCTGCGTCAGGCCCTTCGGCGGGGTGTAGTGGGCCACCCACTGGCCGCCACCGCTCGGGCTGATCGCATCGACCGTCCCGGCCGACGCGATCACCTTGAACGAGCGCCGATCCGCCGCCACAGCGCCGCCCGCACCGGGGTCCAGACGGATCGTCGCGCTCGCCAGAGACGACAGCACCGGCGGGTCCACGGTGATCGCGATCCGGCCAGCGAGCGGTGGGATCACCGGCACGTCGATGGTAGAGGCCTCCCCGTTCACCATCACGGACAGGGTCACGTTTCCGGCGACGGTCGCCGCGGCGGGCGTGAACGGAAAGGTGATCACCCCGTCCGCGCTCGACACCACCGGGCCGATCTTGCCGCTGTCCGCCTTGATCTTCGCCTTGGCCCCGCCGCCGTCGACGTAAAGGCGAACGTTGGAGGTCGTCGTTCCGTCGGCGATCAGCGGCGATGTCGGGACCAATGCGACCCCGGCAAGCGCGGAGTCGACCCACAGCAACAAGGCACCGACAAGGGGAAACAGCAACGGCGTCATCAAGAGCTACTCCGATCGGGCGCGGGGTATCAAGAAACGCCTGCGCTAGCCTCCGAGCAGGTCGTCCATGTCGGAGACGCTCGCGGTGCCGACCTCGTCGACCACCGCTCCGCGGTCGAGCAACACCGAGTAGGGAAGTCCGATGCTCCCACCCGTCGCGAACGAGTAGATGATCGACTCCGCGTCGGCGAGCACGGGCATGGTCAGCCCGTACGTGCCGGCCCACTCGGCCAGATCCTCGACGCTCGGGACCTCACCCTCGTTGTTCTCAATGATCACCTCAAGGAACATGCCGCCCTCGGGGACCCGCTCCAGGTACTTCGCTTCAAGGCTCCCGGCCTCGCTTTGGCAGGAGCCTCACCAGAAGGCACCGAACACGATGAACACTACCTGATCGCAGAAGTCGTGCAGCCGCACGGTCTCTCCGAACTGGTCGAGCATCTCGAAGTTGCTGGCGATTTCGCCTTCGCCGTAGCCCGTCGCCTCGATGTCGTTCCGGCAGGCGTCGATCTTCCAGCCGCTCTCGTAGGGATGATCGAGGTCGGAGAGCGGGTCGGTGTACTGCCCGACCTCCTCCCCGTCGTCCCAACCATCGCCGTCCGAGTCCGCTTTGGTCGGGTCGGTGCCGAGCGCGGACTCCTCAGAGGCGGGCAGGCCATCGGCGTCCATGTCGGCGTCGATGGCCACCTCGGCGATGCAGCCCACTGCACCAAGCGCGGGCAGAAGGGAGAAGGGAAGGAATGCTCGCATGGAAAACTCCAATGGCCACTCTACCACCAAGCGCAGCCGTTTTGCAGGGTCAACACGGTTAGCTGTCGAAAATGTACACCCGCCTTGAGTTCGTTGCCCGCGCACGTCACGATCTCGGCAAATACGTCGCGTTCCAGACACGCTGCCTCGGGCCACAGGCGTCCGTCGGGGACGTCCGGTCCGCGCTGGACGTCGACTTGAACGCGACTCGCAGCACGCCGAGGCAGGGGTGCGCAGCGGTCTGGCAGAACCTTCGTGCGGGCTTCGTCTCGACCGGTGTGGACCCCCGCGAGATCGACGCCATTGACGTGGCGGTCGCCGCGCTCGCCACCGGCGCCTCACGGCTGGATGAGCTCGACGGCGCGGCGCTGCACGCCCTCGGCCAGTGCGCCATCGCGCTCGGCGACCGGCTGAGGGGGCTCCATCGGCGGCTCCTCGAAGAGTCGGAGGCCAGTTGAGCACCATCCTCGTCATTGACGATCAGGACCGGCACATCGATCTGTGCAGGCGCGCGATCCCGGAGCACACCTATCTTGGGCCCGCCCGGAGCTGGCGCGAGGCGGTCATCCTCCTAAAGGCCGAGCGACGAAAGTTGGACGTCGTCTTGCTGGATGTCAACTTCGACATCCCGGCGGACCAGCTGCTGGGGCTGCCTCCCGACGCCGATGAGCGCACCATCTCGAAGGTCCAGCGCCGCCAGGGGCTGGAGATCCTCGCTCGCCTTCGCCGTGGCCTGCCGGACCTCCCGGTCTTGCTGATGACCGCGCGCGAGGAGGTGGACCTGTCTCGCGCGGCCGAGCGGCTTGGGGCCGAGGAGTACACCTGGTTCCTCGATGACGACTATGTCGATGCCCGCTCGCTTCGCCTGCAGATCGAGAACATCGTCTCCGCGCGACGAGGGCACGAGTCCGAGGGCCCAATCTACTGGGGCCGGAGCCCGCTCATGCGCCGGGTGCGGGCGCGGCTGACCGTGCTCGCGCGCGGTCGGCTTCCGGTGATCCTCGGCGGTCCGACGGGCTCCGGGAAGTCGCTGCTCGCTCGGCATTACATCCACCCGCGGTCGGCGAGAAAGGGCAAGTTCATCGCGCTGGACCTCTCGACCGTGCCAAAGGAGCTTCAGGGCGCCCACCTGTTTGGCTCCACGCGCGGTGCGTACACCGGCTCGATTGCAGACCGCAAGGGTGCTTTCGAAGAGGCGGATGGGGGCACGCTCTTTCTGGACGAGATCGGAAATCTGCCGGAGGACGCCCAGAAGATGCTGCTTGGTGTGCTGCAGGAGGGCACGGTCACGCGGATTGGCGACACGCACGAGCGAAAGGTGGACGTGAAGCTGGTGGTCGCGACCCACGAGGACCTTGGAAAAATGGTCCGTGAAGGTCGCTTCCGGGCAGACCTCTACATGCGGTTGAACCCCGCCTGCACCGTTCAGTTGCCCGCGCTGCTTGGCCGGCGCGGGGATCTGAACGGCCTCATCGAATGGACCGCCCGCCGTGCGCTGGATGGCCTGCAGCTGTCGGGGTTGGTGCAGGAATACCGGCAGCGCGCGGGGCTCGCTCAGGGCTCGGGCACGGTGTTTGTCCTCGGCGGCGAGGTGCCGGCGGTGACGGCCGGGGAGCTCACCGTCTACCTGCCCGATCGGTCGCTTGGTCTCCTGCGGGCGTACCACTGGCCGGGGAACCTGCGCGAGCTGTCGATGACCGTAGAGAACGCGCTGACGTTCACCTTCGCGGAGTTTGCCGGGCTGCCGCTGGGCGGGCGAGGGGACCTGGTCGTCGTGCGGCCGAAGCTGGTCAGGGATCTGCTGCGCGCGGTTCGGGTGGCGGGGGAGGCCCCGAGCGATGGGGTGACCGTGCAGGTGAGCCTCAAGCCGCAGGAGACGTTGAACGGCGTCTCTCAGGACGTGGAGCGGCAGTACTTCGTGCGGCTTTGGGAGCAGGAAGATGGGGACTTTGCGGGCATCGCCCGAGTGCTGTTGGGGGACCCGGCGCATGCCAGAAAGGTGCAACTGCGGTTCAACCAGCTTGGGTTGAAGGTGCGGGAGCTACGGGGGGGCAAGTGAGTTCATCGCTGGCTGCGGTCGCGCTGATCCTCTGCGGGCAAGCTCTCGCTGCGCCGGGGGACGCGCTTGATCCGTTCAGCCGTGAGTTCTACGATCAGGCCGTGGCCGAGGAGGGCAGGGGGGGGCTGGCGAAGGCGAAGGCCCTTTATCGGCTGCTCCATGAGCGGGACCCGACGTTCACGCCCGCTGGGCTCGGGTTGGGCCGCGTGCTGGAGGCCGAGGGTCGGACCGGCGAGGCCGAGGCGCTGTACCGCACGCTCGGTCTGGACCCGGACGCAGTGGAGGCGTTGGCCCGGCTGGTAGCCCCTGGCGACCCCGATGAGGCGCTCGCCCTGTACGCCCAGCTCGAGAGCCTGCGGCTCGGGGACGCCTCGCCGTTCTGCGCGGAGACCGAGTGGTTCGCGCGGTCCTCGACCGAGCACCCGGAGCGGATCGAATACGCGACCGCGGCATGGGAGCGGTGCGTGACGCTGTCTGGGGGGAGGCAGCCGCCGCTCGGGCCTCTGGTCGTCCTGCTGGAGGCGATGGCCGATCCGGACGAGATCGCCCGGCTGACCGAGGATGCACTGGTTCGTTGGCCAGATTCCACGGAGGCCCCAGCCTTGAAGGTTCGATTGGACCGCCTTGAGGTCGAACGTTCGGCGCGCTCGGTGGTGCTCGGTGGAGCGGAGCCGCTCTCGGTGGAGGACGCGGTGCGCTTGGCGGAGGCCCGCAGCTTTCTGGCGACGGATCGGGCGCGCAGCCGGGCGATCGCGGAGTCGCTGTTGGAGCGGGCGCCGCGCTCGGCCGACGCCCACGCGGTGCTCGCCGACGCTGCGTTCGATCAGGACTGGGCTGCAGCGGAGATCCACGCCCTACTGGCTCGCGACCTCGACCCGGAGGTGGCGGGTAACCACCTTCGTGTCGCGCGCGTGTTCCACCTCGCCTACGGGGGACGGCGCGACGCCGAGGCGCTCGTGGCGCTCCGGCAGGCGGCGGCGCTGCGGCCCGACGAGCCCGCCATCTTGCTTCAGGTGGCCGGGCTGGAGCAGTCGCAGCGCCAATGGCCGCTGGCGATCGCTGCGCTGCGTCGTTGGCTCGAGATCTCGCCGGACTCGGGCGACCCTGACGCGGCGCGCGACGTGCAAGCGCGCCTTGCCGCCTTGCAGCGAGAAGCGCCCCCCGTGCCCCCCGTGCCCCCCGTGCCGGCCGCGGCCCCTGCGCCCCACGGCGCTTTGCCGGGCATCTCCGACGAGGCGGCATCGGCTTGGCGGGTGGCTCTGGTCTACCTGGATCGGGGGGATCTCGCTGCGGCCCGCGTCGAATTGGACAAGGCGATGGGCTTGGCTCCCGGTGTCGCCGCGCTGTTCAACGTGGACGCGCGGCTTCGGCGAGAGGGGGGTGACGTCGCGGGGGCGATCGCTGCCTGGGAGCGCAGCCTTGGGCTCGACCCGCTACAGGGAGACGTGCAGTTAGCGCTCGGCGAGACGCTCGACGCGAAGGGCGAGGTCGAACCTGCCCTACAGCACTACCGTCTCGCCGCCGTCGCGGGTGAGGCCGAGGCGCATTATTTCCTCGCCCGGTCCGCCGGGAAGGTCGGCGACTGGCAGACGACGCGGACTGAGCTCGCCGCGTTCGAAGCGGGGGGCGGGCGGGTCTCGTTGTATTCTGTGGCCGCGCAACGGCTGCGCGCGCAGGCCGACCAGCACGTCTGGAGGGTGCGGCTGGTCGGTGCCGGGCTGCTTGCGATGCTGGTTGGGCTGCCGGCCGGCCTCTGGGCCTGGCGGCGGGGCGGAGTGGACCTGCGCGATTTTCTCGATCGTGCACCTGGGGCCTGGCACGACGCAGCGCGCCTGCTCGCTGCCATCCGGCACGAGGTGCTCAAGCACAATACGACCGTACTGCCGGACATCGCACGTGCGCTCGAGCAGGGCGACCGGCGGTCGTGGGACTCCTGGCGAGTCGGCGCGGCCGATCTGGTGCTGCGCTTTGACAGCTACGTCGCGGCGCTCGAGTCGCTGGGTGGCCAACATGGCGTGCGGCTCGCGGCGCACCGGGACCCGATCCTGGCCCCGATGCGGGCCTCGTTGATCTCTTTGGTCAGGGCCTCCGGTCGGGCACGACCGCCACGGTGCGCGGACCTGCGGGCGCACGCGGAGGTGCTCAACGGGCGTGGATACACCGCGCTTGGCACGCTGGTGACCGAGATCTGCATCCTGCCGGTCAACCCCGCGCTGATCCACACGGTGTACGATCGGGTGTCGGCCGAGCCCGGGTTTGGCGGCGATACGCCACCGCTCGTGGTCTCCGGTCATCCTGGGCAGGTTCGGATGTTCAGGGGAGACCTCGAAGACATCCTCGCCAACCTGTTCCGCAACGCGCTCTCGGCGGGCGCGACCCAGGTGGACGTCGTGCTCGCGGAAGACTCCGATCCGATCACCGGGCACAGCTGGTTTGAGCTGCGCGTTCAGGACGACGCACCCGGTCAGCTCACCACCGCGATGATCCGCGGGCGGTACATCTCCCGCGGGCTTGGCCTCGCGGTCGACCTGCTCAACCGGCACGGGGGGACCATCCGGGTCGACGCCTACGGCCCAGAGGAGCAGCGGATGGGCGGCCGGCGGTCGGCTGAGCGCCCACGGAAGGCGGTCGTGGTGCAACTTCCGGCTGTGGAGGCCGCAGCGGTGGAAGTGGAGTGGCGCTGACCCGGCCGCTTGATACTCCAGTTGTATGCTCCGTCGCCTCGTCAATTTTCCCTTCAGCGTGGCTGGCAAGGCCGCCCGTGCGTTTCAAGCGCGTGAGGACGCGAGGACCGCCGTCCAGTACGGTCGCACCGACGACCCGGGTCTGGTCGCAAACAACACCCACACGCTCCCGCCGACGCAGACCGAACCTGAGCTGGTGCAGATCGCCGCGTCGGCGACCCTCGGCAAGGCGATGTACGTCCTCGACGTTCGCGACGCCGGCGAGCGCTTCGAGGTAATACCGGGGAGCGTGCACATGCCGATGCTCGAGACGAACGTTCGGGTGAGCGAGCTGCCTCCGGACCAGACGGTGGTCGTCTATTGCACCGATGGTTCGCGCTCGACCAAGGTCGCCTGCTTCTTCCGCGATCGGGGAATGGAGGACACCTGGGCGATCACCGGAGGCCTCGTGGCATGGAAAGCAGCGGGCGGGAAGGTCGCCGGGCCGAGTGGCGGGAGCGCGACATGAGACCGAAGCTGCGGGCCGCGCCGCGGAGGGCCCCGCTGCCGTGGGCCCCGCTGCGCTGGACGGTCCTTGGGCTGGTGTACGCCGTCGTGATCCTCGGCTGTGCGAAGGCTGAGCTGTACAAGCAGAAGGCCGAGCAACTGGCGGCCGACGCGAAGCGGAAGGCGACGACCCCGGCGATGCCCTGTGACGCCGACGTCTCGGAGGAGCCGCCGCTGTCGTGCGTGAGCGGGAAGCTCTGGTGTGGCGCGACCGTTGAAGGCACCACCCTCGGCGGCCTGCACAATTGGGATGGTGAGTTCTACAACGACAAGTTCTGCCTTCCCGGTGGGGACTACTCCGGACCCGAGCGCGTCTACACTCTGGACGTGCCCGAGTACACTGCCGCCACGGTTGAGCTGCAGTCGGATTGCGTGGATCTCGATCTGGTCGCCGTCTCGTTCACGTGGTCGAGCGGGGCGTGCCCCGGTATGCAGCACAACATCCCCAATTGCGATGGGAGCAGCGACGCCGGCGGCGACTCCATCGAGCTGCAGAGCTTTGCCAATCCGGGCTCCTACATGATCGCGGTGGACGGAAAGGGCTCGGAGACCGGCACCTACCGGTTGACCGTGCGGTGCGCGGGCATCGTGCGCCGGTAGTCGTGCGCCCGCCGAGCAGACGGCGTAAGCTGGCGCCGCGTACTGGAGCGCGGTGCACGATCGAACCTCGGCTGAGACGACGGAGCTGGCGACGGATCCGCGCATTGAGGGCGCGTTCGAGGACGCCCCCGTGCTCATCGCTATTCATCGTGGCCCGGACCACCGCGTTGTCTATGTCAACCGCAGGTGGAGGGAGTCCTTCGGCAGCCGCGCCCCGCTGGGCCGGGCGCTAAGAGACGTGTTTCCCGAGCTGGTGGAGCTGGGGGGCATCAGACGGTTCGACGATGTGTTTGCGACGGGATTGCCCGTCGCCGATACAGGTGTGCGCGGGGCCGTGCCGTTCCTGATCGGCGGGCCGGGCGAGGAGCGGTACTGGAACTACGCGTTCCAGCCCACCCGCCGCCTCGATGGCACCGTGGACGGCATCACCGTGTTCGCGTTCGAGGTCACCGAGCTGGTGTTGATGCGGCGTGCGGCCGAGCTGGCGGAGAAGCGCTACGACGACCTTGCCGCGGCCCTGAACGTGGTGGTGTGGTGCGTGGACGCGGCCGGATGGCGGCCGCAGTGGGTACGCGGCGACGCGTCCCGGCTCCTGGGCATCCCCACGTCCGAGGCGCTGAACCCCGAGAGCTGGGTGCGGTTCATCCACCCGGAAGACGTCGCCGCCGTGATGGCAGCGCGACAGTCGGTGCGCGCGCCCGGCGAACGGTACCGGGTGGAGTACCGCCACGGTGCGGCCGAGACAGGCTGGCGCTGGATCGCCGAGTCCGCCCAGCTTCGGGCCGAGCTGGATGCGGACGGGCTTGGGCTGTGGGGGCTCATGCAAGACGTGACCGAGCGCGCGGAGCACCAGCGGGAGCGGGAGCGGCTCCAAACACAGCTGCTTCACGTGCAGAAGCTCGAGAGCCTCGGCGTGCTGGCCGGAGGCATCGCCCACGATTTCAACAATCTGCTGACCGCCATCCTCGGCAACGCGTCGCTCGCCGAGGTGCAGCTCGAGGCGGTTCACCCGGCGATGCGCTCCATCGTGGCGATGGTCGGCGCAGCCCGGCGAGCCAGCGATCTCACCGGCCAGCTGCTCGCGTTCTCCGGTCGCGGGCACTTCCGGGTTCAGCCCGTGGACCTGAACGGCCAGCTTCGTGAGCTGGTGGTGCTGCTGGAGGCGAGCATCTCCAAGAAGGTCAGCCTGCGGATCGAAGCGCACCCCGGAGTCCCGATGGTGGAGGCTGACCTCTCCCAGCTCAATCAGGTGTTCATGAACCTGGTGATCAACGGGGCCGAGGCGACCGGAGCGCAGGGGGGCACGGTGCTCGTACGGACCGGGGTTCAGGAGCTCGGGGTGTCGGATCTGGGCACCGGGGCGTTCCCGGAGACAGAGCCGGGCAGGTTCGTATTTGTCGAGGTCTCCGACACCGGCGAGGGCATGGACGAGCACACGCTCGCCAGGATCTTCGATCCGTTCTTTTCGACCAAGGTCACCGGCCGGGGGCTCGGGCTCGCCGCCGTGCAAGGGATCATCCGGGGTCACCGCGGCGTGGTGCGCGTTCACAGCAAACCCGGCTGGGGCACCACGTTCAAGGTCTTCTTCCCGGCAGCGATGAGCACCATCGCGCCCGGGGTCGCTCCCGCGGCGGTGGTGATGCGGCGTGGAACGGTGCTGGTGGTTGACGACGAGCCGGCCGTGCGCGCTTTCGCACGATCCGCGCTTGAGTTCGGAGGCTATCGGGTGCTCGAGGCGGCGGATGGGTCGGAGGGCGTGGAGACGTTTCGGGCGCTCGCCGGCGAGATCGACCTCGTCCTGCTCGATCTCACGATGCCGCACATGAACGGCGACGACGCGCTGATCGAGATGCGTAAGCTCCAGCCCGGCACACCGGTGGTGCTGAGCAGCGGGTACAACGAGGCAGACGCGAAGCGCCCAAGGTTGGGTCGTGCGTCGGTTCCCTTCATCCAGAAGCCGTACCCGGTGCGGGATTTGCTCTCGCTGGTGGGTCGGCTGGTCAAGCTGCGCTGACGCCCTGCTTTCGCTAACGGGCCTTTCGTTAACGGATCGGGTACACGTCCGTGCCGGCTGCGCTGCCCTCCTCGACCTTG
>SHYV01000109.1 GCA_009692605.1 Myxococcales bacterium
CTCCAGCCGTCGTGACTTCCTCGCACGGTCCATGGGACTAGGCGCCGGGCTCACGCTCGGAGCCGGCCTCACGCTCGGAGCCGGCCTGTACCCGGGCCTGGCGCGCGCCGACACCGGCTCGCGCGCCGGATCCGGGGCGAAGCGCAAGTTCATCTTCGTCTTCGCGCAGGGCGGCTGGGACCCCACCCGCGTATACGCGAGCGAGTTCTCGAACAGCAACGTCGCGATGGAGCCCGACGCGGAGCGGGCCACGGCGGGGAACATCTCCTACGTGAGCCACCCCGATCGGCCGTCGGTGGACATCTTCATGGACGCCTGGCATGACCGCACCACGGTGTTCAACGGGGTGCTGGTGCGGTCGATCGCCCACGAGATCTGCACCATGCTGGCGATGACCGGCACGACCAGCGGGCTCACGCCGGACTGGCCGGCCATGCTCGCCAATCACGATCGCAACGCGTTCACCCTGCCCCACCTCGTGCTTGGCGGGCCCAGTTTTCCTGGCGATCTCGGCGTGGCGGTGGCCCGAACGGGCTCTTCCGGCCAGCTGGAGGCGCTGCTCAACGGCTCGGCGCTGGGCATGTCGGATCAGGCGGTAGAGCCGCTGCGCAGCCCCTCGCAAGCCCTCGTGGACCGGTTTGTGGCGCAGAGAGCGGCAGCACGGGCGGCGGTGTCGCGCTCGGCGGTCGAGGACCTGCTGAATTCCGACTTCCAGACCGCGACCTCCCACGCCAACGCCCTGAAGGACCTGCAGTACCTGATGGACTTCACCGGCGGCACCGGACTGGTCGATCAGGCCCCGGTCGCGGTGGACGCGCTGCAGAAGGGCATCAGCCGGTGCCTGACGTTGTCCGCGAGCGGCGCGTTCTCGTGGGATACGCACGCGGCCAACGACACCGGCCAGTCCCCGCTGTGGGAAGACCTGTACGCGGGGCTCGGCCAGCTGGTCCAGATGCTGGCGAACGCACCGGGGGAGACCGAGCCCTCGCTGCTGGACGAGACGGTGATCTGCGTGCTCTCCGAGATGGGGCGCACACCGGCGCTCAACGGGTTCGCGGGCAAGGACCACTGGCCCTACACCAGCGTCATGCTGGTCGGCGCAGGGTTGGCCGGCGACCGGGTGGTCGGCGGTTTCGACGACAACTTCTACGGCCGAAACGTCGACCCCGCCTCCGGGGACGTCTCCGACAGCGCCCAGGTGCTCTCCTCCGAGGCCATCGGAGCCACGCTGCTCGCGCTCGCGGACATGGACCCCGCCGAGTATGTGATGGGCGTCGAGCCGATTGAGGGTGTCCTCGCGTGAGCGTGGGTCAGCTCGGCCCCGGCCCAGCGTGGGCGTGCGCGCTGGCGCTGGTGCTGACTGGCGCCTGCGCACCGGCGGGGCCGGATGACTCAGCTGTGTGCGCGAACGCCCCGCCGGTAGACTGGGAGACGTTCGGCGAGGGGTTCGTGACCCAGAACTGCCAGACGTGCCACGCGTCTACCTCCCTGAACCGGGAAGACGCGCCGCCCGATGTACACTTTGACGACGCGGCGGCGGTCTGGGCCCGCAAGGACAGGGTCCTCGCCCGCGCAGCGGCAGCGTCACCCACGATGCCGCCGCTGGGAGGCACTACCGCAGACGACCGGTACCTGCTTGAGATCTGGCTGACCTGCGGGGCGGAGGGCGAGTAGCCGGGGGTACGGCGGGGAGCAGCCGCCCTACATCCCGAGGTCTTCGATGTCGTCCTCGCCGACGGACGACTCAGGCAGCGTCGGGTCACAGAACACGATGTACCAGGTGTCAGCGGTGAACTTGGAGTCCTGGCTCACCCATTCACTCCAGCGTGGCAGCTCGGAGTCCCCGGTCCTCTTGTCCCGTGACTTCAATCGAGGCGAGGCCTGACCGCTGGAGAGGCAGTGCTTGAACTTGGTGCCGCGCTGCGAGGTTAACGCTTCGCTGACCTCGGAGCGGCACAGCGCGAGCTTGTTGCGGTTGCCCTTCTCGCAGATCTGCACGAGCGCGTGGGACTTGAAGCCATCCCACTTGGCGTCGATCGTCTGGCTCTTGGCCACTGTGGTCTCGCCGCGCGCCGTGGCGGTCTCCTGCCGGGAGAAGTCAAGGTCAACCTCAAGCTGGGCCTTTTCCGCGAGCGCGGTGTCGAGCTGCACCTGCAGCGCGGCGAGCTCGCCCAGCTTGGCCTCGAGCTCCTTCTTGAGCGCGGCGCTCTTGCCGTTGCTCTTCTTCACCTTGGCCTCGAGCACCTTGACGTCGTCAGCCTTCTGGTCCATCTGCCCCTGCAAGTCGACCACCTTGTCCGTGGCGGCCTGAACCTCGCTCTTTGCGGCCTCCTCCCGCTTGGCCTTCTCAGCGAGCAGCTCGGCGTACGCCTGCTCGGATGCGTCCAGGCGGGCGATCAGCTCAGCGCGCGACATGTTCCCTTCGGGCCGGTTCGCCAGCTCGGGGTTCTCATAGTACTCGAGCAGGCTCGTGCCGACGATGCCAACCACAGCTCCGAGCGCCAGCGCAACGGCGTGGGTGACCACCTGGATCAAGCAGCCGCCGATGCGGCTCGGTTCGGGTTCGGGGAGCGGGGAGTCGTAGTCGGACACGGGTCTTTCCTTGCCCCGGTGGAAATTCCGGAGGGCCCGCGCGGTTAACCCGAATCAGCCAATTCGGATCCGCCGATTCGGATTCAAATGCGGGCGTTCAGCTGCCCCAGCGCCGGGTGAAGTCGTCATCGTCCACGAACCACTCCTTCCAGTCTCCGCCGATCACCGCCTCGTACCGGGCCCGCGTGGCGGCGGTGTCCACCAACTTCCGGCAAACTGCGCGGAGAATCCCGAGCAGGAGGCGTCCGGTGAACCCCGGGGAAACCCGCGCCATCTCCGCGAGCCGGGTGGACGAAAGCTCAAGCAGCTCGCAGTCGGTCACTGCGATCACGTTGCCGGTCCGGGGCCGCCCGGTCAGGAACGACAGCTCGCCCATCAACACGTGCTCGCAGAAGGCGTGCCCGCCGACAAATGCGCTCACCGGCCCGTCCAGCGTATCAACCCGCGCTGTCCCGTCTGCGAGCAGGAACAACGAGTCCGACTGCTCCCCGTTCTGGATGAAGCGCTCGGACACACGCGGATGACGGACCAGAAACAGGTCCGCGACGCCGCTCGTCACCTCCGCATCCGTCCACTGGAACGCCCGCATGTCCCGTAGCTGGGCGACGACGCCGCCGTGCCGGAGCGAGGTGCCGTGGAACGGCTGGTCCGCGACCGGCGTGCCCACGCTGAGCTCATTCGCCTCTCCGCCGCGCACCATCTTGTCCACGACGTTTTCAGCGAAGCTCCGCATCAGCGCCAGCGCCGCCCCCGGCGATGCGCCCATCAGCTCCGCGAGCGCCACATGGCTCAGCGACAGCGCCCGCACCCCGGAGATCGCGATGACATTGGCGATCGCCGGCAGCTTCGTCACCATCGAGATCTCCCCGACCACATCCGGAGCGCGAAGCCGCGCGCCCCCCATGCCGCGGCCCTTGTCGGTGGCCTCGCACTCCCCGCCGAGGAGCAGGAGGAGCTCTTTTGGCCGCGAACCCTGCTCGATCATCACCGCGCCGGGCTCGAACACTCGGTACTCAACGAACGGGGCGAGCGACTCCCCGTTGGCGCCGGACTGCTCAAAAAGCTGGCGAACGCCAGCGCTGCGCGCGGCGACCTCGTCGAGGTAGCGCTGGGGGAGGGATGGGTCCGTCATGAAGTCTCGGAGGTTGGAGGTATAGTTAGTGTATCTCCCTTCCAGAGCTTGCCCCTCCACATGAGGCCACACATCCGGTAATCTGCGGCGAGAGACCACAGCGGGTAGGTGAACGTCGCGGGGCGGTTCCCCTCAATCAAGAAGTGTCCCACCCACGCCCATGCGTACGCGAAAACGATCGCCCCCAGCACCGCTGGATTCGCCGCGACCGCCAGCGCGATCCCCGTCAGGAGCACCGGCGCTGCGTTGCGCGTGGCCTCGATCCGAAAGGCCGCGGTGAACACGACCACGTCCAGCACAATCGCGGGGATCATCCACGTCGGCCTCGCCACGATGCAGCCAATCGCCAGCAGCACAAAGCCGTTCGTCCCGATGAAATGGACCGCCCGGCATCGCGGGTCACGGTGCTGGCTCAGGTAGTACGGCCAGAACTCGCCGAAAGAGGAGAGGCGAGTCAAACGCTGAACCCGGCGCGGCCCACCGCGGCGCGGACCAGCGCGACGGAGTCGGCGGCCTCTTCGGCGGTCAGCGACCGCTCGCCCGCGTTCAACGTGAGCCGGAGCGTGACTCGAGCGCCTGCTTCGAGGGGGTACACGTCGGCGATCTCAGCACCGACCAGCGTCGGTAGGCTGGGCACGGCCGCGAGCACGCTCCCCGACTCGACGCGGGCGCCGATGGTGACATTGACGTCGAGCACCACCGAGGGGTGCCTCGGCGGCGGGACGAACCGCACGGGCGGCTGATGCACCCCAAGCAGACCCTCCAGATCGACCCAGAACACCACCGGAGTCTCCCGAAGGCCCGCAGCGCGGACCAGCCGTGGGTGCAGCTCCCCGACGGTCGCCCACGGACCGCCGGCCCCGCCGCTCCCGGCGACCGTGGCCAGGCTCAAGCTGCGGCCCGGATGCAAGACGTCCGCCAGCGCGAAGTCGGGGCGGCCCGCCCGACTGACCTCCAGGCCCGCCCCAAGAGTGCGGCCCAGCCGCAGCAGCACATCCCGAACCTCGAGCAGACCCCGGCCCATCGCGATGCCCGAGAGATGCTGGCGCTCGTCGATCGCCCCGGACGCGGGGTCACCCGGGGTGCGCCGATACACGCGCCCAACCTCGAACAGGCCGAAGGTAGCGAGCTCCTTGCGGTTCTGGATGCACGCCTCGAGCAACGCCGGCAGCGCGGTCGTCCGAAAGGTGGTGAGGTTGGAGGCGAGCGGGTTGATCAGCGTGATGAGGCGCTGCGGGTCCAGTTGGAACCGGCTCACGTCCTCGGCGCCGATCCACACCGGAAGGTAGACCTCGTCGAACCCCGCTGCGCTGAGCACCTGCCGGCTGGCGCGGGCGAGCCGCACCTGCGGGGTGCTGTCCGGCGCCTTCAATGGCAACGTCGGCGCTTCGGCCTTGACGTGCTCATACCCGTGCAGCCTGCCGACTTCCTCGACCAAATCCTGTGGGATGCGAAGGTCCGGCCGGAACTCCGGCGCGACCACGAACGCCCGCCGTCTGCCGCCAGCCCCGCCGCCTGCAAGCTCGACGGTGCCTCCCAATTCGAGGCCGGTCGCTGTCAGAAGGCGGTCCATCTCGTCGTCCGCGACGTCCATCCCGAGGCGTGCCCGGATCGCGTCGCGATCGTAGGCGATGCGCGCTGGCGCCGGCGCCGGTTCACCGGCCACCGAGAGCGCAACGACCTGCGCCCCGCACAGCTCGCGGAGCAACCCCGCCAACCGCTCGATCGCAGGCGCCACCCCGCACACCGGCAGCCCCTTCTCGAACCGCAGGCTCGCCTCGGTGCGCAGCGACAACCGACGGGAAGCGCGGCGCACCGCGGCCATGTCAAACGCGGCCGACTCGATGACGATCCCGCTTGTTCCAGCGTGCACCTCGCTCCCCGAATCGCCCATGACCCCCGCGATGGCGATCGGACGACTCGACGAGGCGTCGCCGTCGCATACCAACAGGCACTCGTCGGTCAGCTCCCGCCGCACCCCATCGAGCGTGGTGACCGTCTCGCCGGACGTGGCCATGCGCAGCACGATCTCCGGGCCCGCCAGCCGCTCCCGGTCGAAGGTGTGCAGCGGCTGCCCGAGCTCCAGCATGACCAGGTTCGCCGCGTCCACGACGTTGTTGATCGGCCGCATCCCGAACGCGCGCATGGCGTTCTGCAACCACTGGGGCGAAGGGCCGACGGTGATCCCCGCCATGGCCGCCCCCGCGTAGTGACGCGCCCGCGGGGTGGACAGGCGGATACCTAAATTCAACGACGGAAGTGAGCAGAGCGCAGGCCCGGCGGGCAGGCAAACCGCCAACCCCCAGATCGCGCCGACGTCGCGCGCCACACCCGCAAGGGAGTACAGGTCGGGCCGGTTGGGCTCGAGGTCGAACTCCAGGATCACCTCGGCGCCGCCCAGCGCCTCCCACGGGTCGGCGTGCAGCCCAACGTCCGGCGCGAAGATCAACGGCCGCGTCGCATCCTTGCCCACCCCGAGCTGGGCCTCGGACACCAGGACCCCCTCGCTGGCCATCCCCGCGACGTCTCGCGGCACCACCTTCGTCCCGTCTGGCATCGTCCCACCGGCGAGGACTGCAGCCACGCGGTCCCCCGCCCTCAGGCCGAACCGGTCCCCCACGACGATCCGGAACGCAGCGTCCGTCTGTACCTCTTCAGAGCCGCCAGTCCCCGGCTTGCCAGCCCGCATCTGCCAAAGCGTGTACCCCTCTCCAGATTTGCCCCCTTCACCGCCTTCGACCCGCCGCACCGGCTGATCCGCCTGCACGATGGTGACGTCGGCGAAGGACTCCCGGCCCGGGTGACGGTGCACCTTCTCCACCTCGCTCACCCGCGCGTTGAGCTCCCGCGCGAGCTCCTCGACGGGGATGTCGGAGAACCGCCGGCCAGACGGGCCACCCGAGGTCGTACGGGAATCAGGGAAGAACCGGCGGAGCTGGGAGAGGGGAACGCGCATGGGGCTCGTGGGCGGGCAGGGACAGGGACGGGCGGGGATGGGGGCTGGTCAGCGGCGATCTAACCCGGAGGCAACGAATCTACAGCACCGCCGGGTTAGGAAGCGCCACCCCGGAGGCCGCATGTCCCCCTCTCCTCTCGCATCGCTCCTGTCGCCCGCACGCACACTCCCAACGCCCGCCCGCTCGCTGGCGCTGCTGGGCCTGCTCGTCGGCTGCCGGAGCGACGGCGGCTTGACCAAGTTCGACTCGGTCCCCGTCGCGGTCATCACCTCGCCGGCCGACGGCGCCACCGTCCAGCAGGGCGCGACGGTCACCCTACGCGGCAGCGCGAGCGACGCGGACGATCCCACCGGCGACCTGCTCACCCGCTGGTTCGTCGCCGATCTGGAGGTCTGCGGATCCGCCACGCCCGACGACGACGGCACCACGACGTGCGACATCGTGGTCCCCGACGCTGGGACCGCCGGCGCCATCATCGTGCGCCTCGACGTCACCGACCCGGACGACGCGACGGGATCGGCCTACGCCACGCTCCCGGTGACGCCCAACGCCTCGCCGGTCGTCACCATCGAGAGCCCGACAGCGAGCGGCGTCTACTATGCCGACCAGCTCATCACCCTCCGCGGCACGGTGAGCGACGCCGAGGACGCGGCCGACCTGCTTGAGGTGTGGTGGGAAGACGACGCCACGCGGCTGGATGACGTGGACGCCACACCCAGCGGCTCCGGAGAGGTGCTCGGCTACGGCGCTCTCGCCGAGGGCGCCCATGCGCTGGAGCTGCACGCGATCGACAGCGACGGCGCCGAGGGCATCGCGACGGTGCTGATCGACGTCGGTCCGCCCAACTCATCGCCGGACTGCTCGATCACCTCACCCCCGAGCGGCTCCTCGGGGGAGCCGGGCCAGCTTGTGACCTTCACCGGTCTGGTGAGCGACCCCGATGTCCCCGCGGACTGGCTCGCGGTCGAGTGGTCCAGCGACAAGGACGGCCCGCTCGGCCCAAGCTCGCCCGACAGCGCTGGCGCGGTCACCTATCCGACCGGGGATCTCTCGGTCGACACACACGTGATCACGATGCAGGTCCGAGATGAGCTTGGCTTCACGTGCACGACAGACATCGTCTACACCGTCGGGACCGCACCGACGGTCGTGATCGACCTCCCCACCGACGGCGACGTGGTGAACGAAGGCGACCTCGCGAACTTCCAGGCCACCGTCTCGGACGACGAAGACGTGCCCTCCGCGCTCCGGGTTCGCTGGGAGTCCAGCCTCAACGGCCAGTTCTACGACGGCCCGCCAGACAGCTCGGGCCTGAGTCAGTTCGTATCCAACGGGCTCTCCGCCGGGGAGCACGCGATCACCGTCACGGTCACCGACTCAACCGGGCTGTACACGGCCGCGCTGGTGACGCTCACCGTGAATGGCATCCCCTCCGCTCCGGGAGTGTCGATCTCCCCGGCGTCTCCAGTCACCGACGACGACCTGCTCGCCAGCGTGACGAGCGCCTCTGTCGATCCCGACGGCGACGCGATGACCTACACCTACAGCTGGTTCGTGAACGGCGTGGCCTCGGCGGCCAGCACGACCGACACCCTGCCACGGAGCGCGACGACCCGCGGAGAGTACTGGGAGGTCCAGGCCCGCGGCAACGACGGGTACGCATCCAGCGACGCCGGAACCGCGGCGGTCACCATTGGCAACACAGCGCCCTCGGTCGCCTCTGTCAGCATCACGCCGACCAGCCCCACCACGTCCAGCACGCTCACGTGCAGCACCTCCGGGTTCGCGGACGCAGACGGCGACCCCGATTCAACCACCCTCGCCTGGACCATCGACGGGGCGGCCACCGGCTCCGGGGGCACGCTCACCGGGCCATTCGTCGCCGGGAGCGTCGTCACCTGCACGGCGACCCCCGCCGACGGGATCGAGGAGGGTGCTCCGGTCAGCGCCAGCGTCACCATCACCAACACAGCGCCCGTCATCTCGAGCCTGTCGATCTCGCCCAGCACCGCGTACACCAACGACCTGCTGTTCACCGACCTCGTCGCGACTGACGCCGACGGGGACACATTGTCCGCCAGCTATCGGTGGGTCGTCAACGGCACCGATGTCGGCGCCAGCGGGCCCACGCTGGACGGCGCGGTGCACTTCGACCGGGGCGACGAGGTCTACGCCGAGGCGACGGTGGACGACGGCTCGACCTCCGTGGTGCTGAATTCCAACGTCGTGGTGGTGAGCGACACCGCCCCAACCTCACCAACCGTCGAGATCACCCCTGAAGACGCCATTCAGGGAGACGATCTCACCTGCAGCGTCACCACGCCCGCCACAGACGCCGACGGCGACAGCCTGACCTACACCTTCGACTGGGACGCGGACGGGAGCCCGATGTCCGGTATCGACAGCGCCACCGACAGCCTGATCGACGGGGCGGACGTCTACTGGAGCGCGACCTGGACCTGCGATGTCGTGGCCAGCGATGGCTCGCTGACCAGCTCCGCGACGGACACCCTGACCATTCGGGACTGCCCACTTGGGTCCACGCCTTCGTGCTCCGCCACCGACTGCACGGAGATCATGGACGCCGGGGACTCCACTGGCGACGGCACCTACTGGCTCGACCGGGGATCCTACTGGTGTGACATGACGACGGACGGCGGCGGGTGGACCCAAGTCAAGGACAACGCCGCTGTGTACGGCGCCGGCTGGGACGGCTCGTACTACAACACGGAGGGCTTCAGCTGGACCGAGACCCTGTTCGCCTACGACAGCGGCTCCATCAGCTCCCACTGCCTTTACCCGGACGCCCTGACCGGCTGCAATGACCTCGGCTTTCAGTTCGCGAGCGAAGCGTGGGGTCTGCCGCTCAACTGGGGTTCGAGCCTGTGCAGCCTCGCGACCACCGACTACACGGCGAACACGATCTACACCGGCGGCTACGACTTCTCGGTGTCGCGGGCCTCGTCCAGCGACACGATTCGGCTCGGCGCCCTTGAGGCCATCGCCGGCTGCACGACCGAGGACAATTTCGGCACCGCCTACGTAGACATCCTCGTGCGGCGCTGAGGCAGCCGGTCGGTTCAGCGCCCTTGAGGTCGGCCGGACGTCAGGGGTCCCGGGGCCTGGCCTTCACGTCCACCGCGCCAAGGACAGACGTGCCCGAGACCCGCACCCAGGGCTCGTCCCCGGGCGGGCGCCTGCCGGTGGGCGCGGCCTCAAAACTGCCGAGCACCCCCCAGCCCGCCACCTCTACGAACGTGCCAGGCAGCACGATGATGGTGATCGATCCCACCATCGCGTAGCACCGGATGGTCGTGCATCCGGGGAGCAGCTCTGCGCAGCGAAGGTCGAGGGTGACCTCGCCGAGGATCGAGGTCGCCGTGATCCGCCGCTCGGGCTCCCAGACGCCGGCGCGCTTCACCGTCGCCACGATGCTCAGAATGCGCCCGGTCTCGACGGCGGCCCGCCGAGGCGCGACGGCGAGTGTCGCCGCTCCCAGCCCGGGACCGGGCGGACCAGCCGGCAGCCCGCGCAGAGCGGCCTCAAGGTGGGTCGGCGTGGGGGCAACCCGCGCTGCATCCAGCCGCCGCTCGAAGTCAATCAGGTCGATCCGGCTGGCCTCGAAGTGCTGCTTCAGCAAGCCGAAGGCTCGCTCCCGATCAGCGGGGTGGATGGCGATGAGGTCCAGATCCTCGACGAGCGCCGGCGCCCCGGCGGGGCGGACGACGGTCGCCGCCCCCCCGCGGATGGGAAGGTGGGCAGCCCACCATTCGTCGCCGCTCCACGGCGGAGCCTGCGCCAGCGCCGCAGCCACCTCTGCGATGGGCGGACGCGCGGCGGGATCCTTCTCAAGGCAGGCCGCGACCAGCGCGCTGAGCGCCTCGGGTACCTCGGGGACGAGGTCGCGCAGGCGGGGCGCCGGCCGTTCGAGGTGCGCCGCCACCTGCTCAAGGACGGTGCGTCCTTCAAACAGCAGCCGGCCGGTGACCAACCACACGGCGACGGCCCCGAGCGCGTACACGTCCGCACGGTCGGTAGGCTCGTTCCCGCGAATGATCTCAGGGGCCAGGAAGGCAGGGGAGCCCGGCAGGACGCCGCTCTGGGTGAGCTCGGACGCGGCTGCTGTCCGCACCAGCCCGTAGTCGAGGACCTTCAAGAACTCGGTCTGCAGCCCGAGCCGGCAGACGAACAAGTTGGACGGCTTGATGTCGCGATGCACCAGCCCCTGACCATGCGCTTCGGTCAGGGCCTCCGCAGCCTGGGCGAGCAGCCCCACCGCTCGCTCAGGCGGCTGCGCGCCAAAACGCAGGACGAGCTGATGCAGATCTACGCCCTCGAGCAGCTCCATGACCATGTAGAACCGGCCGTCCTCGGTGGTGCCGAAGTCAGTGGTCTGCACACTGTGAGGGGACCGCAACACCGCCGCAGCCCGCGCTTCGCGGGTGAACCGCTCCAGCAGCGCCCGGTCCTGGTCCGGCCCTACGCCAAGCGCGCCGGGCCGGACCACCTTCACCGCGACCTCGCGGAGCAGCACACGGTGTCGGGCCCGCCAGACCTCACCCATGCCGCCAGCGCCGATGCGCTCCAGAATCTCGTAATTGGGGAGGGTCAGGATCGGAGTCAGCGGGTCAGCCGGGGCGTGCTATCGAGATAACGAGGTGCCCCATGTTGTTCCTCCTCGCCTGCACAATGGTCTCCGGTCAGGAGCCCACGCCCGTACCCGTCCGGTACCCCACCGACTACGCAGCCGATCGCTCCCTCTCGTCCTCCTCCCGAGTCGCCCTCTCCGCCAAGCGTCGGCCGACCGTGCAAGCGCTCTTTGACGCCACCGGCGTGCACTATCCGCCCACCTCGCTGCTGCTTCGCGCGTACAAGGCCGAAGGGGAGCTGGAGGTCTGGGCCGCCGACTCCGGCCCACTCCAGCGGATCGCCACCTGGGGCATCTGCGCGGCGTCCGGCGAACCCGGGCCCAAGCGCCGGGAGGGAGACGGGCAGGTGCCGGAGGGTTTTTACACCCTCGACATCTACAACCCGTACAGCAGCTACCACCTTTCGGTGCGTGTCAGCTACCCCAACGCCTCCGACCGGCTGCGCGGAACCGCCGGCCACCTCGGGGGCGACATCTACATCCACGGCGACTGCGCGTCCATCGGCTGTCTCGCGATGACCGACGAGCGCATCGAGGAGCTCTGGCAAATCGTCACGGCCGTCCACGACAAGGGCAAGACCGTCTACGTGCACATGCTCCCGGCGCGGGACATCCGGGGCGCGATCGCGGCTGGGCAGTTCCCGCAGCACACCGCGTTCTGGAGCAACTTGCTTGAGGGTGACACGCTGTTCAGGAAGGAGCTGCGCGTGCCCGTGGTCTCGTTCGCGAAGGACGGGACCTACTTGTTTGGCTGAGCCCAGCGCCAAGGCCAGCGCCGACGCCGCCGAAACAGTCCGAGCCTGCAGGTGCACCCGACGCTCACCCAGCGCCCGGCCGTCACGCGCGCGCGTACATTGCACGCGCAGTCCGCCGTCCTCCGCCCAGCCGCTGGTCCTCAGGCGCAGCGCGGCAGGCAGGTCCTCATCCGACCGATCACTGACCACGACGACCGTGCTCCTACCGGCCTCAGCGGCCTTTGCGAGCCGCACCCCGGAGCGCCCCAGCGGCCCCAGGTCGAGCAGCACGACGAGCGGCACGGCGCCTGCGCGGGCGACCTGCTCCGCAGCCCACGCAGCCTGTGCAGGAGCAGGCCGCAGGAGGATGACGGCTTCCACGGGGCCGGCAAGCGCGGGCGGGTGGAAGGTCTGCCCCGGATCGACGATGACCACGCGCTGCCCCTGCCGCGCGAGGCGACGCATGATCGGGAGGATCAACGCGAACCGCCCGCTCCCCGGCAGCCCCGCGACCTCGCTCAACGCGCCGACCGGCCACCCCCCCAGCCACGAGTCCGCAGCGGGCACAGCCATCGGGAGATACCCAGGACGAACCGTCGGAAGCTTCCCGAGCTGGGCGCGAAGAGCTTCGAGCGTGAGCGGCTTTTTCGGGGCGGCCGCCGGAGCAGGAGTCGGGAGAGCGTCAAACTCGAGGTCGTAGGCGAGGGAGGACATGGGGGCAAGATACGCTACGGGCGTCCACCACGCAAGGCCAAAAAATGGCTCTTTAAGAGAGCATCACCTTCACTCCCCTCGCCCGCAGCTCTTCCACCGCCCGCTCCACATCCCCCGCTGCCAGCTCAACACCCCGACACGCGCCCAGCGCGAGCGTGACCTCAAACCCGGCGTCGACCGCGTCCAACGCGGTAAACCGAACACAGTAGTCAGTCGCCAACCCACAGACGGTCACACACGACACCCCCCGCTCACGCAGGTAGCCCGCGAGGCCGGTCGACCGCCGCCTTCCGTTGTCCCAAAAGGCCGAGTAGCTGTCCACCGTCGGGTCCACGCCCTTACGAAATATGGCCTCCACCCGACGCATGTCCAACGCGGCCGCAAAGTCGGCGCCGCGCGTGCCTTGCACACAGTGATCCGGCCACAGCACCTGTGTCAGCCCCGCGAGCGTCCCAAGTGTACCGGGCACCCCACCCTGAGCCGACGCGAAGCTCCCATGGCCCGCAGGATGCCAGTCCTGCGACGCGATGACCAGCGGGAAGCCAGAGATCAGCCTGTTTGCCGCGGCGATCACCTCGTCTCCGTGAGAGACGGCGAGCGCCCCACCCGGCAGGAAATCGTTCTGGATGTCGATGAGCAAGAGCGCGTTCATGCTGTCTAAATTCATTCGTTCTCCCTCGTGGAGCCCAACGGAGCCCCGCGCATACGGTCGCCCAGCCGGAACAAGCGAGCCGGCCGGCCCGGTCCCTCGCTGCGGGCCTCGCCGGCCTCGACGAGCAGCCCAGATTCATTCATCCGACGCCGGAAGTTGCGCTTGTCGAGCGGGTGGCCAAGCAGGGACTCCTGTACGGTCTGGAGCTCGCCGAGCGTGAACTGCTCCCCAAGCAGCTCGGCCCCGATCGCGGACTCCCAGGCCCGTTGACGCAGTCGGTGCAGCGCTGCCGTGACCATCGTTGCGTGGTCAAAGGCGAGCGCCGGCAAGGACGCGACGGGGTGCCACCGGACCTCGCTCGCGTCGGATGCAGCGACCGGTGCGTGCTCGTCAGCGCGAAGCAGCGCCCACCAGGCGACGCTGACTACACGCTCACGCGGATCGCGCCCGGGGGCTCCGAACGCGCCGATCTGCTCGATCCAGGCAGGGCGAACACCGGCCTCTTCCTCCAGCTCACGCCGAGCGGCCCACTCAAGCCCCTCGTCCAACCGAACGAACCCACCGGGTAGCGCCCACCAGCCCTCGAACGGGGGGAGCCGCCGGCGGATGAGCAGCACCGAGAGCTGCCCAGCCTGCAGGCCAAAGAGCGCCACGTCCACCGTCAGCGCGGGGCGAGGCCAACGATAGGTGAACCCGTCGGTCAAGCGCCACCCCCGGTCAGGTCCGCGGCGTCGTCCATCTCGGCCAGCTCCCGCACCCAGGCGGCAGACAGGATCGGAAAGCGGCACCAGCTGCGCGGGTCGAGGTTGGTATCATCGAGGTGGAAGGAGGGGGCGTAGCGCTCGCGCTTCCATTGGTTCTTGCGCCAAAGCGTGAAGAACCGGCGCGTCCACAGCCGAAGAGCGGCCTCGGGATGCATAGGAAACTCCACACGCAAGCGGACGAGGACCTCCGCCGGGGACTGCTTGTCGCAGACCGCGAAGCGCTCGATGCGGTCGAGCACCGGGAAGGGCATGAGGTCCTTCTCGTCCGTCTGGTTGTCGCCTGCCGGCTTGAGCTCGGCGGTGGGCTGCAAGGCGTTCACAACCGAGAGAAAAGGGAGCGGGCCGATGCCCTCCGGGCCAACCTTCTCCATCCAACGCAACCAGGAAAGAAGGTAGAGCTTGTCGATGCCCGCGAGGGGTGCGAGCCCCCCGCATGTGTCGCCGTCCATCGTCGCATACCCCACGGCGGACTCGGAGCGGTTGGACGTGGTCAGGAGCAGCGCATTTCGGAGGTTGGCGAGCATCCACACGCTCGGCGCCCGAGCGCGCGCCTGGACGTTCTGCAACGCGATGTCATCCTGCTCCCACGTCAGCGCCCTCCCAACGACGCTCTCTGCCATCGCTCGGTAGGCTGCGACGACGACGTCCACATCGATGACGTGAAACTCCGCTCCTACGCCGGCTGCGACCTGCCGGGCGCTCTCCAGCGTCTTCGCAGAGGAATTGACGGTGCTCTGGTACACGCACACCAGCGGGCCAGAGACCGCAGGGTCGCCGCTCGCGAGCCCGGACGAGCAGCCATCAAGCTGGGCCAGCCGCACCGCCAGCCGCACCAGCACCGCGCAGGCCGACGAGTCGGCCCCCCCCGACAGGGAAAGGACGAAGCCGCTGGAGCCGCTCTTTCGGACATAGTCCCAGAGGCCGAGGGTGACCGCCCGGGTGAACTCCTCTTCCTTGACGTAAGGGCCGGACTCCCAAGCCTCGACGGCGCGCGTCCGCAGGTCAATGGCCACTTCGGGCACCATGAAGGGCACGGTGACGCAGTCCCCGCGATCCCACACCTCGGGCTGGAAGCTGGCGCTGCGGATCTGGCCGGTCCGGGTACGGTCGAGGTCCACGACGGCGGTGAGTAGCTCATGATCCAGGAAGCTGAACCGACGCCCACGGGCGACCAGATCGCCCCCCGAAGCGATGAGCGTACCCCCGTCGTAGATGACGCGACCCGCCTCGTTGCCAAGCAGGTTCGCGTACACGTAGGTCACCCCAAACGCACGGCTGCCCTCGCTGACGAATCGCTGGCGGATCCGGTGCTTGCCGAACGAGAAGTGGGAGGCGCTGGGATTGAGGATGAGGTCGACGCCCTGTCGGGCCAGCTCTGCGCCGGGGCGTTGGGCCACCCAGGCGTCCTCGCAGATCTCGAACCCGATGCGCACGCCACCGACGTTGAAATGAACGTCCCCAAGCGGGACACCGACCTCATGCGCGGGGATCTCCGCCGGCAGCTCGGCGACGGCCCGGACATCCGCCGGCCACGACTTGAACCAGCGCGGCTCGTAGTGCACGCCGTCACCGGCGAGGTGTCGCTTGCACACGATGCCGGCGACGCGCCCATCCACGACGAGCACAGCGGCATTGTAAAGCCCATTCCGGTGCCGCACCGGCAGGCCGAAGCTGACCACCATCCCAACGGTGGCCGGCAACAGCTGGGTTAGCTCGGCCCAGGCCGTGTCGACGACGTGGCGGGCATGAAAAGCGTCCTCGCACCCGTAGCCGGTGAGGCACATCTCGGGCAGGCAAAGCACGCCAACCCTCTGCGCGCGGGCCTCGGCGAGCACGCGGAGGAGCCGTGCGCGGTTCCCCTCCCAGTCGAGCGGAATCTGGTTGATGGCGGCGGCAGCGACCTTGATGTTGCGCATGGCGACTCCGGGATCGATGGGGGGCGGCGTTGCGGTTGACGCCATTAGTGTAATCACAACACGAAATGAAGTCAAGCCCGCACATTTCGCCGGGCGCACGCCACGTTCGTGAAACCGCGATTTGAGCCGCTGTGGCGCGGCATATAACCGTCGGATATAGTATCCGAAGGTGAACCCATGCCTGACCTGAGCTCGCTCCCGCCCGAACTTCAGACCATCCTTTCCGCGTTGCCGCCCTTGGTACCGATGCGGCGGGGCAGCGTGTCAGACCGGATGATGAAGTGCGGAAATAAGCATTGTGCCTGCCAGACCGACCCCGCCGCCCGGCACGGCCCGTACTACTCCTGGAGCCGGGTC
>SHYV01000110.1 GCA_009692605.1 Myxococcales bacterium
GGCAGTTCTGGAATCCCGGCGCTCTGCAATACGCAGTGGCTGGTATCCAAGCCGGGGCGTCCACGGTCTACGATGCCCGCAAGAAGCTGCGCGAGCTGCGCGGCACCACCTTCGACTCGGTGGTCCGCGGTTAGCTCCGCTCGGCCTTTAGGACGGCGGTGTTGCTCAGAACTGGGCGCCGATCGAGAAGGTGAAGCCGAGCGGGATGTGGCTGGTGGTGTCGTCCGCGGGGGCCGGTGTGCCTTGGTCGTTGGTTTGGCCACGGAGCGCTCCCTGCACGTCCGACACCTCTCCGATCTTGTTCCCAGATTTGTCGAGCACGTCGATCTTTCGGATTGAGAGATCGTAGGCGACGCTCGCGTAGACGTTCGGCAGGAAGGCGAAGCCTCCTTCCACGTTGAAGCTGTGCGTATACGGAGCGGTGAACCCAGCGAGGTACTCTGTGAAGTCGGTGCGGAAGAAGACCTTCGACCCGATGTTCGCCCCCAGCTCGGCGCCCAACGCGAGCGAGCCGATCGCGATGGGGGTCAGATTCAGCTTGTTCTTGGCCGCCTGGATCACAAGCACGTTGTTCAGAGCGCCTCCGACGCGCGCGCCGACCCAGAACTGGCTTTTGCCGGACTCGAAGGGGTACCGCGCGACGCCCACCAGCCGTACATCGGTGACCCAATTCGCGATCGCCGCGGAGTCCGCACAGGGACGCCCGAGCGCCTCGCAGAGCGCCGTAGGGTCCAGGCTGTAGCGGATACCCCGAAGCGCCAGCTCGCCGCCGACGTACTTGACCCCGGGTACGAACGCGAGCGCCGTCACGGTGCCACCCTGAGACACGGCGTCCAGTTGCACCGGCTTGGGAAACAGCGTGGCCGATTGATCGAGCGGCTGCTGGTTGTAGCCGTACCCCGCGAGGGTGTAGCCGCCGCGGATCCGGAGCCACGGGAATTCGCCATCGGCCTCTGCAGCGCGCTCGGGCTTCGGGGCCTTCGGGGCCTTCGCCACCGGGGTGACGACCGGGGTCTGCCCCATGGGTTCCGGGGTCGTGGCGGGCAGTTGAGCGTAGGGGTCGCCGCTCGTCGCGAACGGATTGGTCCCGGTCCATCCCGCCGCGGTGCCGCTCACCGGGATCTTCAGGAATTGCGAAAGCAACCCATCTCGCGTCGCGACGGAGACCTTGACCTCCCCGGTGGTTGTCGGGGGGATCAGCAGCGTCACCTCGTAGTTTCCATTGCCCTTGTCGCTGATTGGGCCGAGCGCTCCGGCGGAGGTCAGGAATTCCAAGGGTGCGCCGCCGATCCCTCGACCTTCGACGTTGAGCAGCTGCAACTTGAGGACGACAGTCCCGCCCGGGGAGACCGTCGCAGGGTCCGAGGAGATTGCCAGTTTGGTTGGGCGATCCCCGGCGGCCGCGGGCAGCGCCGTCGGGTTCAGGACTGCACCGGTCATGCCTTCGCGCTCAATCCGTAGGGGCGAGATGGTCGCCGCCCACTCGGCCATCATGCCCGCCACCGCCTTCGTGGCGACGATCGGCAGCACGGGCAAAACCAATCCGGTGGGCGCCTGCACCAGCGTGATCGCTGCGGTCGCGTCGTTGGCTGTGGCCTCAATGGACACGGTCTGCGCCTTTCGGCCTGCGGTGTAGTAGACTCGTGCGGTACCATCGGGTCCCGTGGTCGTTGAGCTGGGCAGCGCGCCGTCGCCGCTGATCAGCCGCAGGTTCACAGGGATGTTGCCCACCGGGTAGCCGTACTGGTCGACGCTCATGACGGTGAGGAGGACCGAAGTGGCCCCGTCGTTCGCGAGGCGGTTGGTCCCTGAGATCACCAGCACCCGGGCGAACGGGTTCCCGGTGGCGGCTGTGCCTACTCCCGCCGTCAGCTCGACTGGACCGTTGCCGGTGGTGGTGAACGTGGCCTGATAGTCGCCGTTCCGGAGGTCCTTGATCTCCTTGACCTTGCCGCCGTTGACCCCGAAGGTGACCGCTCGCCCGCCGAGGCCTTGGCCATCCGCCGAGGTGACCTTGGCGAAGACCCGGAAGCCGTCCGCGGTGGGGGTGAGCAGCGCGGGTTCGGCGGTCAGCGCTACCTTCGCCGGCCGAACGGGTACGAGGTTGAGCGTGGTGGAGTCCGTCTGCTCGGAGGATCCGTTGGACAGGCTCACGGTCAGCGTGACTTGGGTGTTCGCGTTGCTGGTCGGTGGCGTAAAGGTCGCCAGATAGATGCCACCGCCCTGGCTCTTGGGGGCGCTGACGCTGCCCGCGGTGGACGTGATGGCGACGAGCGCGTTGTCGTCCGGCCGGCCATCGGGGGTAACCACCAACGTGCGGATCGGGACCCCAAAACGCGTGTCGGAGGGGACCGCGGTGGCCGTGGGGAACAGCGCGACACGCCGGCGCTCGGGTACCTTCAGGTCGAGGGGCGACTCCGTCAGCTTGCCGTCTGGGGCAATCTGTGTCTTGGTGGCGGTCTCCGTGCCGGGCGGGACGATGATGGGCACGCTCGCCCGCCCCTGTGCGTCCGCCAGAATCGGCCCGAACACCCGGTCGCCGATCTTGATCTGAACATGGCTGTTCGGCAGCACCTGCACGCCGAAGTCGACCTTGCCCATGAGCGGCACGACAGCGGACGCGAAGGTCGCGTCCGGATCCCGCCGGTCCACGCTGGTCAGGAGCAGGAGCTGCGGGAATGCTGTGGTTGGAGGCGTGTAGAGCGCGCTGAACTGGCCGGCGCCGAGGTTGGTGAGGTTGTCGACCTTGCCGACGGTCACGTTGGTGACCAAGTCGACCCCCGCGAGGGACTGGCCGGTCCCGCCGGCCAACTTGAACGCGAGGCTGGCGGCCCGGTCGACGCCGAGCGTGATGGCCGTTGGATTGACGCTCACGCTAAGCTGATGGCTGACCGGTGGGGCCACGCTCACGCTCCAGGTCCGGGCAACAGGCTCCTTCGAGGGTAGCTTCGACTTGAACGCGAGGGTGACCGTTTGCTTCGAGTCCGCCTTGGCCGGTGTGAACGTGAACTTGTATAGGCCGCCGCCGGTCTCGGTGAGCTCAGTGGTCGTGCCGCTTGAAGCCGTCGGCTTCCCCTTGAGGCCGACGATCGGCGCGCCATCGGGAGTGAGGGCCAGAACGTAGAGGTCTACCGGCGTGGTGCCATCGCTCACAAGGCCAGTCGGCTGCAGTAGGTCGATGACGCCGAGGCCCTCAAACACGGGGTCGGCCCAGGCGAGGCCAGGGGTGCTGGCCGGGGCGCTGATCGCGCCAAGCCCTAGTGCAAGCTGAACAACGAGGGAGGCTACAACGACGCGGCGCAACATGGGGAGACTCCGAGGGACGGGTTCGCGGGAGGCGAACAGACAGACGGCATGGTAGGGAGTGGCCTCTATCCGTGTCAACGAAGGCGTGCTCAACTCTTCTCATCGCTCGGTCTCTCGCCCGCCCGCCGGCACGTTGGTTGCCTTTGACCAACACGCTCGCGAGTACGCAACGTGGGAGGCCCACCCGACCGCGCAGAGTTGGCGGTGTCGCACCCTCGTGCACGCCGTCTCGGACATCGCCCCTGCGGCGCGGGTGCTGGACATAGGCGGCGGGACGGGCGTGGATGCGTGCATCCTCACTGCCCTCGGCTACGATGCTGTCGTGGTTGAGCCTTCCGGCGGGATGGCGGCGCTCGCGACGGCCAGGGGGGCACGAGTCCATCGGGGCCGCGCCGAAGAGCTTCTGGACATGCCGGATCTGGGTAAATTCGACGCCGCACTTTCGAATTTTGGTGCGTTAAACTGCCTTGATTCTGATGGTCTCGCGGCGTTCGGCCGAGGCCTTGCCTGCCGGTTGCGCCCGGGCGCGCTGGCTGTGCTCGTCGTCATGGGGCCGTTCTGCCTCGCCGAGGCGGTGCACATGCTGGTCCGCGGGCGGGTTCGTGCCCTCGCCCGGCGTCGCGGCTGGATGACGACTCTGCGGCAGCGGGCGGTGGGCTCCCCGGCACGTTCGGTGGTGCCGCTCGGTGAGCAGGAGGTGCCAGTCCATTGGTGGACTGCAGCCGACCTCGCCCGAGCGCTCCCTGCGTTCAGGCTGGAGGCCGTCGAGGCGCTCGGTGCGCTGGTTCCCGCGCCCGATCTCCACGCCGGATCGGCTGCCTGGCGCCGACTCGATGCGCGCCTCGGGGCCCTTCCCCTGCTCCGCCATTTCGGGGACCACACCGTGTGCGTCTTCCGGAGGCTGCGGTGAACGTCGTCCTGTACAACCCACGGGCTCAGCGCGCTCACCGGCGGCTCCCCCTCTCTGTCCTCGCGCTCGCGCGGGTGATCCCACCGGGGTTTCCGTGGGCTCTGGTGGACGAGAACGTGGACCCGGACTCCGGTGCTGCGCTTGAGCGGCTGTGTGGACAGCCCGATGCCGTCTTGTTCGTCACCGTCATGCCCGGGCCGCAGCTCCGCGTCGCCGTGCCCACCTGCCGCGCACTCAAG
The DNA here is from genome assembly GCA_009692605.1 of Myxococcales bacterium. GTDB lineage: Bacteria > Myxococcota_A > UBA796 > UBA796 > SXON01 > CAIUMM01. The sequence goes on from SHYV01000110.1 coordinate 4,456, forward strand.
GCGCGGTACCCGGGCCTCCGGATCTGGTGGGGCGGGTATTTCCCTGGCATTCACGTCGATGCTTGCCTCGCCGACCCGATGATCGACGGCGTCGCGCTCGGGCTGGGCGAGGGCGTCATCCCCGCGTTGCTTCATGCTCTCGAGGGCGGGCACGATCTCGCCGAGGTGCCCGGCATCGCATTCAGGCGCGGAGCGGGGGTGCATCGAACCGCCTCGACGCCGATGAGGCCCTCGGCATCCTTCGCCGATTTCCCCTACGAACGTCTGGACATGGACCGTTACGCCGCCCGTACGTTCCTCGGGGAACGTACGTTCAACCACCACACCAGCGTTGGGTGCCCGTACGTCTGCAATTTCTGCGCGGTCGTAAACGTTTACGAGGGGCGTTGGCTGCCAGACCCTGCCGAGCACGTGGTGCGTGTGACCCAGCGATTGGTGCGGGAGTACGGTGCGACGGGCATCGAGTTCCACGACAACAACTTCTTCGCCTGGGAGAAGCGCACGGCCGAAGTGGCTGCGGGCATCACGAAGCTGGGGGTCGCCTGGTGGGGAGAGGCTCGCATTGATACGATGCTCGGCTTCTCCGGCGAGACCTGGGAGGCCATGGCGCGCTCCGGCCTCCGCATGGTTTTCTACGGCGCCGAGTCTGGGGACGATGAGGTCCTCGCGCGCATGGACAAGGGCGGCTTGCGGGTTGCGGACATCGGGAGCTTGAACCGGCTGGCCCGCAGGCACGGCGTGCGGCCCGAGTTCAGCTTTGTGCTGGGCACCCCGGGTGACCCATTACAGGAAGCCGAACGCACATTTTCGCTGATCCGAACCCTGAAGCGGGAGAACCCGGACTGCGAGATCATCCTCTACCTGTATACGCCGGTACCGCTGCCCGGGATGTACGACACGGCGAAGGCGGGTGGGTTCAGCTTTCCTGCCACACTCGATGATTGGGTAGGCCCAGTCTGGTCCACGTTCGCGCAGCGAAGGAATCCACTTACGCCCTGGATCACGCCCGAGCTGATTCGCCGGGTGGCTGACTTCGAGACCGTGCTGAACGCGCGGTTCCCGACGCACACCGACATCCGGCTTGGCGCTGCATCCCGCCGCGGGTTGCAGGTCCTGGGAAAGTTGCGCTGGGAAGCTGCAGTTTTTCGTGCTCCCCTTGAACTTCGGATCCTCCACAGGCTGCTGCGGTACCGTCGGCCGGAGGAGATGGGGTTCTGAACCCGGGGCGGGCTACCTGCGTTTGCTGGAGCTCGGCGGCACACCCGGAGCCAGCGGATCCTGCGCGTTGTGAAAGTGGGTGGGGAAGCACCCAACTTGGTAGCCACCTGACACCCGGGAGATCGTCCAGCGCCGCCACGCGTCTGCCTGTGGGTCCTTGGCGGACAGCAACCACAGCACGGTGCTGCTCGGCGGACCGTCGGTCCACCCGGCGACCGTATCGCCGAGGTACGGTACACAGCGCCCTTCTACGCTGATGGAGACCGGCTTGCCGCCCTCCTTGAGCGCGCCGAGGGCCGTGGTGAGGTCCTTGAGGGTCTGGCCTTGGGCCAAAGATGCGCCAATTACTGCACTCATCGCGTGATCACCTTGAGACCGTCGTTGTGTTCGCCGCCCCGCATCGTGGTGCCTGGAGTGAGCACCGGGCCGACTTGAATGAACCCGTCCTGTACGCGCACGCCGTAGGTTTCGAGTCGCGAGTCAGGCTGGGTCGTGCACTTTCCGGTCGTGAAATCGTACTCCCACTCATGGTAGGGGCACTTGACCAGACAACCCTTAATCGCACCTTCTCCAACTGGGCCGTCTTCGTGGCGGCACTCGTTGTCCACCGCGTAGTACGTGCCGTCCTTCAGGAAGATGGCGACGACCCGACTGTTGTTGTGCCCGTACGTTCCGGCGGCTCCTTCCTTGATAGCGCCCACCGGCGCCACGACGCGCCAGCCATCTGGCGTATCCTTGCCGACGCCTGTGGTTTGACCGGCCCCTGCCTTCGGGGCGTCGCCCCCCCCGATGACCCTTTTGACGGCGCCCTTCAGGCGGTCCCTCAGGCCCATCACGTGCCTCCGGGCGGGTTGTCCCAGACGGGTCGGGTTGGCGAGCGCCAGACGGAGTCCATCGCCTCGGTGGCCGCCCAGAGCATGAGGAAGACAAGGGTGGACTGTTCCCTGTCCATGTCGATCTCCTGATCCTTGCGCTCCTCGCGCTCAAACAGGGCGTGCAGGGCCTCGTCGAGGATGTGGGGCTGTGCGCGATCGACGACGGACCGAACCCGGTTGGGGAAGTCGTCTCCCGCCGGCATCAACCCCGCGCGACCCGCCGCGGCGTGGACCTTCGCGGTGGCCCGCTGGATCTCGGGCTCGCCGACGCGGTCGAGCTTCCCGCCACACTGCTCGAAGATGCGGACGACCACCGCGAGGAGGTACAGGGACACCTCGCCGGGCTGCGCAGCCATGACCGGCAGGTTGGCCTTGAAGAAACGGACGAGTCGGCTCTGGTTCTCGAGGGACCGCTTGGCGATGGGCTGGAAGGACATCCCCGCCTCGGCGCAGGCCTCGGAGAGGCGGTGGACAAGCTCACGGGGGATTGGGGGGTTGGTCACGAACGGGGTCCAGGGCGACGGCGGGGAGTATCAAGAAAGCCCGTTGAGGGGAAGGACGGACGCTCGGGCTCCTTCGCTGGCGGCCGACCGAGCCGCTGCCTCGCACCCAGCGCGGTTCGCCAGCCACTGCGCGTGCGCGTCCGGCCCCACCACGTTGGTGATCCCGAGCACGCAAGCCCACCGCACTCCGGCCCTATCGCACGCTAGGGCGACCCCGTAGGCCTCCATGTGCTCGGCCTGCGCGTGGCCTGCGTGGAGCGCGGCGAGCGCGGGGTCGGTCGTTATGGCGAGGTTGGTGATCGCAGCTACCCCGCGAATTGCGGGCAGCAGCGGAGTGGTCAGTGGCCCCGGGTGCCGCGGGGCGTAGCCTAGTCCCAGCGCGAGGGCTGCGTCGCCGAGCAGCGCCACGCCGACTTGAACCACGGAGCCGATCGCCAGCGTGGGCTGGGCGGTCCCTGGGAGTGCACCCGCTGTGCCGACAAAGAGGACGAGGTCGGGCTTGAGGCGCTCGATCAGCGCGGCGGTGCCCAGCAGAGCCGCGCAGAGTCCGATGCCGACAGGTTCACCGGGCAGGTCGCCGAGCTCTGAGGCCACGGCCGAGGTGTAGACCACGCGCTGCTCGGCGCTCACCGTTCGATCTTGATCTTCGAGGGGTCGTAGCTCGGCTTCGGGTATTGTGGGTCCATCCTCTCCAGCGTCTCGATCAGGAGTCGGGTCACCGCGAGGTCGCGTGCCCATTTCCGGTCCGCGGAGACGACATGCCAGGGTGCCTCGGGGGTAGAGGTCGCTTCGATCGCGTCCTCATAGGCCTCCTGATGGTCGTCCCAACGGGCTCGCACGACGAGGAGCGACTGCTTGCCCTCCGCCATGAGCCGGTCCTGCAGCTCGATCAGGCGGGCGCTGCCCTTCGCCAGATCGGCAGCGACCCGCGGGTCATCCTTCCCGTCGTACGGCCCCTTCGCGGCCGGGTCGATGTCGTTGAGCTTCAGGCGCCTTCCCGGCTCGGCATGTGTGATCACAGGATCTCCTCAAGAAGGACGGTGGCGTAGCTGCCGGCGGGCAGCGAGAACCGGATCCAGAAGTCACCCGATCCGCCTGTGGCCGTGAGGTTGGCCCCGAGCGGCTCGACCTGCGGATCGACCGCGACCCAAAGCGCGCGGCGGGTGCCCTGAGTCAGCTTCGGGAACCGGTACCACGCGTCGTCGGGTAGCTCCGCCTCGCGGAGGATTGTCCGCTCCAGCTCGGCCGCTTCGCCCCCCGGCCAGGCCATGGTCGGCCCGAACATGGGCCCCGTCGGGACACCTGCGACCTCCAGATCCCCGGCGAGCCGGGCGCGGCCCCGTCGCGCCAGCACGCGGTTGAACAGGACGCTCTGGTAGGCAGACAGCGTGAATTTGAGCTGGTTGTAGTTCAGACGCGGGCCGCCGCCTCGCAGGATGGCTTCGCCCTGAAGCGGAGCCTCGCCGCCGACCCGCTGCACGCCGTAGTAGTTCGGCATGTTGGACAGGCGCAGGCGCTCGCACCGCTCGGCGGCTACGACGGCGTCTCCATCGCGGATCTTCAGCGCGAACCGGTTGCCCTGAAGCTGACCGACACGCAGCCGCTTTCTCGTCTTGGAGCTGGCAAGCAGCGTGTAGCCTTCGTCGCGCAGCGCGTCCGCCAACACCGGCTTGCCCAGCTGGACCGTGAATTCCTGAGTCGTCAGCGCCCAGCGGTCCTTCATTCCGGCGTAGCCGACGGCGTCCGGGCTCACGCCGGCTAGCTTGCCGAGGGCGGAGACGACGTCGAGCGTGGTCCGTCCGCTCTTTTGGATGCGGAACCACTGGTGCTCCCCGTCGCCGGTGGGCGGGGCGAGCGGCAATTCCTCAACCACGAAGTCCTCGGGGGACTCCTTCCAGCGCCCGTCTGCGCCGAGCCCGTCGGTCCATTTGGGAAGTGCGCTGTCTGGGTGGTATCCGGTGTTCATGCGTCGGCCTGAGGAAGTTCGATGACTACCTTGCCGAACACCGACCGGCTCTCGAGCATCGCGTGGCCGGCCGCGAGCTGCTCCAGCGGCAGGACGGCGTGGACGATGGGACGGATGCGCCCGTCGATCACCTCGCGCCAGGCTGCAGCAAGGTCCGACGCGGTGCCCATGGTCGACCCGAGCAGGTCAAGCTGCTTGAAGAACAGGACCCGGAGGTTGATCTGGGCGACGGCTCCGCTGGTCGCGCCGCAGATCACCAGCCGTCCTCCCCATTTCAGCGCCTTCACGCTCGCCTCCCATGTGGCCTCTCCCACGCTCTCGCAGACCACGTCGACGTCGCGCAGCCCCCCGCGGACGCCCACCTGTTCGTACTCCCAGGGCGTCGCCCCGAGCTCGCGCAGCCGCTCTCGCCGCTCCGGAGTGCGGGCGGTGGCGTGTACCTCGCAGCCGTACAGCAGGGCGATCTGGATCGCCATCACCCCGACCCCGCTGGCTCCGGCCTGCACCAAGACTCGCTCGCCGCGCTGTAGCCTCGCGCGGGAGGCCAGCATGTGCCATGCGGTGAGGAGCGTGAGTGGGAGCGCTACAGCTTCTGCAGGCTGGAGGTGGGCGGGCAGCGGCAGGCACTGCCAGGCAGGTACAACCAGCTCGGACCGCAGCCCACCGTCGGTGTTCTCGCCGCGCAGCTTGAAGCTGGCGCACCGGTTTTGGTGCCCGGCCAGGCAGGCCGCGCAGGTGGAGCAGCCCCAGGAGGGGTGCAAGACGACGGAGCGCGGGCCCGCGGGGGTGTCGATCACGCCAGCCACGTCGCTCCCCGGGATCCTCGGGAGGCCGAAATCATGGCCGATGACGCCGCGACGTACCCAGGTGTCGAGGTGATTCAGCGCGACGTGGGTCACGCGCACCCGCACCTCCCCCCCTCCGGCGTGGCAGGCCTGGACCTCCCTGCGCTCAAGGACCTCTGGGCCTCCGTGGCGGGCGATGACGACGGCGAAGGGCACAAGCGTCGGTATCCTGCTGCCTACCGCGCAGCCCGTGCCCGTCGTACTCGCCGCCGCAGCCAGGCGGCGAGTACGAGCGCCGTGAGCCCGAGCACTACGGGCTGCTGGTGAGTGAGCAGGCCCTGAAGTGCGGTGGCGGCGTCCTCTCCGTAGTACGCCCCAAGGGCGAGCACGAGCGGTACGTGGATCAGCAGCCCGATGACGTCCAGCACGAGGAATCGGCGCAGCGAAATGTCCAGCAAGCCCGCGACGATGTACAGCGGGCCGCGCATGCCGACGGCGAAGCGGGTCAGGAACAAAAGGCCGTCTTGCTGACCTTGACTTCTGCCCTCGAACCGGTCGATCGCCCGGCCAAGCTGGGGTCCGATGACCTTCTCCAGCAACGCATGAAGGCGCGGTCCTGCGAGGCGGCCGAGCCCGTAGAGGAAGCCATCCCGCGAGAGCGTGGACGTCACGCCGATGAGCGCTGCGACGGGCGCGGAGAGCTCACCCCGGCTGATCGCCAGCCCGGCGAGCAACAAGGGCGCGTCCTCGGGCACGGGGACCAGCACTCCGCTGACCAGGCACGCCAGAAATAGCGCCTCCGGGGGGTTCACCGGGCCGCGATGGCGTGGGAGGCGTGGTCGATCGCCGCGCTCCCGGGCATCGGCGCGGGCTCAGCTGCGGGCAGGCCCAGCAAAGCACTCTCTGCCGCCCGAAGTCGCTTCAGCACGCCCTTCCGGCCCTCCTTCGATGCGGCGTCGGTGATCGCCGGCAGCGCGTCCTTCTCGCCCAGCAGCATGAGCATCTCTGCCGCGGGGGCGACGACGTTCTTGTGCTCGAGCGCCGCCATGCACTGCTCCGGCAGTCGGACATCCAGCTCGTCCAGAATGGACAACGCCTCGTCACCGGCCAGACTTCCCGGCCTCGCATGCTCCACCAGCTTGAGCGCCCTCGTAAGCTGCGCCTTGAGCGCTCGGGCCGCGTACAGCCGGTTGGGCCCGTTGTCCGACCCCAGATCGGAGAGCAGCTGGGACGTGGTCTTGGTGGGCGGGCCCCCGGTCGCCTGACTTTGGCCATCCGGGTCCACCGCTCCGGGCGCTGCGTGTGAGAGCCCGCTGCCCATCGCCGCGACCAGCAGACAGGCTGACAGGAATCGGAGCAGGGCGTGAGCGGGGGCAGGATCGAGGGGGGGCATGTGAAGGAATGGCACGCGCACGCCGCCTGCTAACCTCCGCTCAAGTCCGCGCCTGCTCGGCCGCTCGCACCGTGTTCGCCATCAGCATCGCGATGGTCATCGGGCCGACGCCCCCGGGCACGGGGGTGATCCAGCTGGCCCGCTTGGCGGCGCCATTAAATTCCACGTCGCCACCCAGCCTGCCGTCGTCGCGCTTGTTGACGCCCACGTCGATGACGATGGCCCCCGGCTTGATCCAATCGCCCTTGACCATTTCGAGCACGCCCACCGCGGCGATTACGATGTCCGCTCTGCCGACGACCCCGGCCAGGTCGACCGTCCGGCTGTGCGCCAGAGTGACCGTGCAATCGAGCTGCTCGAGCAGCGCCACCATCGGCTTTCCGACGATGTTCGATCGTCCGATCACCACAGCGTCCTTGCCTCCGAGGGCTACACCGGTGCGCTTGAGCAGCTCGACGACGCCCGCCGGGGTGCACGGGATGAAGGTGGGGCGCCGCTGCCAGAGCCGGCCGGTGTTCACCGGATGAAACCCGTCGACGTCCTTCCGGGGGTGGACGCGGTCGAGGACGCGGTCCTTGTCGATTCCGCGAGGGAGCGGGACCTGAATGAGGATGCCGTCGATCTGCGGGTCAGCGTTCAGGTCGTCGATGATGGCGAGGAGCTCAGCTTCTGTCGTGCTCGCGGGCAGGGTGACCTGGCGATGGAGCATGCCCAGGTCCTCGGCACGGCGGGTCTTCAGTCGGACGTAGACCGCGCTCGCGCGGTCGTCGCCGACCAGCACCACCGCGAGGCCCGGCGGCCGGCCGATCCCGCCGGAGGCCTCGGGCGCCAACAGCGCCGCGATTCGCGGCCTCAGCGCTTCGGCAACGTCGGCCGCCGCTGCTTTTCCATCGAGGATCCGGGCGCTCACGAGGTGCTCGAGCCTGAGGTCCCTGCGGACCCGCTGCTGGCCGGAGCGCTCGGCGCGCTGGCCGCTGCCGGGGCGCCGCCGCTGTCCTTGGCGCCGCCGCTGTCCTTGGCGCCGCCGCTGTCTTTCGCGCCGCCGCTGTCTTTCGCGCCGTCCCTGGGCCCGGTCTCCTTGGCTTCCGTCTTGGCGTCGCTGCTGGCGCCAGACCCTTCGCCGCCCGCGGGCTTCAGTCCATAGTGGTCTTTGTACCAGCCGCCCCCCTTCAGGATGAACGAGGTCTGGCTGATGAGCTTCTTGACGTTGGTCTCGGCGCACTTCGGGCAGAGCGTGATGGGATCATCCGAGAACTTCTGGATTTCGTCGAATTTGTGGCCGCAGTCGGGGCACGCGTACTCATAGATTGGCAAGGTGGGCTCCAGGATCCGGCCGAGGGCTATGGCCCGGCCGGCCCGCCGTCCAGCGGGTCCAGCCTGAGCGTCGCCGCGGGTTTGACACATATCGGTCGCTGTCATAGACGCCCCGGCCCCGGGATCTCGGGGTCGATTCCAACTCACAGGTCCTTCGTGCCCCTCCCAATCGTCCCTCTCGACTCTGTACCTGGCCCTGGGCTTGAGGTTCCGCTGGGAGCATGGGCCGGCGCGGCGACGATGGAGGCGTTCGGGTCGGACGACGTCAAGGGTCACCTGCGGGTGGAACGACATGGAAAGCACATGGTTGTACGGGGAAACCTCGCGATCAACGCGCAGGTGCCGTGCGACCGCTGCACCCAGTTGGTCCCGATCTCGTTGTCGCCGGTCGTCGCGTGCGTCTACTCATCGATCGACGCCGTGCCCGAGCGCGGTGAAGCCGACCTCGCGGGCGGGCCTGCGCTGCCCGAGGAGCTTGAGGGGGTGCCGGACGCCAGCGAGTACGACGGCATCGCGCTGAATCTGGCCGACGTGGTCGTAGAATCGATCCAGGTAGAGTGGCCTCCCCGCTGGGTCTGCGAGGATGCTTTTCCCGACGCCCCATCTACAGATGCCCTTTGCTCCGCGCGCTTTGCTGCGCTCGCAGGGACGCGGTTGGTGGATGGGTCGCTCAACCCCTTCGCCCCACTGGCTGGCTGGAAGCCCGGAGTCAGTTAGGCCCCCGTTTCTTTCTGGGCGCTCTCGCGCCCACCGTTCCCGGCGCCTTCGCGCCCACCTGCCCCCCGATTCGGAGTCTGAAGCCATGCCCGTCCCCAAGAAGCGTTCTTCCCGCAGCGTCATCGGCATGCGCCGCTCTCACGATCACCTTCACGACACGTTGGCCACCGAGGCCTGCCCCAAGTGCAACGTGACCAAGCTTCGCCACCACGTCTGCCCCTCCTGCGGCGAGTACCGTGGCGTCCGGGTGTTCGTGGACAATCTGGAAGCGTCGACGCCAGTAGTCGAGTAAGTCGGGCGTGATCGCCCTCGACGCGTTCGGAGGCGACCGGGCGCCAGAAGAGATCCTGGCGGGCGCGCTGCTCGCGCACCGTCAGGGTGTGCCTGTGGTGCTCGTGGGCAACGCGGAGAAGCTGCGCGGGAAGGTTCCGCATGGCCTGACCGTGGTCCACGCCGCCGAGCAGGTCCAGATGGACGAGCCGGCGACTACACCGCTGCGCAAGAAGCCGGACAGCTCCATCCGGCGCATTTTCGAGTTGGTGCGAGACAAGCAGGCGACCGCTGCGGTGACCTGTGGGCACTCTGGGGCGGCCATGGCGTGCGCGCTCCACGTGCTGGGTCCGGTGCCGGGAGTGACCCGCCCGCCGCTCGCCACGGTGGTGCCTCGGCGGGATGGTGGACAGCTTGTCCTGCTGGATTTGGGGGCGAACGTGGACTGCAAGGCCGACGTGCTGGTCCAGTTCGCCGTGCTCGGGGATGCCTACGCCCGCGCCGTGCTGCGTATCGATCGGCCTCGTGTCGGTTTGCTCGCCAACGGGGAGGAGCGGGGAAAGGGGAACGAGCAGGTCAGGCAGGCATGGCAACTGCTTGAGGCGATGTCGGTGCAGGAGCGTGGGCACCCGGGGACGACGGGGCTGCACTTCGTGGGAAACATCGAGCCGCTCCAGGCCATGCGGGGCGAGTGCGACGTGCTGGTTTGCGACGGGTTCGTCGGCAACGTGATGCTCAAGACGGTCGAGGGGACAGTGGAGGTGGTCGCCCGGATCCTGAAGGAGGAGATCCTTCGGCGTGGAAGCGACCGCTTTGCGGCGTGGCTGCTGAGCGGCGCCTGGCGTCGGTTCCGGCAGCGCACGACCTACGACAACATCGGCGGGGCCCTGCTGTTGGGGGTGAACGGCGTGGCAGTGGTGGGGCATGGCCGCGCCGACGCCCGAGCGGTCGCGAGCGCGCTCCGATTCGCGCACAGCTGTGTGCAGGCGGGCCTCGTGCCGCAGCTGCGGACTCAAGTGGGGAGTCGACTGGTGAAGGGGTGACGACGGTGGCGCTTCCGGAACCGCCCGGATACCCGACCTCCGCAGCAAAGTAGCAAAGGAGCATTTGATGGCTAACGAAGAGACCGTGCGTCGTGTCAAGGACCTCATCGCCGATTCACTGGGCGTCAACGCCACGGAAGTCGTGCCCGCAGCCTCGTTCATCGACGACCTCGGCGCCGACTCGTTGGACATCGTGGAGCTCGTGATGCAGATTGAGAAGGAGTTCCAGATCCAGATTCCGGACGAGGACGCAGAGAAGATCTCGACCGTTCAGGACGCGATCGACTACATCTCCAACAAGGCTCCGTAGGTCTCTCCGTGCGCCGGGTTGTCATCACCGGCCTCGGAGCGGTCACCCCCTGCGGCAACACCGTCGCGTCTACGTGGGACGCCATGGTGGAGGCACGCTCGGGTGTCCGCCGCGTCACGCGTTTTGACGCTTCCGACTTTCCGGTGCAGATCGCCGCAGAGGTGAAAGGCTTCGACGCGAGTCAACTGATCGACCGGAAGATGGTCAAGCGGCTCGATCTGTTCGCGCAGTACGCGCTCGTCGCGGCGCGCGAGGCGTTCGCCCACGCCGGGCTGGCGCCCTACGCCGAGGGCAACCCGCGCTTCGGGATGTTTATCGGGACCGGGATCGGCGGGCTGAATGAGATCGTCGCCGGGGCCGAAGCCTTCCGTGAACGCGGATACCGTGGGCTGTCGCCGTTTTTCATCCCGCGCGCCCTCTCAAACCTCGCGGCCGGACACCTCGCGATCGAGATGGGGGCTCAGGGGCCGAGCCTGTGCGTCGCTACCGCCTGCGCCACCGGGAACCACTCCATCGGCGAGGCGTTCAAGTCGATCCGCGACGATGAGGCGGACTTGTGCCTCGCAGGCGGGGCGGAGGGCGCGACCACGGCGCTTGGGCTCGCGGGTTTCATGGTGATGAAGGCCCTGTCGAAGCGAAACGACGATCCGGAGAGCGCATCGCGCCCTTTCGACGCGGAGCGGGACGGATTCGTGATGGGCGAGGGCGCAGGCATCGTCGCCGTGGAGGAATTGGAGCACGCGAAGGCTCGCGGTGCCACGATCTACGCCGAGATCGTCGGCTATGCGCACTCGAACGACGCCTGGCATGAGACAGCACCGCCTCCGGGTGGCGCCGGTGCTGCCCGAGCGATGATCGCCGCGCTGCGGAGCGCGAGGCTCAACGCCGAGGACATCGGCTACGTCAACGCGCACGGCACGAGCACGCCGATGAACGACGCGACCGAGACGCAGGCCATCAAGGGCGTGTTCGGGGAGCACGCGCGCCGGTTGATGGTGTCGAGCACCAAGAGCGTCACCGGTCACATGCTCGGCGCGGCCGGCGGGGTCGAGGCGATCGCCTCGGCGCTCGCGTTGCACTACGGGATCCTTCCTCCAACCGCCAACCTGCGAAACCCGGATCCCGCCTGCGATCTGGACTACGTGCCGAATGTCGCGCGTGAGGTCCGGGTCGGTGCTGCCGTGTCAAACGCTTTCGGGTTTGGCGGGACGAACGCGACGCTGGTGTTCAAGCGGTTTGGCGGGGTTTGACCCATTCCGGGGAGGTGTTCATGTTCCGATTCTTCATCGCCAACGACCATGCGGGTCTCTCCCTAAAGGGGGCCGTGGTCGAGCATCTCGTCGCCCGCGGCTACGAGGTCGTCGATCTGGGCACCGACCAGTCCACCTCCACGGACTACCCGGACTACGCCAGAGCGCTGGCGAACAAGGTCGCCGCCGACGGCACAGCGCTTGGCATCCTGATCTGCGGCACCGGGCAGGGAATGGCGATGGCGGCGAACCGGGTGAAGGGCGTGCGGGCTGCGGTGTGCTCGGACACGTTCTCGGCCCGGGCGACTCGCTCGCACAACAACGCGAACGTGCTCTGCCT